>JAHBWE010000001.1:0-300000 GCA_019637155.1 Labilithrix sp. | reverse complement strand
CGAGCAAGACCAGCCCGAAGACCGGGACGACGAGAAACAGCCAGAACCGCACCGCGGCAGCCGCTTAGCGCGATCTCGCCCCGAGACCAAGCCCCGCCTCCCCTGGCCCCTGGCCTGGCCCGTTCTGGCCCCGGCCACCCCTGACGCGCGCGAAGCAGTTCGCGTGGCCGCTCTACCTCGCGTCGCTCCACGCGCGCTTACGCTGCCCCTGCCGCCTCGTCGTGATCGCGCCGAACGCGCGGGTCGCGCGCTGGGCGGCGCGGCCGATCGCGTCGCTTCAGCCGGAGAGCCCGCTCCGCCCCATCGTGCTCGGGCCGGAGCAGATCCCTCTCATCACGCGTCGAGAAGACGCGGCGCGCTTCGCCGAGCTCGCGATGGTCAGCGCGCTCGTGCATGCGCATGAAGCGCGCGGCGAGGACGCGATGGTCGCCGCGCTCGACGCCGCTCGCCGCCTGGACGTGGAACGGGCGGGGACCTACGCTGATCTCCTCGAAGCCGTTCATCGCCGGCTCCTCCACCGATACGGGAAGCTCATGCCGCTCTTCGACTACGTGTACCAAGGGCCGACCGCGAAGAGGCTCTACGGCAATGGGATGAAGGACGGCGTAGCGAAGGGCGTCGCCAAGGGCACGCGGAGCTCGCTCCTCGCGGTCATCAGGGCGCGCTCGCTCCGCATCTCGGCGGCGGGGCGCGCTCGCATCAAGGACTGCACGGACGTCGACCTGCTGCGATGGCTCGTCCGCGCCGTGGTGGCGGAGCGCGAAGCCGACATCTGGTAGTGCCGCTTCGCGCTCGCGCGTTCCTCACTTGAAGCGCATGCAGCGGCCGCCGGTGAAGGCGGCCTTTGCCTCGGCGCGCGCGATGCGCTTGATGCCGTCGACGCCCCACTCGACGTCGATGTTGAGGTGCGAGCGCGCGCTCTGGTAGCCGATGCCGCGGTACTTCATCGCGAACTGGCCCGTCGATTGGCCGTTCGTCGTCTTCAGCGCGGCCTCCATCACGTTGCCGTGGAGGTCCATCCACGGCTCGTCGGCGGGATCGATGCGGACCATGTCGGCCGGCTCCTTGTTCGTCGCCCACGTGCCGCGGCCCGGCGCGGCGATGACCCACGACTTGTCGTGGCTCACCGCGTCGCCGAGGAACGGGAACATGTAGTTGTACGTGTTGGCCGGGTGATCGGGGCGCGGGAGCTGGCCGCCCGCGTCGAACGTCGCGTTGATCTTGTCGAGGTCCGCGCAGCGACCGCCCTTCATCTGCGCGTCGGTCTCCGGCGGATCGGTGCCGTTCGACTGCGTCCCGCAGCCGGCCTTGTCGCCGAGCGACGCGGGCGTGCCCGTCACGTAGTCGAGCACCTCCTCCGTCGCGAGCTGACCGCCGTCCCACGCGCAGAACGCGACGAGCATCGCGTTCGTGATGCAGTTCATCGACTTCACGTCGAGGTGCTCGCTCGCCGGGATGAGCACGCCGTTGTCGTCCTTGCCGTCCGCGCGCGGCGGGAACGTCGTCGTGCCCACGTTCAGCTTCGCGAGGACGTCGCCGGGATAGAAGAAGGTCGGGAAGCCGTAGGACTGCTGCTGCGTCCCGCAGTTGTTGCCGTGGAGATAGAGGAGGAGCTCCGCGTTGAACTGGTAGTCCGAGCCGGTGTGCTTGTTCTGATCGCTCGTCGGGACCGGCTGCATGCTGTCCGGCGCGGGCCGCGGATCGCCGAGGTTCTCCTTCTTCACGAGGAGCGCGCCGGCGTCGCGATCGGCGGGGAGGAACGGCGTCCAGTTCGGGTTCCATTGCGGCGGAGCGTTCTCGTTGACCCAGCGCTGCATGTCGACCTTGCCGTACCGCGCGTTCATCGCGTCGAGGAAGGCGCGCACGCGGCCAGCCGTGATCTCGTACTTGTCGAGGTAGACCTCCTTGCCGGGGTGCGCGCCGTCGGTGAAGCCCTTCACCGGGAGCGTGCGGCAGCAGTTCTCGTGCTGCGCGAGGTCGGTGCCGACCTCGCCTTTGCCGCAGGTGTCGCCGCCGAGGTGGTACTTGCAGCTCGGGGCGTCCACGCACGTCCCGGCGTAGCTGCATGCCCCATTGCAGTCTGCGTCTTCCTTGCACGGCTGGCCTTGCGCGCACTTGACGGAGCCGTTCGCGCCGCAGCCGTCCTCCACCGTGCCTCCCTCGCCGACGGTGCCGTTCGAGCCCGCGTCCGGGTTCGGGTCCTTGGGGTCCACCGTGGTCGAGGTTCCGCTGCTATTTCCGACACCTCCCGTGGAGCTGCCGCCGCTCGAAGAGGAGCCGTCCCCGTCGTTCGACGACGAGCACGCGACGACCAAGAGAGCGCTGGTGAGGAGAAAAGGAATGGCAGATGAACGATCGAAACGCACGATGACCTCGCTTTCGGATCCCCTCCACTGGCAATCGTCGAGCCAGCTCGAGCGACGACGTCGCGTGCGCTTCTTGGTACGCTCCGAAGAGACCGCACGATGGCGAGCTCCCCCGTGAACGTCGGCCGTTACGCGCTCGGTCAGCGCATCGCTGCCGGCGGCATGGCGACCGTGCACCTCGGCCGGCTCGTGGGCTCGGCGGGCTTCTCGCGCACGGTCGCGATCAAACGCCTCCACCCGCACCTCTGCACCGATCCCTCCTTCGCCGCCGCGTTCGCCGACGAGGCGCGGCTCGCCGCGCGCATCCGGCACCCGAACGTCGTCCCCACCCTGGACGTCGTCTCGACCGACGGCGAGCTCCTCATCGTCATGGAGTACGTCGACGGCGAAGCGCTCTCCGCGCTCCTTCGCCGCAGCGAAGGGAGGCGCGTCCCGCTCCCCATCGTCGTCGCGGTCGTGTCGGAGATGCTGCATGGCCTCCACTCCGCGCACGAGGCGAAGAGCGAGACGGGCAAGCCGCTCGAGATCGTCCACCGCGACGTGTCCCCGCAGAACGTCCTCGTCGGCGCCGACGGCGTCGCACGCCTCGTCGACTTCGGCATCGCGCGCGCGAACGCGAAGAAGCGCCAGGAGGCGACGGGCGAGAACGACCTCAAGGGCAAGCTCGCGTACATGGCGCCGGAGCAGCTGCGGCGCGATCAGGTGAGCCGCCGCACGGACGTCTACGCCGCGGGCATCGTGCTGTGGGAGCTCCTCACCGGGAGACGCCTCTTCGCCTCCGAGAGCGAGGCGGCGACGATGGAGAAGATCCTCGTCGGTTGGGTGCAGCCGCCGAGCACACACGCCTCCGATCTTCCGTCCGCGCTCGACGACATCGTGATGCGCGCCCTCGACGCGGAGCCGGCGAACCGCTTCGAGACCGCGCGCGCGATGGCGGTCGCGCTCGAAGACGCGGTCCAGCGTGCGCTCGGCCGCGACGTCGCGGCCTGGGTCGAGGCCACCGCCGCCGACACGCTCGCGACCCGACGCGCGGCGGTCGCGCGGGCGGAGGAAGAGGGCTCGCCGAGATCGACCGCCGCCTCCATCCCCGAGGTCGCGGAGCTCCCGACGACGCCGCGCCGCTCCGACTACGCGAAGCCTCCTCCTTCGGGGACGCTCATGACCCCCACGGAGCGCATCTCGGAGCCTCGCACGACGGAGCCTCGCACGACGGAGCCTCGCACGACGGAGCCTCGCGCGACGGAGGCGGAGCCGCGACACATCATCGTGCCCGAGCCGATCACGGGGCCGTCGCTCGTCGGCCCGCCTCCCGCGCCGGGTCTCGCCGGGATCGAGAACGAAGCGACGATGACGTCGTGGGGCGAGCCGATCACGAAGAACCACGTCGAGCTCCCGCACGCCCCACCTCCTCCGCCGCCCGCGCGCTCGCGCGTCGACCGGATCGCGTACGCCGTCTTCGGCCTCGCGGCGCTCCTCACGCTGATCGTCGCCCTCTCGTGGTCGAAGATCGCGCCGCCACCGACGCGCGCCCCGGCCTTCGACCCACTTCCCACCGCGACGCCGGCGCCGGAGCCCGCGCCGACGACCGCGGATCCGATCGTCCCCGCGCCCGCGCCGTCGCCGTCGCTCTCGACCCCCGCGCCGCCGCCGCCGCCGCCCGCGCCGCGAAGGCCCTCCGTCGTCGTCAAGCCGCGCGCGCCGGCGAAGGCGCCCTGCGTCTCGAAGATCGATCCCGCGAGCGGGAAGAAGATATACCAAGGAGATTGCGACTGACGTTGCCCAGCGCGGCGGCGCTCGTAGCGACCGCCCTCGTCGTGCTCTCGTTCGCCTCCGTCGCGGACGCGGCCGGCTGCCGTGACGCGGCCGACAGCGCGCAGGACCTCAAGAAGCAGGGCAAGCTCCACGAGGCGCGCGCGCAGCTCCTCGTCTGCGCGCAGAAGAGCTGCAAGGAGGTCATCCGCACCGACTGCGAGAAGTGGCTCCGCGAGGTCGACGAGGAGACGCCCACCATCATCGTCCGCGTCGTCGACGCCTCCGGCAAGGACGTCCTCGGCGCGCACGTCACGGTCGACGACGCGCCGGTCGCGCTCGACGGCAACCCGGTCGAGGTCGACCCCGGTCCGCGCACGATCAAGGCGCGGTCGAAGAGCGGCGAGGCGGCGGAGGAGAAGGTCCTCGTCGCGCTCGGCGAGAAGAAGCGGGTGGTCGAGGTCCGCCTCGCGGACGAGAGACCCGCCGAAACGAAAGAGACGAAAGAACCGAAAATCGATGATTCAACGGAGGCCCCGGGTGACTCCAACGTCGTCCCGCTCACGCTCGGCGTCGTCGGCGGCGTCGCGCTGGTGTCGTTCGTCGTCTTCCAGGTGCTGGGGCGCTCCGGCTACAGCGACCTCGAGAACGGCTGCGCGAAGACGGCCGCCGGCTGCACCGACGCCGACATCGACCCGGTGAAGACGCAGTTCATCGCCTCCGGCGTCAGCCTCGGCATCTCCGTCCTCGCGCTCGGGGCCGCCGCGATCGTGTATTTTGCACGCAAGCCGGCGGCGACCGCGCTCCGTCCGCTCCGCTTCGAGTTCTGAGTCGCTCAGCGGCTCCGACCGCGCAGGACCTGGAAGTAGCGGCGCGCGATGCCCGACGCGGCGGCGGCGCGGCCGACGTGGCCGCCGTGGCGGGCGAGCACGCGCGCGACGTAGCGCTTCTCGAACTCGGCGAGGGCGGCGGAGCGGGCGCTCGAGAACGGCATGTCGCTCTCGAGGATCTTCTCGAGCGCGGCGCCGAGCGTCGCGTCGGTGCCCGCGTGCGGGATCGCCTCCGCCTCGTCCTGGCCGCTCGCGAAGCGGCGCGCGACCATGTTCGCGAGCTCGCGGACGTTGCCGGGCCACGCGTACGTCTCGAGCCGCGCGGCGAAGTCGGCGGGCAGCGTGTCGCCGCCGCCGATCACGCGCCAGAAGTGGCGCGCGAGGAGGCCGACGTCGCCCTGCCGCTTCCGCAGCGGCGGGAGCTCGACGCGATGAGGCGCGAGCCACGCGAGGACGTCCTCGCGGAAGCGTCCCTCCTGCACCTCCGCGTCGAGATCGCGGCGCGTGGCGACGAGGAGGCGCACGTCGATCGGCGCGAAGTCGCGCGCGCCCTCGCGGAGGATGCGACCCTGCGCGAGCGCGTCGAGGAGGCCGGCCTGCGCCTCGGGCTCGAGCTCCGCGACCTCGTCGAGGAGGAGCGTGCCGCCGCGCGCTTGCTCGAACACGCCCGCCGCGCCGCCCTCCACCCCGAAGAGCGCCGCGATCGCGCTCCCGCCGGTCCGCGACGCGCAGTCGAACACCACGAACGGCCCCGCCGAGCGCGGGCCCTTCTCGTGGAGCGCCTCCGCGAGGAGCTCCTTGCCGGTGCCGGTCTCTCCTTCGATCAGCACCGGATCGGTCGACGCCGCGAGCGACTGCAAGAGCGGATAGAGCCGACGCATCTCCGGGCTCCCGCCGACGACGCGGCCGAACGCCATCGCGGTCGGCGTCTTCGTCGTCGAGACGCGCGCGAGGCGCTCCGCCTTGATCATGGTCGCGCCGACGCGCACGACCTCGCCGCCGGCGAGGAGCGCGTCGGTGACGCGGAGGCCGTTCACGACGGTGCCGTTCTTCGAGCCGAGGTCCTGCACGCGGAGGCCGTCCGCCTCGACCTCGAACGCGGCGTGACGGCGCGAGACGAGCGGATCGGTCAGCCGCAACGTGCACGCGGGCGAGGCGCCGACGAGCGTGCGCGACGCCGCGGTCGCGCCGTCGAGCTCGACGACGAGCCCGCGATCGGCGCCCGAGACGACGGTGAGGGAGAACGACGGCCGCGGCGCGTCCGGATCGCGCGGCGCACGGTTGATCAGGCTGCGGGTCTCTTCTTCGCGCGTCATTGGCAGGCCTTGAAATGGCCGGCGATCGTGCCGGTGCAAGTCTTACCGGGAGGGCACGAGCCGGGCGAGCCGTGACAGAGCTGCTGCCCCGCGCACGTCGCGCTGCACGTCCCTCTCTTCTCGGCGTAGCAGCATACCTGTCCCGGGTCGCAGTCCTCGTCGCCGTCGCACTTGAAGACCTCGCCGCCCTGGACCGGGCAGAAGGTCTCGGCCTCGAGCGGCTGGCAGCTCGCGCCGCCCACCGTCGTGCAGCAGAGCGCGTCCGCGATCGGACAGACGTCGTTGCAGTCGATGTGCCGCGCGGGGAAGTCGCCGCCGTCGGGCAGCTTCGTCCCGCCGGCGTCGGGCGGCGTGGCGTCGTCGTCGTCGCCGTCATCGTCGTCGCCGTCGCTGCCCGCGTCCGGTCGCGGCGTCGTCTTGGTGTCGCTCTTCAAGTCGTCGAAGGACGGGAACAGACAGCCCACGAGCGCGATCGCGCCCACGAGGACGAGCGTGCGCGCGGGCGTCATGGCGTCAGGATAGCTCGCCGATCCAGCTCGTTCATCGCAATCGCGATCGCGTCGTCGGCGTGCACGCTGACGGGGCCGAGCGAGACCGGACGCGCGCCGGCGGCGTCGAGCCGCGCGCGCACGTCGTCGGGGAGGCCGACGTGATCGCCCGCGACGAAGACGACGTCGGACGCGGGATCGATCGGCGCCGCGCGGATGTCCTCCGCCTCCTCCGCGAGCACGAAGAGCGCCGCGCCGGCGACGTCGGCGAGGACGGCGTCGATCCCGCCGCGCGCGACGGCGACGCCGGGCTTCACGAGGACGAAGCCCTCGCGGTCGTCGTCGTCGTGCGTCGCGAGCACCTTCTTCACCATCCCGCCGAGGGCGCGCTCGTCGGGCCGGATGAACTGCGCCGTCGCGCCGTCGACGCGGACGACGCGGGGCGCGCGCGGTCCGCCGAGGAGCACGAGGTACGCGATGCAGTCGCGGCGGAGGCCGTGCGACGAGAGGAGCGTCGCGCGCAAGCAGCGCACGAGCACGTCGATGCGCCCGCTCGTCCCCGGCAGATCGTCGAGCAGGAAGTCGTCGCTCGCGATCGCCTTCTGTCCGACGACGACGAAGCTCCTCGTCATCGCTCGCTCGCGCCGAGGAACGCCGTCACCACCGCGTCGTCGGTCGCGCCTTCGCGCGCGGCGGCGGCGAGCGCGGCGCGGAGATCGACCCGCACCGTGCTCTCGCTCATCGTCCCCACGCGGACGCGGTCGTCCTCGTCGAAGCCGGCGACGAGCGCCGCGAGCGCGCCGGCCCGCGCCCCCGCCTCCGCGCCGGGGTGCAGGACGACGCGCCACAGCTCCTCCGGCGGCAGGCTCGGGCCGCGGTATCCCTCGCCGCCGCTCATGCGCCGCAGCTCCGCGAGCCACGCCTCCGAGCTGCGCCCTCCCGGCGCGAGGAGCGCGCCGAGGTGGGTCGCCCCCGCCGCGCGCGCGACGCTCTGCTGGAGGCGCTCGATGAACGTCGCCCGCTTGTCCTTCGCCTCGCGGCCGTCGAACCGCAGCACGATCCGATCGCCCGCGATGCGCTCCACGTGCGCGTCGCGATCGCCCACCGCGCTCACCTTCGCGATCGCGGCGAACGGGATCTCCTCCTCCACGACGAGCGCGTCGCTGCCGAGCGTGACGCGGCGGTGACGGCGCAGGAAGCGAACGAGCACGCCGTAGAGCCAGAGCAGCGGCACGAGCGAGAAGCCCGCGAGCGGCACGTGACCCATCGCCCACACGACCGCGCCGGCGATCGCGAAGCCGCCCGCCATCCGCAGCGCGGCCGCGAGCCGTTGCCTCGCGCGCGATCGAAGCGGCGCGCTCTCGACGACGAAGCGCGCGGCGTGCGCGTCGGGGGTGAGGCCGAGCGCGTCGAGGAGGAGCGCGGCCCGCTTCTCGTCGTCGAGGAAGAGCACGAGGTCGTCGCGCTCGCGCTTGCCCCAGAGGTGCACCTGACGCCCGCCGTCCGCGAGCGGCTCGACGAAGGCCGCGTCGATGCGCTCGCGACGGAGGACGAGGCGCTTCCCGAACGCGATCCCCGCGCGATCGGCCGACAGCACCGGGACGTTTCGCTCGCCGAGGAGCGAGTCCTCGTACAGCACGGCGGGGAGCATGAAGAAGAGGAAGAGCCCGCCGAGCAGGAGCAGACCGGCGGCGAGCTCGAGCCCCACCGCCGCGAGGAGCGCCGGCACCGCGAGCGCCAGCGCCACGATCCACGCGACGCGCGGACGGCGTCGAACGCGGACGTCGGTGGCGCCGAAGCGGATCATCCTCCGAGGATATCCCCCGAGACCGCTCCGATTCGCGTAGGATCGTAGGCCCATGCCGTACCGCATGCCCGGCACGCGCACCGTCATCGACTACGCGGGCGCGTCGGTCACGGGGCGGCACCGAGAGATCAACGAAGACGCGTGGGGCGCGATCGAGAGCGCGAGCGTGTTCATCGTCGCGGACGGCGGGGGCGGCGAGTCGTCGGGGCGCATGGCGGCGGACCTCGCGGTGACGAGCTTCCGCCGCTACTTCTCGGGCCGCGAAGCGGGCATGTCGCAGGGCGGCCTCGCGCCGCCGGGCGCGGATCCGCTCGCGGTCGCGGTGCTCGAGGCGAACACGCGCATCCTGCAGAACGCGGTCGGCGACAGCGTCGGGATGGGCTGCGCGCTCATCGGCCTCCGCCTCGCGCCGCCGTGGCTCATCTCGGTGTCGGCCGGTGACTGCCGGCTCTATCGCTACCGCCGCGGCTACGATCCGGCGACGTACGCGTCGGCCGACGAGACGGGCGGCGAGCTCCGGCGTCTCAGCATGGACGACGTGCTCGCGCTCGAGATGTGGCGCACCGGCGCGACGCTCGATCAGGCGGCGGAGATCGATCAGCAGCACCCGAACGTGGTGACGCGCATCGTCGGCATTCGTCCCGACCTCGACGTCTCGGTGAGCTACTTCCCGCTCCTCGCGAACGACCTCTACCTCCTCTGCTCCGACGGCATCACGCGCCAGCTCGACGACTACACGATCCGCGCCATCATCTCGAACGACGAGGAGGACCTCTCGTCCCGCTGCGACGCGCTCGTCCAAGCCGCCGACGAACAGGTCGGCGCCGACAACGTGACCGCCGTGCTGCTTCATCTTGTTTGAGAGGGGCTCTGCCCCTCTCAAGCTCTCCCCGCCGGGGGTTTCTTCGCGCGCGCTGGGCGCGCGCTACGACGCCCCCGGACCCCCGCAGATTCGAGAGGGGCTCTGCCGCTCTGCCCCTCTCAAGCTCTCCCCGCCGGGGGGGTTCTTCGCGCGCGCTGGGCGCGCGCTACGACGCCCCCGGACCCCCGAGAGGGGTGTCCCCTTGGCGCTTGTTCCCCTGACGGCGGTCTGGGCCGGCGCTACTTCGTTGCTTTGGCGGCGGCTTCGGTGTCGGTGGCGAGTTGTTCGGCGGCCTTCTTTTTTGCGGGGTCGGTCAGGAGGGCGGCGGCCTTGTGGGCGCGCGACGCGACGTCGGTGAGGTGGGCGGAGGCGGCGGCGCCGTCGGGGACCGCGAGCGAGCGGAGGTACGCGGCGTCGTAGGCGGCGTCGCCGGCGTTGAGGCCTCCCTTCGCGGCGAGGTCGTCGAGGGCGTCGGTGCGATCGAGGCCCAGCGTGGCGGGGGACGGCGCGGCCATCATGTCCTTCACGCTGTTCGGACCGTGCGCGAGGGCGAGCGAGAGCGCGAGGACGAGGCGCGCGTCGTCACCTTCCTCCTTCGCCGCCGCGTGCGCCGCTTCGACGAAGTCGACCTTGCGCCAGTACTTCCGCCCGAGCTCGAAGCGCGGCCACGAGCGCGCGATCGCGGGCGACTCCTTCGGGAGGAAGAGCCCGTCGAGCGCGTCGACGCGGCGCCCGCCGTACATCTTCGAGAGGAGCGCGCGCGCACGATCGACGCGCGCGTCGGTCGCGACGCCGAGCGCGGCGAAGTCGGAGAGGCCGACGAGAGCCGCGTCGCGACCGCGTGTCTTGCGCGGCTCGAGCGCCTCGTCGAGGGCGGCTTCGTACACCGCCTTCAGCTCCTTGTCCCACGTCGAGGGGGTCGGCGCGCTGCGGATCTTGTCGACGAGGCGCAGATCCGCCATGCCCGCCTCCGTCGCGACGATCGCGCGCCCCGCCGGCGCGAGCGTCGTGCCCGCCGCGCTCAGCGTGTCGATCGCGGTCGCCTGCTCCATCATCCACGTGCGGAGCGGACCCTGGATGAACTTCTTCACCTTCTCCTTGTCGGACGCGTCCTTCATCACCGGCGCGCTCGCGGCGGTGCGCGCGAGGCGTCCCGCGAGCGAGAGCCCGACGAGGCGGTGCGAGGTCTCGTCCGTCGCGTCGCCGCGCTTCGGATCGAGGAGGAACCGATCGACGATCGCGTCCGCGCAGCCGGGCGGAACGTCGCCCGCGGCCGCCTTCTTCGCCGTCGCTTCGTCGTTTTCAGAAGCCGTGCGCTTCTGCCAGTCCTTGCACTCGGCGGCCGGCGCCGGCACACCCTTGACCTTCCCGATCGCGCTCTTCCAAGTCTCGAGCTTGTAGGCGGGGACGGCGGGCGGCGTCTTTTCCGCGTCACGCGGGCCTTCCGGCAACGTCCACGCGCTCGGCGTCGCGACCGGCGCGGAGGCGGCCGCCGCGGGAGCCGGCGCGGGAGAAACGGGCGTCTTCGGCGACGGAGCGTCGGCGCCGCCGCACGCTGCAACTAGAAAAGTGGCGTAAAAACCGATCGCTACCCGGGTCGTCATCGCCTTGACCATACACCGACCGGTGCTAGACCGCGCCGGTCCTCCACATGACGTCACCGCGCCTCTTTGTCTTGGGTCTGCTCGCCGCCTTCGGGATCGTCGGCGGCGCGGGCTGTTCGAGCGAGGTGGACGAGGAGAAGGAGCCCGTCGACGTGAGCGAGGCCGAGCTCACGCTTCGCACCGCGACGGTGCTCGGCCGGCTCGAGCCGGGCGGCGTCCACGCCGGGCGCTACATGCCGCCGCGGCGGAGCGCGTGGACGTTCACCGCGCGCGGCGGCGATCAGCTCACGGTCTGGGTCCGCTCGCCGGTCGGCGACGCGGTCGCGTTCTTGACCGACGCGCAGTGGAACGTGCTCGCGTACAACGACGACGCGGAGCCGGGCACGCACGACGCGCGCATCCGCTTCGTCGTCCCGCCGAGCGTGGCGCCCAACACCACGTTCCGCGTCGTGTTCGAGGACTACCAGCTCCTCCCCGCCATGTTCACGACGTCGGTCGACGTTCGTCCGAGCGTCACGTGCTCGTACGGCAGCGCGCTCCACCTGAGCGGCGACACGTTCCCGTCGGCCGACGGCTGCAACACGTGCACCTGCGGCCCGGGCGGCATCACGTGCACGAAGAAGATCTGCGCGTGCGACCCGCACAGCCCGTCTCCCGGCGTGCACTACGTCGCGTCGCCGGCGCAGTGCCAGGACATCAGCTTCACGTGCGGCCCCGGCCAGGTGCACTTCCAGAACGGCTGCGGCTGCGGCTGCAAGACGATCTAGGGAACGCGCGGAACCTTCGCGCGCGAGGGTTGTCCCCTCGCTCGTGCTCGAGCTCCTCGTCCTCGGGGCGACGTTGACCCTCGCCGCGTGGGCGGCGGGGAGCGGCGTTCACCGCCGGACGGCGGCGGCGCGCGCGCTGAACCTCTACGCCGTTTCGCGCGGGCTCCTCTTCGTCCCTGCGACGTCGAAGCCACGCGGCGCGAGCCCGCGCGTGAACGGGACGAAGGACGGCATCGTCTTCGCGATCGACCTCTATCGCCTCCACGGCGACATCCGCACGCGCGTCTCGACCGACGCGCCGCGCGGCCGCGCCGCCGTGCTGTCGGTGGGTCAGCGCGGCGCGTTCGTGTGGGAGCGCGAAGGCGTCCTCGCGCTCGGCGACGCCGACTTCGATCGCGCGTACGTCGTGCTCGAAGGAGCGGCCGAGGACGCCGACGTCCTGCGCGAGGTGCGCCCCCTCCTCCTCAAGCTCGACGAGCTCCGCACCGGCGTATGGCTCCGCTCCGACGGGCACAAGGTGACGATCTCGTGGCGCGGAACGGAGAGCGATCCCATCGTCCTCGACGCCGCCCGCGACGCCCTCGTGCTCATCGCCGCGCGTCACGCGCCGCATGCGCCTTACCGCTGAGCGGGCTATCCTCATTTCATGGCGGAGGACGAGAAGCCGAAAGACGTCGTACTGCTCGGTCCGCCCACCGCCGACGGCGGCGGCGTTCACGTCCTCCGCGCGCGCGATCAGCGCCTCGAAGCGGGCGAGCTCCGCAACGTCGAAGAGGGCCGGCCCCTCACCGGCGAGCTCGTCACGCTCCAGCCGCGAAAAGAGAACCCCCGCGTCTGCGACGTCACCGACAGCTACCGCGCCCCCGCCCTTCCGCCCGCGCAAGCGCCCGCCCTTCCGCCCACGCACAAGGGCCCAGCCCAGGTCGCGACGAAGGCCTACCGCGACAACTGGGACGAGGTCTTCGCCACCCGCAAGCCGAGCAGCTTGAACTGACGGCTTCGCTCAACCCGCCGCGCGCAACGCGAGCGCGTGGGCGGCGACGGCGAGGCTGATGAGGATCGCCGTGGTGGTGTGGGAGCGGCGGACGCGGGTACGGTCCTTCAGCTTCGGGTTGCGGAGCTGCAGGCCGAGGCCCGCGTGCGCGACGAGGAGGAAGAACGCGATGCCGCCGGGGAGGAGCGCGGTCATCCCGCCTGCGGTCGCGGCCGGGGAGCCGAGCTCCGGGATCACGACGATGGTGTGGAGGAACGCGAGCGCCGCCGTCGCGAGCCCGACGTACACGTGCGTGCGGATCGAAGGCGAGCCCGGCGCGGCGCGCTTGCCGAAGCGGACGCGCTGCACGACGGGGACGACCACGGAGAACACGATCGCGACGATCGCGAGCCACCCCGTGATCCAGGCCGCCGTCACGACGAGGGCACCTCTTCGAAGACCTGCTCCGCCGGAAGGCCGAGCACCTCGCGCCCGAGCTCGCGCGCCTTGTCGCGCGGCGTGTCCGCGTAGCGCGCGCGGAACGACGCCGCCGGTCGGAGAACGACCTTCTGTCCTGTCTTCTTGTTCTCGTACTCGGTGAGGACGTCCTCTTCCGACGCGTCGACGAGCGAGAGGTTCAGCTTCCCGAGGCTCGCCCCCGACTGCGCCGCCGCGCCGTCCGCGATGCACGAGTACTTCACCTTCGGCGGCGTGTGATGCGTGATCCGGAGGTCGAAGCTGCCGCGCGAGAGCCCGAGCTTGTTCAGCGCGTACTCGCTCATGCGGTACCCCGCGACCGCCCAAGGCCCCGGCGCACCATGAACGCGCGCGACCTCGTCGAGCGGATCGACCGCCGGAGCGGGCGCCGTCCCGACCGCCGGAGCGGGCGCAGGTGCCGGGGTCGAAGCGCACGCGACGAGGAGCGCCGCGAGCGGCCAGAGCCTCATGCGCCGGTGCTCGTCCCGAGGACCCAGCCGACGAAGAACGGTCCCATCTTCTCGATGAACTCGCTCGTCTGACGCGTCTTGCGCATCGCCTGCACGAGGTGCGAGAGCGGGTGGAGGTCCTTGCCGACGAGGCCGATCACGAACTCGTTGTCACCCGCGTCGATGCCGTGGCACGCGAGCCGGACGTCGTGCGCGAGCTCGGCCTGGCCGTAGGCGATGCCGAGCGCCGCGTGCTCACGGAGCGTGTGGCTCTGCTCGATCGGCTCGAGCTTCGCGAAGGTCCCTTTTCGCCGGAGCGGGTACCAGACGTGCCACGGATAGGAGGGGTTCGTGACGTTCTCGATCGGCCGCTTGAGGAGCGTCCACTCGAGCTCCGGCTCGTGTCCCGTCGCGTACGTACGCCCGAGCATCCCGTAGTCGTGACGCAGCTTCACCCGCGCCATGAACGACTCGGTGAAGAGCGGGCGCACCTCCTTCACGAAGTGGCTCGGGTCCTCGCTCCACGTGAGGAGCGCGAGCCCGCGCGGGTCCATCGTGTCGGCGTAAACGACGCCCGCGGTCTTCCGCTTCCGCAGCGCGTCGAGGAGCTCCTGCCCGAGGGACTCGGGCGCGCTGTGCGGACCGCCGCTCAGCGCGTGCGGACCGGGGCGCGTGCGGAACACGAGCAGCTGCATGAACAGCCGCCGGTTCATCTGCTGCTTCACGCCGTCCTTCTTGCCGCCGTACTCGTTGACGTCGATCGTCGGCAGGCCTGGCTGAGTGGAAGCCTCGCTCATGCTCTCGTCCTTATCACTCGGCGTCGGTCGCGGCGAGGACGACGACCTTTCGCCCGTCGCCGTGGAGCGCGAGGACGCCGAGGTCCCACGCGACGTCGTGGAACCACGGTCCCGACGCGCCGAAGGAGAGGAACACCGCGCGCCCCGCGGCGGCCTCGATCGCCTCGATGCTCGCGTCCGGCGCCGCGCCGGCGAGGACGGCGAGCGACGTCCACGCCGCGCGCCGGCCGTACGCGCCGCCGAGGCCGGTCGAGTGCGCGCCGCCGTTCGCCGCCGCGGCGAAGAGGGTGCCGAACACGGCGTCGGTCGTCACGCGCTTGCACTCGAGGCCCGAGCGCGGGACGTCCTTCGTCGACTCGAGCGGGAGCGCGCGGAGGAGCCAGCTGCCGAGCAGGCGCGCCTCGATCGGGGCCGTGACCTCGAACGCGCGCATCTCGATCTTGCCCTTCTTCCCCGAGCCCCACGGCTTCACCGCGCTCGCGATCGCGGGGTCGACAGCGACCTCCGTCATCTTCACGTCCTTGCTCTCGTCCGGCGGCGGCATCGAGCGCGCCGACATCGGGCCGCTCGCGAGCGCCTCGAGCACGCCGGTGAGACCGCGATCGCCGTAGAGCGGCATGTACGAAGGTGCTTCGCGTTCGAGCGGTCGCAGCGCGAGCGGCAGGCCGCCGAGCGGATGACCGTCCTTCGCGAGCTCCTCCGCGAGCGCCTGCGCTGCGGGGACGGAGGCGAGGCTCACGCGCCGGAGCACCAGCTCGTGCATCCAGCACGCGAACAGCTCGCGCTGCTTGCCGCCCGCGCGATCGAAGGCGGCCGCGAACGCCTCCTTCGTCTGCGCGTACCCGAGGCGCGAGGCGAACGCGCACTGGCGCTCCCCCTCGGTGCGAGGATCGACGAGGGACTTCAGCCGCGGCTCGCTCGCGAGCGCGAGGATGCCGTCGATCGCGACCGGATCCTGCGTCAACGCGAGCTGGTCCTCGACGAGATCGACGACGGTCTCGTAGGCGTCGGTCTTGTCGGACGTCGCGGCGGCCTCGAGGCCGCGCGCCAAGCTCGTGAGCTCGGCGGCGTGCCCCTCCTTCGCCCAGTCGGCGATCTCGGCGCAGACGCGCGTGACTGTGCCTTCGCTGCTGTCCTTGGCGAGCAGGTCGAGGACTTCGGCCGCAGAATTCATGGGGCGGCAGGATCGAAGATCAGACGAGCGTCGTCAACGCGCCACGTAGGAAGTCGCGCGCGACCACCACGTCGTGCACCTCGTCGGGCCCGTCGGCGATCCGCGCCGACCGCGCGAACCGATACCAGAGGGAAAACGGCAGATCTTCGCTGTATCCGAGGGAGCCGTGCATCTGGATCGCATCGTCGAGGAGCTGGCAGAGCGTCTTCGCGACGTGGTTCTTCGCCATCGACGAGTAGGGCCGCGCCTCCTTGTCGAGGCCGGCCTCGAGCATCGAGGCGCAGTGGATCGTCATCAGGTTGCCGGCGTGGATGCCGTGCACCGCGTCGGCGATCTTCTTCTGGATCAGCTGGTGATGCGCGAGCGTCTTGCCGAAGCTCTCGCGCGTCAGCACGTAGTCGCGGCACATCGCGAGCGCGCGATCGGCCCACCCGAGCCACCGCATGCAGTGCGTGAGCCGCGCGGGGACGAGCCGCTTCTGCGCGAGCATGAACCCCTGCCCCACCTCGCCCAGCACCGCGTCGTCGCCGACCTCGACCGCGTGGAAGCGGAGCTCCGCCTCGCGGTGCTGCAAGATCGGCGGGCTCATCACGGGGACGTCGCGCACGTGCTCCACGCCCTTCGCCTTGCGGTCGACGACGAACATCGTCGCGCCGGTGCGCGGATCGTCGCTCGTCCGCGCCATCACGATGAGGAACGCCGCGTCGCCGCCGCCGGTCGTGTACCACTTGTGACCGTCGACGACCCATCCTCCGTCGGTCTTCGTCGCACGCGTCTTGAGGTTCGAGGGATCGGCGCCGGCGCCGGGCGCGGGCTCCGTCATCGAGAAGCCGCTCGTGATCTCGCCGCGCGCGAGCGGCGCGAGCCACCGCGCCTTCACCGCCTCGCTGCCGGAGCGGAGGAGGAGGTCCATGTTCCCTTGATCGGGCGCGTCGCAGTTGAAGCACGCCGCGCCGACGGGCGAGCGCCCCATCTCACGAAAGAGCGCGCACATCCCCATGATGCCGAGCCCGAGCCCGCCGTGCTCGGTGGGCAGGTGCGGGACGAAGAGCCCCGCCGCACGCGCCTTCACGCGGAGCGCGTTCAGCGTGGTCCGCTCCTTCGTCTCGTCCTCTTTGAGGATCGCCTTCTCGGCAGGAATCACCTCGTCATCGACGAAGGCACGAACACGCGTACGAAGCTCGGCCAGCTGCGGAGGAAACCCGAAGGACATGACGCAGCAGCATACGCGCTCGCCTCGGCGCGAAGGACGGCGTCATCCGTCGTCGGCCGGGAGATCGAACACGCCGGCGTAGATCGCGTCGACCGAGAGCGTCGCCGCGGGCTGCTGGAGCGCGATCGTGGCCCCGGCTCCGAGCACCTCGAAACGGAAGCTGCCGTCGTCCTGACGCGTATACACCTCGACGCGCACCTCGCGCTGGGAGACGAAGAGGAGGTGCACGAGCGACTGGAGCGCGAGGTAACCTCTCTGCTTGTCCCCGCGGTCATACCCTTCCGTGCTCTTCGAGAGGACCTCGACGACGAGCGACGGATTCGTGATGACGTCCTTCGTGCCGGGACGCAGCTGAAGCGGCCCGCAGACGACGCTCCCGTCGGCGCAAACGAATTCATCGTCGTGGAGACCGAGCTTCTGGTCCGAGCTGAACGCCCCGCACGCCGTGCCGACCGCGGCACGGTCGAGGGCCGACGTCGCCCGCGCGCTCAGCCGGTTGTGCCGCGGCGAGCCGCCTGCCACCTCGACGACGTCGCCGCGAACGTAGTGATGACGGCCGGGTTGCTCGCGCTCCCATGCGAGGAACTCGTCCGCCGTCATCTTCGCGGACACATCGAGCATCCTCGAAAACCTACCACCGCGCGATTCGGTGGGTCGCATCGACTACAATCCGGCGGCATGACGCCGCCTGCGAATACGCGACCGCCGCGCGAAGCTCACAAGATCGACGCGGACGCGCTCGCGCGGTGGCTCGGGGTCGAGAAGGTGGAGGTGCTGCAGTTCAAGGGCGGGCAGTCGAACCCCACCTACTGGGTCGGCGCCGGCGACGAGGCGTTCGTCGTGCGGAAGAAGCCGCCCGGGAAGCTCCTCCCCTCCGCGCACGCGGTCGAGCGCGAGTACCGCGTGATGCGCGCGCTGAGGGACACCGACGTGCCGGTGCCCGACGCGATCTCGCTCTGTACCGACGAGGCCGTCATCGGGACGCCGTTCTTCGTGATGCGATGGGTGCCGAACCGCATCTTCTGGGACCCGACGCTGCCGGAGCTCGCGTCGAACGACGAACGCAAGACCTTCTACGCCGACTACGTGCGCGTGCTCGCGGCGATGCATCGGATCGACGTCGAGCGCGCCGGCCTCGGCGACTTCGGCAAGATCGGCGGCTTCGTCGCGCGCCAGGTCGATCGCTGGTCGAAGCAATACGAGGCCTCGCGCACGAGCACGATCGCGCCGATGGAAGCGCTCATGACGTGGCTCCGCGCGAACGTCCCCGCCTCCGACGAGACGACGCTCATCCACGGCGACTACCGGATCGACAACCTCCTCGTCGCCCCCGACGCGCCGCGCATCATCGGCGTCATCGACTGGGAGCTCTCCACCCTCGGTCATCCGCTCAGCGACCTCGCGTACGCGTGCCTCGGCTACCGCTTCAACCTGCCGGGGCGCGGGGGGCTCGCGGGCGTCGACGTCGGCGCGCTCGGGATCCCGACCGAGGACGAGATAGTTGCGCAATACAAAGAGCTCACGAAGCGGGACCGCATCGAAGGCTTCTCGTTCTTCATGTCGTTCGGCATCTTCCGCCTCGCCGCGATCGCGCAAGGCGTCTACGCGCGGAGCCTGCAAGGCAACGCGTCCTCCGACGACGCCGCGAGCTACGGCGCGGCGGTGACGATGCTCTCCGAGCTCGGCTGCAGCATCGCCGGCGTCTCTTTCTAGTTTCGAGAGGGGCTCTGCCCCTCTCGAGCTCTCCCCGCCGGGGGAATCTCGCGCGAAGACGCGCTCGCCGCCCCCGGCCCCCGAGAGAGACGGTCCCGCCGAGAGAGACGTTCCAACCTCAGTCGCACGAGAGCTCGTTCCTCGCGAGGCGGCAGCGGCCGTCGACGCAGATCGCGGGAGAGAGGCAGCGCGGACCGCGGACGTCATCGCACGCGGCGCCGTCCGCGGCGGGCGCCTCGCATACCGTCGTCGCGCCTTCGCGGAGCTCGCAGCGGCCGCCGGCGCCGCAGGTCCCCAGGCCGCCGTCGGGGAGCGCGGCGCAGCCGGCGCCGGCGGGGACGATGGTGCGCGCGACGCACTTCGCGTCGGCGCAGACGTGCCCCCGCAGCGCGTCGCAACCGGAGTCGACGAGCGAGCACTCCGCGCCGAGGGCGAGCGGCGCCGCGCAGACGCCGCCGGCGCACGCGAGCCCGAGCCCGCAGCGGTTCGTCGCGTCGCACGGAGCCCCGGCGCGCCCGAGCGGCGCGCAGAGGCCGCGCGTGCATCCGTGCCCCGCCGCGCAGTCGTCGGCGCTGGCGCACGGCGCGCCGGCCGCGCCGAGCGAGACGCATCGCCCGCAGGTGCCCGCGACGTCGATCTGGCAGCGGCCGCCGAGGCACTGCGCGCTCGTGGAGCAGGGCTCACCGTCGTCCCGATCGCCGCGCGGCGCGCAGCGCTCCGGGAGCTGCCGCACGCCGAAGAGGTCCTCGCAGGTCGCGGCGCGCAAGGCGCGGGCGCAGTCTTCGACGCTGCTCTGCGTCGTGTCGGTGTCGTCGACGTCGAGGTCGCGGCGGCAGTCTTCCATCCGCCGAGCGGCGCACGTCTTCTCGTCGCCCCAGGTGACGGCGAGGGTGAACGGCGAGCACTCGGCGAGGCGCTGGCAATACGCGGTCTGCATGTCGATGCAGACCTCGCGATCGCTCGGACCGCACGCGCCCGCCACCGCGAACACGGCGACGGTGACGGCGAGCAGCGACCAAACGCGCACGGCGAAAGAGTAGTGCTAGCGTGGGCCGCGATGGAGGAATTGCACGCGTTTCGTCCGGTCCCCAAGACCGGCGTCATCTTCGTCACGAGCGAAGCGACCAAGCTCGGCTTCTCGTCGAGCGATCCCGACTGGTGCAATCTGGGACAGGGGCAACCCGAGACGGGCGAGCTCCCCGGCGCGCCGGCGCGCGTGCACACGCTCGGGATCCACCCCGACGATCAGGAGTACGCGCCGGTCGCGGGCCTCTGGGAGCTGCGCGAGGCGATCGCTGGGCTCTACAACCGCCTCTATCGCAAGGGCCTGCCGTCGCAGTACAGCGCGGAGAACGTCTGCATCTCCGGCGGCGGTCGCGCCGCGCTCACCCGCGCCGCGGCGAGCCTCGGCAGCATCAACCTCGGGCACTTCATCCCGGACTACACCGCGTACGAGGAGCTCCTCGACATCTTCAAGGCGTTCACGAGCATCCCGATCCTCCTCGACGGCGAGCGCGGCTACTCCTTCACCGCCGACGATCTCCGGCGCGAGGTCCTCGGACGCGGCCTCTCCGCGCTCCTCCTCTCGAACCCCTGCAACCCGACCGGCAAGCTCGTCGCCGGCGAGGAGCTCGAGCGCTGGGTCGGCGTCGCGCGCGAGCTCGACTGCACGCTCCTCCTCGACGAGTTCTATTCGCACTACATCTATCGCGGCCGCCCGGGCCAGCTCCCGGTCGAGAGCGCGGCGCGCTACGTGAAGGACGTCGATCGCGATCCGGTCGTCGTCTTCGACGGCTTCACGAAGAACTGGCGCTACCCGGGCTGGCGCATCACGTGGGCGCTCGCGCCGAGGTCGGTCGTCGATCGCTTCGCGAGCGCGGGCTCGTTCCTCGACGGCGGGGGCTCGAAGCCGCTCCAGCGCGCCGCGATCCCGCTCTTCGACGACGACTACGTCACGAAGGAGACGCTCGCGATCCAGAACAGCTTCCGCGACAAGCGCGACAAGATGCTCTCGCGCCTCGAGCGCCTGGGGGTCCGCTTCGACCGCGTCCCCGACGGCACGTTCTACTGTTGGGGCAACGTCGCGGCGCTCCCCGCGCCGCTGAGCGACGGCATGGGCCTCTTCCGCGCGGGCCTGACGAAGAAGGTCATCACGGTGCCGGGGGAGTTCTTCGACGTGAACCCAGGCAAGCGCCGCCACGGCCACAACCGCGCGAGCCGCCTCCGCGACTACGTGCGCTTCTCCTTCGGCCCCAGCCAGGAGAGCCTCGACAAGGCCTACACCCGCCTGGAACAGCTCATCGCCGAAGCAAGCTGATCGCTCGCACGCACGCGTCCGCGCGGGCGATTCGGGGCCGTGCTCGACGTCGCGTCTATCCGAACGTGGCGGCGATTTCGAGGGGCGTGCTCGACGTCGCGTCTATCCGAACGTGGCGGCGATTTCGGGGCCGAGCTCGCGTCGCAGGGCGGCGAGGACGGCGCGTGGGAGGGAGCGCGCGAGGGCGCCGCAGACGGCGCGAGCGTGGAGCTGCGCGGTCTCCGGCGCGACGTCCTCGAGCTCACCGACGTGCGCGTAGAGCTCGGCGACGTCGAGCGCCCCGCCGAAGCGCGGGCCGTGCACGTGCGCCGCGAGCGCGGGCGGCAACGAGCGCCGCACGCGCTCCGCGAGCTCGGGCGACATCCGCGCCACGAGCGCGCCCAAGGTGGCGCGGATCGCACGGTCCACCTCGGCGTCCGTCACACCGCCGCCGGCGACGACGCGCGAGCTCAGCGATTCTACGGATTCTCCGGGGAGGGATTCTTCGTGTGATTCGGGTGATTCTTCGGGAAGCGATCTCCGGCCCATGAGCCCACCAGCTGCAACGTCCATACCTCGTTCGCGATTCGGCACGCTCGCTGCAGGCCAACGTGCTCATGAATACGAGCAAGGCGGCCGACCCCGAGCGTGCACGGAGATACTTCGAAGAACGATTGGCCTTCACGACCGGCCCTGCGGAGCTGTCGTCCGCGATGAAGGACGGCGCCGTGCACGTCGTCGACGTACGCGCGAAAGAGGACTTCGATCGAGCCCATATTCCGGGCTCCGTGAACCTCCCGGAGGACGCGTGGGACACCGAGCACGGCCTCTCGCGCGAGCGCCAAAACGTGCTCCTTTGTTATTCCGCCGATTGCCGACTAGCGGCGCGCGCCGCCGCCACGTTCGCCGCAAAAGGCTATCGTGTCGCCGAGCTCGAGGGCGGCTTCGCCGCGTGGCAAAAGCACGATCTCCCGATCGAGCGATCGACCGAAGCCGACAACCCGCTCACGCGCGCCCGCGCCCACCTCGCGTCCACCCGCCATGCGGAAGGCACGACATCGACCGAGCCCCCGCAAGCCAACGCCGCGAGCGACGAACCGAAGACAGCGAACGCGGACAGGGAACCGGCGCACGGCACGGCGACCAAGGAGCAAACCGAAGCTGCGAGCCGCGAGGAACAGACCGAAGCGCCCGACGTCGAACCGAAGGCAGCAACGGCGAAGAGCGACACAACGAGCGAGAAGCGGACTGAAGCTGAATCGGAGCCGGCGGAGGCGGACGCCGCGGCCGCGAAGCGAGCGGAGAGCGACGGCGCGTCGAAGACGGACGCAGGCGGCGCAGCGACGCTCGACGCGACGACAGAGAAGCAGGCCGAATCCGCAGACCTTGAATCGAAAGCCGCAAAGGCAGCGGCCGATGCGACGAACGACGCGGCGAGCGAGGAACGGCCTGAAGCTTCCAACGCCGAATCGACGGCGGCGACGACGACGACCGACGCAAAGAGCGACCAACAGGCCAAAGCGGCCGACGCCGAATCGAAGGCAGCAACGGCGAAGAGCGACACAACGAGCGAGAAACGGGCTGAAGCTGAATCGGCCGACGCCGAATCGGAGCCCGCGGAGGCAGGCGCCGCGGCCGCGAAGCGAGCGGAGAGCGACGGCGCCTCGAAGACGGACGCAGGCGGTGCTGCGACGCTCGACGCGACGACAGAGAAGCAGGCCGAATCTGCAGACCGTGAATCGAAAGCCGCAAAGGCAACGGCCGACGCAAAGACCGATATGGCCGGACCGGAGCAGAACGCCTCCGACGGCGACAAAGCGGAAGCGGCGCCGCCAGATCGCCTGGACCGACGAGATGCAAAGTCCACGTCGCCAACTCCACGCCAGGGCCGACGCGATGCAGAGAGCCCACCACCAGGCCGGCGAGACACGGAGAGCGCGGCGACGACACCGGGGCGGCTCGACCGAAGAGACGTGAAGGGCGCGGCGCCGCCGTCAGGGCGCGCGGATGGAGGGCCGCGATGACGTTGGGGGAGTCACTTCGCAGGAATGCCATCTTCCTCGTCACGGTCGGGGTCGTCCTCCTGGCTACGCTCCTCCTCGTGATCGCGTGGGCGGTGGGTGTCGAGAAGGCCCACTGACCGGGGGCGGCTCGAGTCGCTTTCGGTATTGCACGAAGCCGCTGCGCTCGGCGACGGCGTCGTAGAGCTTCATTGCCGTCTCGTTGGTCTCGTGCGTGAGCCAGTAGAGCCGCTCGGCGCCGCTGCGCTTCGCGTCCGTCGCGACGTGGTCGATCAGCGCGCGGCCCACGCCGGCGCCGCGCGCGCCGGCGGAGACGAAGAGGTCCTGGAGGTAGCAGTAGTCTCCGGCGGTCCACGTCGAACGATGGAAGAGCCAGTGCACGAGGCCCACCGCGCGATCGGCGTCGAACGCGAGCGCGGCCCACATCGGCTCCGTCGGATCGAGGAAGCGCGCCCACGTGCGCTGCGTGACGGTTTGGGGAATCTCCGCCTCGTAGAAGCGTTGGTAGCCGAGCCAGAGCTCCTCCCAAACCGAAAGGTCTTCCAGCGTGACGGCGCGAATCCTCATCGCTCGATGCTACGCTCCCTTCATGCGCCTCCACCGCCTTCAAGCCGCCCTCTTCGTCGCGCAGATCGCAGGCCTCTACGCGTTTTGCCGCGCGGCGGTGCAGATCCCCGTCCACGTGCTCGCGGCGTCGACCGCGCTCGCCGCGGCGGCCATGCTGTTCGGCGCCACCGCCGCGCTCCGCGCGCGGACGTGGGGCGTCGGCCTCGCGTTCGCGTCGGCGGTGGCCTTCGCGTCGGCAGCGGCGCTCAAGATGGGCCCCTCCTTCTTCTGGCTCATCGCGGCGGCGGGCACCGCGCCGATGCTCCTCAGCGCGAGGCCGTTCGCGCGCTTCAGCCGCTCCGCCACCGCGCTCTTCGTCCTCATCGCCGTCGTGTGCGGCGTCGGCTCGGCGCTCCTCTGGCGCGAAGCCGCGCCCGAGGTCTGGCGCTTCGTCTACGGGCGCTGAACGGGCGGAGCGATCGGAGCGTCCTGAGCGCGCGCCGCGACCGAAGCGCGCCCCGCGAGGAGCCCGCTCGCAGGGAAGCCCATCGAGTAGCGCGCGTTGATCTCGCTCCGCGGATTGAGCACGATGCGATCGCCGTCGCGATGCTCGAACGCGTCGACGCCGAACGGACCGAAGTAGCCCGCGGCGTGCAGCGCGGACGCGACACGCCGCGCCTCGTCGCCGAGGTCGCCGAGGTCGCCGAGCGACGGTACCAGGATGTCCTCCGGCCCCTCCGCGTCGAGCGGCGCGCTCTCGCGCCACTGGCCGCTCGCGTCGCAGCGTTGCTCGACGACGCGTCCGAGCCGGAGCGTCCCGTCCGCGGCGAGCATCCCGTGCACCGTGAGCTCCCGCACGATCGCGACCTCCGGCTCGATCTGGAGCCCGCCGTCCCGCTCGATGCTCGCGGCGATGAAGCGCCGATCGGCCCCGCTCAGCGCGCCGGGCGCGATCGGCCGCTGGCCTCGCCCCGCCATCCCGTACGCGCGCTTCGCGCGCCACTGCCGACCGATCGGCGGCAGCGCCGCCACCGTCCTCGCCGCCTCCTCCACCGACACGACGAACACCGCGCCGGCGAGCGTCTGCCCGAGCTCCGCGCAGAACCCTCGCCCGTTCACCCGCCGCAACACCTCGAACGCCGGATGCACCTCCGGCTCCACGCCGTGGCGACGCATGAGCGCGATCGCGCGCGGCGTCGGACAGAACGCGCGCCCGCGGAGCGCCGCCGCCCCCACGCCGAGCCGCGACGTGTCCCCCGCCAGCACCACGTCGTCCGGGCCCACCAGCGAGCGCGCGAGCTTCGCCACGTGCTGCGCCATCGCGCCGAGCACGCCCTTCGAAGGCGCGTACTCCTTCCCCGCCGCGAGCTCGAGGTCGGCGTCGAGGTTCAACACCCACGCGACGTGCTCGCCGCTCACGGCTCCCACGCGTCGAGCGCGTCGAGGAACGCGTCGCTCTGCCCCGCCTTCTTACGCGCGCCCCGCGCCAAGGGACGCCCCCGCATCAGGAGCGGCGTGAGCGGCGCGGGCAAGCAGCGGCTCCACGTCGCGAAATCGAGGCCGCCGGTGAGCTCCGTGAACCAGCGCACGCCGAAGCGGACGTGCGCGATCTCCTCCAGCCCGACGAGCTCCTGCACGCGCGCGCTCTCGTCGTCGCCCGCGGCGCGGAAGCGATCCGCGAACGTCGCGGCGTGCTCGAGGTTCGCGCTCTCCAGGCCGAGCCCCATCACCGCGCAGAAGCTCGCCGCGTCCTCGCACGTCGGCACGCGCTCCCAGAACCAGTCGCGCACCGCGAAGTCGCCCACGCGATGGCCCAGCGCCTCGATGCGCGCCGCGTACATCCGCATGTGGCGCGCCTCGTCGAGCGCGACGCGGACGAGGCCGGCGCGGAAGTCGCGCGGCGTGCTCGGGAACGCGAGGAGCGCCCAGAGCATCAGCTCCGCCGCCTGCAGCTCGTGATGGAGGAACGTGTGGAGCGCGCGCGCCCGGCCCGACGGCGCGTTGAGGCCGCGCGTCTTCTCCGCCCGCGCCGTGACCTGGAGCTCGGGCGGACGGCCCGGCGCGGCGAGGCGGAGCGGCGGCACCGGCGCGACCGACCACTCCTCCGGCGGATCGGGCGGCGCGAGCTTGTGCGCGAGGTCCGTCGACTCGACGTACGCGCGCGCCCAGGCCTCGACCGTCACTTCAGCTTCGCGTCGCAGAGGGCGACGCACATGCGGTCGCCTTGCTCTTTGCAGATCGTCTTGAGGAGGCGGATCTCGTCCGTCGACGCCTTCCCCTCCACCACCTTCGGCTCGAGGATGTCGCGCGCCTCCTTCGTCTTCTTCTTGAGGAACAGGTCGCGCGCCTTCGCCGCGTCGGTGTCCGGCTCCTTGTGTTCGAGCAGGACCTCCGCCGGCGGCGTCTTCGGGAGGCCGCCGTCGAGCTTCAGCTTCTTCACCCCGAGCTTCTGCGCGCACTTGTCGACGCAGACCTCGTCGCCCTGCTCGTTGCACACGTGCGCGAGCAGCTCGATCTCCGGCTTCGTCCCCTCCGCCCCGAACGCCTTCGGCTCGAGGACGAGGCGCGCCATCCAGTGCTGGCCGTTCTCCTCGTATTGCCGCGCCTGCTCGTACGGCGTGGTGGGGAGCGCGGCGTCGACGAAGGTGCTCACCGGCACGCCGCTGATCGCGACCGGCGGGACCGGCATCGGCGCGGAGTCGATCACCGGCGTCGGCTCGACCTGCGGCTTCTTCTCGTTGCAGGCGAGCGCCGGCCCGAGCAGCACGAAGAAGGAGAAGAGGAGACGATGCTTCACGGCTTCTTGACCCACACCTCGACGTTCTTGTCCTTCGCCGTCACGTCATCGACCGGGAGCCAGCCGCTCGTGAAGTCGACGACGCCGCGGCGGCGCCCCTCCTCCGCGACCTCGTCGCCCTCCACCGCGATGTCGACGCCGGTCGCGCGGAGCATGAGCCACCCGTTGTCCTGATCGTAGATCTCCGCGATCCGGAACTGGTGCGGATAATCCGCGATCGCCGCGGTCATCACCTCCCAGTAGGCGTGGCCGTTCGTGGCGCGCACGGCCTGCACACGATGACGATGCGAGTGGCCGACCATGCTGAAGACGACGTTGTCGTAGTTGCCAATGAAGTCCGCCCAGTCCTGGGTGAGGAGCGCGTCCGGCTCCGGGCTCCCGCCGAGGCCGTCGCCCTTCGAGAGGCTCGTCGCGGCGTGATGGGAAGAGAGGATGACGAATTTGCCGTCGCGCTTCGCGGTGTCGAGCATCTCCTTGATGTGGTCGTCGACGTGACGCCGCGTGATGACGCCCTCGGCGCCGCCGGTCTCGTGCGCGGTGTCGAGGATCAAGAACCGGAGCGGCGTCCCCTCCACGTCGAAGGTGTACGTCGCGCGCCCCGTCTCCTTCTCTTTCGCGCCGATGCCGTGGCCGTCTTTGTCCGCGCCGACTTTGGCCATCAGGTCTTTGCGGGAGAGGAGCGCGCGCCGCGGATCGGGCACGACGAAATTGCCGCTCTCGACCGTGCCCGGCTTGCCGTCCCGGTAATTGCGAGTACCGCCGCTCGCGTCGGTGCCGATCGCGACCGAATTACGAAGCGCGATATCGAAGTTGCCCTGAACGAGGATGTCGTGATTGCCGGTCACCCACCACCACGGCATCGCGAGCCCCTCCGCCGCGAAGGCGTCCTTCGGATCGTTCGCCGGACCGGGCACGAGGTCGGTGTCGTCGCCCGAGTCGCACTTCACGCTCGGGGAGCCGGAGAGGAAGCCGAGCACCCAGTCGACCTCGTTCACCTGCGCGTTGTCGGCGTTGTCGCCGCCGGTCACGGTGAAGTCGATCGGGTCCTTCGCATGGAGCGCGTTGATCGTGCGGACGGCGGCGTTGCCCATCCGGCAGAGGTACGGGTCCTGGGGGCGGAGCGCGGAGGACGTGAGCCCGGGGGAGTCGAAGTTGCCGAGGCGCGTCGGCGTCTCGTCGTCCGCGATCTGGAGATCGGCGAGGTGGACGAAGCGCGTGAGCCGCTTGGCGTTGGGCCCCGGCGGCGGCGGCGTCGAGTCGTCGAGCGTGCGCGTCACGTACGCGTCGCCGCTCCCCGCGCCGAGCTCGCCGAAGCCCTGCTCGAGCATCCCCGCCAGCACGTCGGGGAACGAGGGGTTCTTCGTCGTGGACGGATCGACGCGCGCCGTCTTCGGGACCAGCGTCTTGTCCACCGTCGTGGGCGGCGTCTCGGTCAACGGCGCGATCGTCGGCGCCGGCGGCGGACCGGCGTCGAGCCCTGCGCCGCCGCCCCCGTCACCGCTGTCCGCGCACGCGAGGAAGGCGAGCGCGACGAAGGCGCCGAATGCGACGAAGCGAAGCACGGCGGAGATTGTACCATCGGGCGGTGCTCCTTTCGCGACGTCAGATCCTGCTCGCCGCCCCGCTCGCGACCCTCGCGTGCACGCGCAAAGAGACGCCGCCGCCTCCGCCGAAGCCGGCGTGGCCGCGGACGACGACCCACGCCGGCGTCGAGATGATCGAGCTCTTCCCGCGCGACGCGGACGAGCGATCGCCGCTCGTGGTCCTCGTCCACGGCCTCGGCGATCGGCCTCAGCACTGGGTCGAGGGCCTGAAGGCCTTCCCCGCCCAGGCGCACCTCGTCCTCCCGCGCGCGTTCACCCCGCACGGCGGCGGCTTCTCGTGGTTCCGCTTCGAGGACGGGATGACGGACGAGCAGTTCGGCGCCGCCGTCGGCGAGGCGGAGGCGAAGCTGTGGCCCGCGCTCCTCGAGGTCGCGGCCGGACGGCGGATGGTCGTCACCGGCTTCTCGCAAGGCGGCATCCTCTCGTACGCGATGGCGTCGCGTCACCCCGACGTCGTCCTGCGCGCGGTGCCGGTCTCGGGCGCGTGCCCCGGACCGCTCCTCCCGAAGAACAAATCGAAGGCCGCGCCCGTCGTCGCGCTCCACGGCACGACCGACACCGTCCTCGAGATCAAGTGGGACCGCGAGACCATCGCCGCGTTCAAGGCGGAGGGGAACGACGCCGAGCTCAAGGAGTACGAGGGCGTCGGCCACACCATCACGCCAGAGATGCGCGCCGACTGGCACGACGCGCTCGTCACCGGCGTTCGCACGATGAAGGAAGCGCCCGTCACGCCGAAGTGAGGAGCGTGACGCGGCGGCCGGCGTAGGGGCCCGCGCCCGACTTGCCGACCGACATCGCGAGCCCCGACTCGTGCACCGCGACCGCGACGGCGCGGTCCGCCGTCATCGAGGCGCTGAGCGCGAGGCCGCCCGGCGGGCAGTCCGCGATCAGCGCCTGACCGCGGTGCAGCGTCTCGCCGAAGAACTCCGCCTTGCCCGCCCGCGTCAGCGCGATGCAGCGGCCGCCGTGGCACGCGACGCCGATCGCGCCGCCGAGCTTCGCGGCCGCGATCTCGCGCCGGACGGCGAGCGCGGCCTTGAACGCGCGCGCCGCGCTCGGGAACGCGACGACGAGCGTGTCGAGCGACGACGGAACCACCGTGCCCTCGTGCTCGCGCGACGTCGCGCGCACGAGCTCGTCGAGGCGCGAGAGCTCCGCGCACGCCGCCGCGTCGCCGAGCTCCTCGTAGAGCGCGCTCGCGTCCTTCATCGCGACGAACACGAAGGCGAGCTCGCTCACCGGCACGAGCTCGCCGCGCGCGAGGAGCTGCTCGTCGTAGAGCTCGCGGAACGACGGGTGCGTAATCGCGATCGAGGCCGCGACGCCGTCGGCGCGCGCGCCCGGCACCTCGACGCGGAGCGTCTCCTCGTGCTCGCTCAGGTTGCGGATCTCGACCGTGACCTCGCCCGCGCGGACGATCGCGGGGCGCGCCTCGATCCGATCGCCCTGGATGAGGACCACCACGTTGGTCGCGAACCCGACCGGGCTCGCCACGAGCTCGGCGGGGACACCGGCGACCGCGCCGGCGACGCGGTACGTGCCGCGCGGCAGCTCCACCGCGACCTGCCGCTCCGACCCGGGATCGATGACCTGCTGGACGAGCACGTGCGGGCGGAGCGCGGGCGCGCCGGCGCAGAACGTCGCTCGGTCCACCGCGCGCAGCGCCGCGTGCGGCTCGAAGACGAGCTCCACCGACTCGCGCAGATCGCGCTCGAACGCGCGGACGCACGCCTTGCACGTGCCCATCCGCGTCACGTGCGCGAGCTCGCGCAGCGTCTCGTGCGCGAGCATGCACTTCGGGCACACCACGTCCCACGCCGGCTCGAGGAGGTGCTCGTGCGCGGCGTGGATCATGAGGTCGAGGGTCTCGCCGCGATCGGTCCCCCACGTGTCGGCGAGCTCGTAAGGTCGCATGCGGCGGAGCGAGGCCTCGGGCGCGAAGAGGAGGTGGAGCGCGAGCTTCTCGACGAGCGTCCGCTCGAACCCCTCCCCGCGCAGCTTCACAGAGCCGCGATCGACCGCGGCGCGGACCTCCGGCGTCGGAGCGTGCGGCTCCTCGAACGGATCGGCGCCGTTGCCGGCGACGAGCACCTCGTCGAGGTGGCGATAGAAGCGATCGAACGCCGACCCGAGCTTCGTCGTCTCGACGAAGGCGGCGAGCTGCCCGATCACGCCGCGCGGGCTCATCCAGACGTCGTGACGGAGCTCGCAGCCGCCGCCGTCGAGCGGCTCGAGCGCGACGCGGTTCCAGAGCGCGGCGACGGGTCCGCTCGAGTACCAGCGGAACACGGAGTGCTCGCGGTCCTTCACCCACTCGAACGGGTACTCGCGCCAGCGGAGCGCGAGGCCCATCACCCGCATCTCGCCGGTGCGGATCGCCCCGCCCTCCGGGCTCGGCTCGTCGGTGAAGTTCACCGGCGTGAGGCCGACCGCGCGGTTCACGCGCTCGGTGTTCGCGACGTACGGCCAGAGCGCCTGCGGCGACGACGCGAGCTTCCACGTCCACGCGAGGTGCTTCTTCGCGTCCTCGCGCCGCGGCCGATCGGGCGGCGGCGGCGTGAGGACCTTCGGCGTGTACGACGGTCGCCGCATGCTGAGCGGCGTGACGTCGATGCTCTTGCCCTCCGCGAGCGCGCGCAGCGTCTCGAAGAGGACGCGCGCGCTCGTGAAGCGCTCGGCGGGGTCCTTCGCGAGGCAGCGGAGGACGACGGTGTCGAGGTCCTCGTGCACGGCCGGGTTCCGCGCCGACGGCGGCTCCGGCTCCGCGGTGCAGATCGCGGCGAGGAGCTCCGGGATCGTCGCGCCGGTGAAGGCGCGCGTGCCGGTCAGCATCTCGTAGAGGACGAGGCCGATCGCGAAGATGTCCGTCTGCGGCCCCATCTTCTGACCGAGCGCCTGCTCGGGCGCCATGTAGCTCGGCGAGCCGGTGACGACGCCCTCGAAGCGATCCCCCGCCCGCACGTTGAGCGCGATGCCGAAGTCGAGCACGCGCGCGCGCCCGCTCACGTCGATGATGACGTTGCGCGGCTTCAGGTCACGATGGATGACGCCGTGCTCGTGCGCGGCGGCGGCCGCGCGCGCGATGTCGGCGGCGACGTCGATCGCGCGGCGCGGCGAGAGCGCGCCGTCGGCGAGGAGCACCGCGAGGTCGGTCCCAGCGACGAGCTCCATCGCGTAGTACGGCTGCTCGTCGAGCGTGTAGCCGACGTCGAGCACGCGGACGATGCCGGGATCGCCGATCTTCGCCGCGACGAACGCCTCCGCGAACAGCTCGTCCTTCGACCGCTCGGGACCGCCGTCGGCGTGGACCTTGATCGCGACGGGGCGCTCGAAGCGATGCTCGTGCGCCTCCCAGACGACGCCCATGCCGCCGCGGCCGATCCGCCGAATGCCGGCGATGCTCGGCCTCGGCTCGCGCGGCTCCATCCCGGCCGGCGTCCCGCCGCGGACGGTGCGCTCGGCCGCGGGCTCGGGGGCCACGCCGATCCCCGCCACCGTCCGGCCGTCGTCTTCCACGCGTGGATCCTACCTGTTCGCCGCGCGCGCGTAACCCCGCGCGCGATAGATGTAGAGTCCAAACGTCTCGCGGAGCGCGGCGGTCGACATCTGGAACGACGACGCGCGCGGGAGCCACGAGTCCGGCGGCCACCCGTGGGCCCGGAAGTCCGTCGCGAGCGTGTCGACCGGGAGCCCCACCGCGGCGAAGCACTCCTCCGAGCGGCGCATGTGGAACGCGCTCGTGACGACGAGCACCTTCGTGAACGCGCGCTCCTCCACGATCCGCTTCGAGTAGACCGCGTTCTCACGCGTGTTCCTGGCTTGCTCCTCGACGATGAGCCGCGACGGCGCGATCCCCCAGCGCGCGAGCTGGCGCGCGAGCATCCGCGCCTCGGTGTGGTCGACAAGCGCGGGATCGAGCGAGCCGCCGGAGAGGATCGCGAAGCGGGCGCGGCCCTCCGCGAGGACGCGATGGGTGGTGATGAGGCGCTCGACGCTGTCGTTCCAGGCGAGCTCGCCGGTCTCGGCCTCGACGCGCTCGTCGCCCACGCCGCCGAGGAGGACGACCGCGTCGTAGACCTCGTCCGGGCGGTAGGTCGACACCGCTTGCTGCTCGAGGCGGCGGAAGAGCCAGTTGCCGACGAGGTCGGTCGAGAACAGGTACAGCGTCGCGAGGCCGAGCGCCGCGAAGAGCCGCTGCCGCTTCCAGCGGGCAGGGCGGCGCGGACGCCGCCACGGCGTCGCGAGCGCGACGAAGATCATCGCCCAGGCGAGCGGCGAGAGGAGGACGTCGAGGATCTTCGAGAGGACGAAGAACAACTCACATGCCCGCGCCGCGGATGAAGCTGAGGAAGGTGTAGAGGATGCCGGCGAGGAGCACCATGATGAGGGCGGCCGCTCCCCACTCGTGGAGCTTGTTCGGCGGGGCCTCCGGCTCCTCCGGAGCGAGCGGTTCCTTCGGCTGTTCCTCGTCCGCCATCGCCCTGACGATTAGCGTACTCTGGGTCGATGTTCGAGTCCGCGGAGATGCGCCACGAGGTCAACCAGAAGACCTATGACAAGGACATCGAGACGCTGCGCGAGGCGCTCCTCGACGCGCAGTACGAGATGCTCGACGACAAGTCGTTCCCCGTGATCGTCCTCGTGAACGGCGTCGACGGCGCGGGGAAGGGCGAGACGGTGAACCTCCTCCAGGAGTGGCTCGATCCGCGGCACGTCCGCAGCACCGCGTTCGGCGCGCCGACGGAGGCGGAGCGGCTCCGCCCACCGATGTGGCGCTTCTGGAGCGCGCTCCCGCCGAAGGGCAAGATCGGCGTCCTCTTCGGCAGCTGGTACACGAACCCGATCAACGAGCGGGTGGAGAGCCGCACCGACGACCGCGGGCTCGACGTCGAGCTCGAAGCGATCCGGCACTTCGAGCAGGTCCTCGTCGACGACGGCACCGTCCTCGTGAAGCTCTGGTTTCACCTCTCGAAGAAGGCGCAGAAGAAGCGGCTCAAGGAGCTCGAGGCCGACAAGCTCACGCGCTGGCGCGTCACGAAGGCGGACTGGGCGAGCTTCGAGAAGTACGATCGCTTCCGCCGCGTGTCGGCCCACGCGCTCCGCGAGACGAGCACCGGCGCCGCGCCGTGGCTCGTGATCGACGGCGCGAACGAGAAGTACCGCACCCTCACGGTCGGGCGCGCGCTCCTCGCCGCCATCCGCGGGCGGCTCGGCGCGACGCCGAAGTCCAAGACGAACGGGAAGGCGACGGGCGCGCGCGCGATGCCGGCGTCGGCGGTGTCGATGCTGAACACGATCGACACGACCGGGCTCCTCAAGAACCTCGACTACTCGCGCGCGCTCCAGAAGGACGACTACAAGAAGCGCCTCAAGCGCGCGCAGGAGACCCTCGGGCGCCTCTCGCGCCACCGCGGGATGCAGAAGCACTCCATCGTCCTCGTGTTCGAGGGCATGGACGCCGGCGGCAAGGGCGGCGCGATCCGGCGCATCACGCAGGCGATCGACGCGCGCATGTACCACGTCATCCCGATCGCCGCGCCGACGGAGGAGGAGCGCGCGCAGCCGTACCTCTGGCGCTTCTGGCGTCAGGTCCCGCGCCTCGGCCGCTTCGTCATCTTCGATCGCTCGTGGTACGGGCGCGTCCTCGTCGAGCGCGTCGAGGGCTTCGCGACGGAGGACGCGTGGTCGCGCGCGTACCGCGAGATCAACGAGTTCGAGGAGCAGCTCTCGCAGAGCGGCTACGTCGTCGCGAAGTTCTGGCTCGCGGTGACGAAAGAAGAGCAGATGAAGCGCTTCAAGGAGCGCGAGGCGACGAAGCGGAAGCAGTTCAAGATCACGGCCGAGGACTGGCGCAACCGGAAGAAGTGGGACGACTACGTCGTCGCCGCGAGCGACATGATCGACCGCACGAGCACCGCCTACGCGCCGTGGACGACGGTCGAGGCGAACGACAAGTACTACGCGCGGGTGAAGGTCCTCGAGACCCTCACCCAGCGCCTCAAGGACACGTTCTGAGCGACGCGCTTCCGTTCGACGTCGAGGTCGAGCGGCGGCCGCCGTGGGCGAACGCGGCGGCGGCGCTCGTCGTCGTCGCGGGCATCGCGGTCGCGCTGGGGCTCGTGCCCGCGTTCGTGATGCTGCCGTTCCTCGTCGCGAGCTCGGTCGGCCGGCGCTTCGGCTCGACGCCGCAGCACGTCGTCGTGACGGAGGACCGCGCGCTCGACGTCGGCGGCAAGCTCATCGCGCGTGACGACGTCCGCGACGTGTGGCTCGACGACGATCCGCTCGAGCCGCGCGTCGTGATCGGCCTCTGCGACCTTCGGGAGCGCGTGCCGCGTGAGTCACGCGGCCACGGCGGAGACCTCGCGCTCCTCGCGCTGTGGTTCGAGAACCGGGAGCAGGCGAAGCGGTTCGCGCGCGCGCTCGGCGGGCACGAGGTCGTCGCGGGGAACCGGCCGCGCAAGGGCGATCTCCTCGCGCCGTTCCGCTTCGTCGCGGTGACGCTCGTGCTCCTCGCCGCGCACGCCTGGTACGGCGCCTTCGTGCTGGTCTTCTTCGCGATCGAGCTCCGTACGTTCCTGCTCGCGCGGCAGCTCGTCGTCCGCGGGAGCTCCTTCGAGCTGCGGAGCGCGTTCGACAGCGAGTCGTTCGCGATCGAGAGCGTGCAGGCCGTCGACGTCGACGAGGGCGTCATCACGCTCCGCGGCGACCGCGAGCTCCGCTTCGCCACCCCGAACGCGCGCGACCTCCACTTCGCCGCGCCGCCCTGGTCCGATCGCCTCCGCCGCCGCGCGCTCACCGCGCTCGCCGCGCGAAAGAAAGAGGCCGGCAGCAAAGCCGCCGGCCCTTCCGAAGAATCGAGCTCGTCGAAGTCGCCTTGACGCGCCGGAAGACCGAGCGCCTCAGCGACCGTGCGCGTCGCAGCGATCGTGCTGCTTCAGCGACCGCGCGCGCCGCGGCCACCGCCGCCGCGACCGCCGCCGAAGTCGCCGCCACCACCGCCACGGCCACCGCCGCGACCGCGGCTGCCGTCGAAGCCGCCGCCGCCGCCGCCGAAGCCGCCGCCGCCGCGACCACCTCCCCCGCCGCCGAAGCCGCCGCCTCCGCGATCGCTGCGCGGGCCGCCGAAGCCGCCGCCGCCGCCGCGCGGACGCTCCTCGGCCTCGTTCACGCGGATGGCGCGGCCGTCGAGCATGGTGCCGTTCATGGTCTCGATGGCCTTCTTCGCGAGATCGGGCGTCGCCATCGTGACGAAGCCGAAGCCACGCGAACGGCCGCTCTCGCGGTCCATCACGACGTGGGCGTCGGTAACTTCGCCACTCGCGGAAAAGGCCTGACGGAGCGTCTCCGTATCGGTGTCGTAGGAGAGGTTTCCTACGTAGAGGCGCGAGCTCATTCGAATCCCGTTTCCAACCGGCTCAGATCCCGTTCCCGAAGTCCACCCGACGCGAGCCGTTCAATCGGCGGATGGAAATGCGTAGCGGTGCCCACCACGCCGACAGTCCGTCTGCGAGTCGTGCCCGATTCCCCTCTAAATTTTCCGAGAGACCTCAAACCGTGCCCGTGACCAGCCGTGCCTCGAGCAAGCTTAGCAGCCGCCGTAGCCCGAGCAACCGCGGCGATCCAGTCGCCAAGATGCGAAGATCCTTCGCATTTCGGCGCGCTCCTCGGGTATGACTCACGGGCGCATGAGCGTCCTCGCGGCCCTCGACGTCGACAAAGCCTACGGCGAGCGCGTGCTCCTCGCGAAGGCGTCGCTCACGATCGACGAGGGCGAACGCGTCGGCGTCGTCGGCAGGAACGGCGCGGGCAAGAGCACGTTCGCGAAGATCCTCGCCGGCGTGGAGCCCGCGGACGGCGGCACGATCGCGCTCCGTCGCGGCGCGCGCGTCGCGTTCCTCGCGCAGGAGCCGGACCTCGACGGCGCGCTCTCGGTCCGCGCGACGGTCGAGCGCGGCCTCGACGCGTGGCTCGACGCGAAGAAGCGGCACGACGAGATCACCGCCCGCATCGCGGCGGGCGAGGCGACCGACGAGCTCCTCTCCGATCAGCTCGCGGCCGGCGCCGAGGTCGAACGGCTCGGGGGGTGGGATCGCACGCACGAGGTCGAGCGCGTGCTCCATCACCTCGGGGTCGGGGACTTGATCGAGCGCGCGGCGGGCCAGCTCTCCGGCGGCCAGCGCCGTCGCGTCGCGCTCGCGCAGGTCCTCGTCGGTCAGCCCGACGTGATGATCCTCGACGAGCCGACCAACCACCTCGACGCCGACACGATCGACTGGCTCGAGAAGTTCCTCGCCGACGAGTTCCGCGGCGCGGTCCTCTTCGTCACGCACGATCGCTGGCTCCTCGACCGCATCGCCGACCGCACGATCGAGGTCGAGCGCGGGCAGGTCTACGCCTACGAGGGCGGCTACGCCGCGTACCTCGAGGCGAAGGCGGAGCGCATGGCGATGGCCGAGCGCACGGAGAAGAACCGCCAGAACTTCCTCCGCACCGAGCTCGAGTGGCTCCGCCGCCAGCCGAAGGCGCGCACGACGAAGCAGAAGGCGCGCATCGAACGCGCCGAAGAGGCGAAGGGCGCGAAGCCGGTCCGCGACGAGGGCCGCGTCGAGCTCGGCGCCGACGTCGCGGAGGCGGGCAAGAGCATCCTCGACGTGCGCGGCTTCACGATGAAGATGGGCGAGCGCGTCCTCGTTCGCAGCCTCGACCTCGCGATGACGAGCGGCGAGCGCCTCGGCATCCTCGGCCCGAACGGCGCGGGCAAGACCACGCTCATGCGCGCGATCCTCGCCGCCGCGGGCGATCCCGACGCGCTCGGCAAACACGTCACGACCGAGGGCACGATCGGCCTCGGCCGCCGCGTGCGCGTGGGCTACCTCGATCAGGAGCGCGCGTCGCTCGACCCGGACCTCTCGATCTTCGAGACCGTCGCGCGCGCGGTGCCGAGCGTCGAGAAGGAGCGGGTCGATCCGCGGAGCTACCTCGAGCGCTTCATGTTCGACTCGCACGCGCAGCGGAAGAAGGTCGGCGCGCTCTCGGGCGGCGAGCGCGCACGGCTCGCGCTCGCACAGCTCCTCGCCTCCGCCGCGAACCTGCTCCTCCTCGACGAGCCCTCGAACGACCTCGACACCGACACGCTCTCGGCGCTCGAGGAGTTCCTCTCCACCTACGAGGGCTCGCTCCTCGTCGTCACGCACGATCGCTACCTCCTCGATCGCGTGACGACCGGCATCCTCTCGTTCGAGGGCGACGGCCGCGTGACGCAATACGCCGGCGCGTACCAGGCCTACGCGGCGGCGCGCGCGCGAGCGGCGGCGGTCCCGGCGAAGGCGCCGGTCGCGAAGCCGGTCGAGAAGCCCAAGCCGTCCGGCCTCTCGAAGAACGAGCAGCGCGAGCTCGACGGCATCATGGACCAGATCGACGCGGCGGAGCAGGCGGCCCTTGCGCTCGAAGCGGAGCTCGGCGCAGCCTACGCCCCCGGCGCGGCGGCCGGCGCCGCCGTCGCGGTCCAGTCACGCCTCGACGAAGCGCGCGCCCACGCCGCGAAGCTCACCGCGCGCTGGGAGCAGCTCGAAGCGAAGAAGTCCGGCGCCTGAACGTCGGCGAGCGCGCTCCCTCGAGCCGTGCGAGCGGTGGACGACGGGAATCACCAGGCGATCGTGCACGCCGTGCCGGGCCTGAAGCCCCGCCTCGGCGGCAGCGACTCGTGGATGAGGACCTGATGGAGGTTCGCCCACAGCCCGATCTGGAAGTGGAAGAGCGAGGAGCGCGACGAACGAAGCCTACGGCTCGTGAGTGACATACACGTTGTCCACGATGACCTCGGTCGTCCCAGGTTGCCTGCCGGTATAGAAGGCGCCGACGCCGACCAAGTGCGTCCCGGCGTTGCTCGTCGTCAGGTTCGGCAGAGCGTTCGGTCGGGCGCGGAGGAGCGTTCCATTCACAGAGACCGTGCCTGCCCACTCCGTACCGCTCCAACGGAGGGTGACTTCGGCGTCGTGGACGACGCCCGGATCGATCGGGACCCTGGTGCCTCCGCTGCCGGGCGTGCGGCCGTCCGGTTGGTTCTCCCGGAAGCAGCCGTTCGTGCTCTCTGGACACGGATCGACCGCGAGGCCGTGTTCCATCCCGTGATTGCCCACTCTCAGCGCGCCGACGACGGCGTAGGTCTTGGCTCCGGTGGGGACGCGGAGGCGAAAGCGGAGCCGGAGGTGTTTGCTCGGCGGCATCGTCCCGGTCGACCAGAGGACGACCGCGCCCGGAGTTCCATCGGGAGTGACCGCCGCGCGAAGACTGGTCCCCTCGAGCTCGTTCACGACGAGCGTGAGTGTTCCCCGTTGGAGGACGGGAGACGGGGGAGCCCAGCCAAAGCTCGGCGGCTCCTTTCCGTCCTCGAAGTCTTTACAGAACGGGGCAGTCGTTCGCTGGCAGAACGAGAGTCCAGCATCGGGCGCGGCGTCCGGCGCGGCGTCCGGAGCCGCGTCCGGCGGATCGGTGGCATCCGGGGCGGCGTCAGGAGGGTCACTTACGTCCGGCGCCGCGTCCGTGCTCCCCGACGAGCTACTCGACGACGACGAGGACGATCCACTGCTGCTCGACGACGACGAACTGCTGCTGGTGGCTCCCCCGGCCTCGGGGGGTTCTGCGGGTCCGCTGTCCGGCAGACTCTCGTTGACCCCATATTCGCCGTCGAGACCGGCGATGGCGTTGCATGAAGCGAGCACCAGCACGAACCAACTGCCGCGGAGGCTCGCCGTACGGGTGCTGCGATCCCGCATTGGCAAATTGTAATGAGAAACCGTCAAAACTGAAAGCTCACCGACCTCGCGCTTCGACCAACGCCCCGCAGCCACAGCGACAAGAAGCACCGCCGGAAAGCGCTCGAGGCCCACGACGAAGTCGAGCTCGAAGCGCTGCGCGCGGGCGCAAGCACTGCGCGACGCAACCGCGGGCTCTGGTACGAGCTCGGCTTCCCGGAGCCTCGCCCCAAGCGCAAGCCCAAGAAGCGCTGGTGGCGTTGGTGACCTCGAGCAGCCCTCGCGCAGCGGCGTGACCTTCGTATCGCGCTCCGACGAGCCGGGAGCGGCCAGCGGTCGTGTGCTGCCGGGCGCGTGTCACTCGCCGACGAGATGGCGAGCGCGCTCGACGCCGAGGCGCACCGCCTGGGCGTGGTCTTCGTTCTTCGTGACCTTTGCGTCGGGGAAGATGACGTACGTGACGCCGCTCGACGTGCCGCCGTAGGACGGGTGCGGGTTGATCCCGAGGCGCTTCGCCATCGCGTACGACGCCTCGCCGATGATCGCTTGCGGGCCGACGTCGCCGACGATGCCGTACTCGATCTTGCCGTCGTAGATGACGGCCGCGACCGTCCCCATCTTGATCCCCGCGCTCTTGTAGCTCCAGCGCGAGCTCACGCCGGGCACGACGATGAACGGGAGCGCCGCCGCGTCGAGCGGCTTGCCCTTCGAGTCCACGCCCGCCGTCTGCGGCTGGTACGAGGCGTCCGTGTTCCTGTTGCAGACCGCGCTCTGCTTGCCGTCGCAGTCGATGTCCATGTCGGCGGTGAAGAAGACGACGCCGTTCGGGCCTCCGCAGACGTCGATCGTCGCCGCGCCGCCGGCGTCCTTCGCGTAGCGGCTCGCGTTCAGCTTGCGGCACGTCGCGAGCTTCGCCATCACCTCCGCCGGGGTCGGACCGGTCGGACCGGCCGCGCTGGTCGGCTCGGTCTCCTCGAGCGAGGTCGTCGCCGCCTCGTCCTCGCCGACGTCCTCGGTGGGTGCCGCGCACCCGCTGACCGTCGTCATCAGGATGCTCGCCGAGATCACGGCGAGGATGTGCCGAAGGGTCCGGCCGCCACCGATGCGGTGCTCGCGACACGCCCGCGTCCCCGCGCGAAGATCACCCCCCAGTCGCGCCACGTCCCGAAGATCAGCCCCGAAAAGCTCCATGAAGAGCCCTCAGAGCAGGACGCGTACCGGAAGCGCCCGGACGATTTCAGATTCGCCGTCCCACGACAACCGAATGAAAACGCTGCCGTTTTTCAGACTTTCAGAGTGTGGTGAAAAAGCCGACAGCGCCGGACATTTCATGCGCTATACGCGACGCCATGAAACATGGGGGCACCCTCTTGGCGGCGGCGTTGGTTGGTCTCGCGGTGTTCGGGTGCGCCGATTCGCCGGACGCCGACCCGATGATGGGGCTCCTTCCGGCCGAGCCCATCGACGAAACGCCGGAGGTCGATCCTTCGTCGAGCAAGAAGATACCGAAGACGAAGCCGCCGACGAAGCTGCCGGAGGACGAGGAGCAGGAGGCGGACGAGACGGGCGACGCAGGCGCGTCGACGACGTCGAGCAGCAGCAGCTCTGGAGCGACGTCCTCGTCCTCTTCTTCTGGTGCTGCGTCCGGGTCGAGCTCCTCTTCCACCGGCTCGTCCTCTTCTTCTACGTCTTCTTCCTCCAGTTCTTCCTCGTCTTCTTCGTCGTCGGGTTCGTCGTCGGGCGGCGACGCGTCGGTGTGCGGCTCGTCGTCGACGTGCTCCGGCACGTCGCTCAACCTCGGCTACGTCAGCGGCGACTCGTACTCGGACGTCGCGCGCGCCACCGGCTCGACCTCGTACTGGATGAAGGTCGTCGTCGGCGAGGACAGCTGGTCGGGGCGGCCGCTCCGCGTGCGCGCGACGCTGACGTCGCCGCCGGGCACGAACTACGACCTCTTCATCCACACGCGGTCGTGCAGCACCGCGACGAAGAGCTCGACGAAGCTGACCGGCGACGACGTGATCTCGCACTCGCAGCCCGACGCCACGCTCGGCGCGGACGACGACTACCTCGTGATGATCGAGGTCCGCCACGTCTCGGGCACGTGCAGCGCCACCGAGAAGTGGACGCTGAAGGTCGAAGGCAACCGCTAGAAGCTCGCGACGAGCGCGCCGCTCGAGAGCTTGCACTTGCCCTGCGCGTCGGGCTTGCCGACGGTGCGGAGGACGTCCTCGTTCGACGGCTCCACGCGGCGGCCCGTCATCTCCGTCTCGATCGAGCGCAGGATCGCGCTGTCGAGGCGCGTGACCGCGTAACACGGGATGTGCGGCTCCGCGTGCGCGTTGCCGATGCCCGAGTCGTTCGTGAGGAACACGTAGCGGCCGCCGGTCAGCTGCGCGGCGCTGCGCATCTGGTACTCGGCCGCGTCGTCGGTGTCGCTCGACGCGACCGGGTAGACGTGGACGCCCTTCGCCTTGAGGTTCTTGACGACGCTCGCGAGCTGCTTCCCCTCCCCCGGATGCGCGGGCGCGTCGGCGACCCAGAACGCGACCTTCGCGACGTTGCTCTGCTGCGCGCGCCAGCTCATCTTCGCGCCGGCGTCGAGGCCCTGCACCACCGCCTCGGGCGTGTCGCCGCCGCCGGACGCCGACTGCGCGCGGAGGTCGGCGCGGAACTTGTTCGTGTCGGTCGTGAAGTCGAACTGCCGCGTCACGTATTCGTCGCCCTTGTCGCGATAGAGGACGAGGCTCCAGCGCGGGGTCATCTGCGGAAAGCGCGTCTTGATCCGCGCCGCGATCGAGTCGAACTCGCTCTGCAGGTACGAGAGCTCGTCGCCCATGCTGCCGGTCGTGTCGAGCACGAGCTGCACGTCGAGCTCGCCGCGCGGCGACTGCGCCGCGTTCGCGGCGTCGCGCGCGGTCTCCATCTCCTGCTCCGTGAACATCGAGAAGTCGCCGCCGTTGTCGCGCCGGAAGCCGAGGGCGTAGGGCTTCCAGAACTCGTAGTTACGGTTGTCGTCCCAGATGCCGGCGGTGAGCTGGCCGGGCTGCGGGAGGCGGCGCGGCTCGGACCGCGGCGACACTGCGATCGGCGCGTCGGCCGCGCGCGCCTCTTCCTTCGCGGAGCTCGCCGAGACGACGGGCGAAGGCGCGCCGGCGGCGGGCGGCGGAGCGGCGGGAGAGGGCGTCGCGGCGGGGTAGCCGGGCTGCGCGTAGCTCGCGGACTCCGACTCCGACGGCGCGTACGCGGCGCCGCCGGAGGGCTCGGCCGCGGGCGCCGCCGCAGACTTGGGCGCGCGATCCATCGAGCCGCCGCACGCCACCGCCACCACCGACGCCATCACCGCAAGGACCGAGCTCGTTCGCATGCCCGATCAACGCGGGCGTCGAGCACGGCCTTACACCGCGGGAGCGGGCTCCGTTTCCGTCACCGGTTTCGCGGACTTGAGGGCGGAGAGGAGGGCCGCGAACGGGAGCACGACGAGCGCGACGAGCTGGAGGAGCGGCTGGTGCGCGACGCTCACGATCTCGAGGACGGCCACCACGACCGTGACCGCGATCCGGATCTTCAAGTAGAGCGCGAGCCGCTTGCCGAGGTATGGCAGCGCGAGGTCGATCGGCCACAAGAGGAGGAGCGCCCAGTTGTGGCTGATCTCCGGCCACTTCACGAGCGCGCTCGTCATCTCCACCGTGACCGCGAGCGTCCCGAGCGTGCCGCCGACGATCTTGAGCGCGAGCCCGAGCCGATCCCTCCGCGCGCAGAAGCGCACGGTGAGGAACAGCGCGAACGCGACGACGAACACGACGATGCGACCGAGCGCGCGGCTCGTCGGCAGCACCGGCTCGAGCCGCTCCGCGACCTGCTCCGGCGGCACGCCGAACCGCTCCGCGACGCCGTCGCGCAAGATGGCGGGGACGAGCATCGCCTCCCACGGCGTCGGCCGGTGGTCGTTGCCTTCGCCGAAGTAGATCGCCATCGCGGTGAGGATGGCGATGCGTCCGCTGTGCCCTTCTTCGAAGTAGTCGCGCAGCGTGCCGGGCGGGATCGTCGAGGGGCCCGGCCGGAGCTTGCCGTTCGTCGCGACGTCGATGTGATCGCGGAGCTTGGTCGTGCAGTTCGCCCAGTACGGGTGGTACGCGAAGGGCTTGCCGGAGCTCACCTCCCGCTCCATCGCGCCGACGAGGCTCGCCGCCTCCTGGCCGGAGAGCGGGAGGCTCTGCCGCTCGATCGCGCGCCCCCTCTCCTTGAAGAACTCGAGCATGACGCTCTCACCGATGACGACCGGCACGAAGTTCGGACGCCCCCGCATCGCGGTCCAGCCCACCTCGAACATGTCTTCGCTGTCGGCGACGCCGTAATCGAAGCAGCGACCGTGCGCGGGCTCGTCGTGCCCCGCCTCGCGCGCGCAGAGCAACGCGTGCCCGAGCCGGGAGGGGAAGTCGCTGTGCGGCCCGATCGTGTAGAGGTAGACCGTCGGCGGCGGCTCCGGCTCGTCCGCCCTCGCTTCGCGAACGAAGACGAGCGCGGCGAGGCTGAAGAGGACAGCGAACAGAAGACGCATCGGCGCGGGTCCTATACCCGAGAACGGGGCGGTATGCGATGCTGGCGGCGCCGTGAAACGCGTTGCTCTCGCCGTCCTCGGAGTGGTGCTCGCCGTGGCGGTCATGGTGCTGATCGCGCGGCGCGGCGACGAGGAGAATCCGGCGAGCCCGGCGGGCGACGCGGCGGCGGAGGCCGCGCTCGCGGAGGAGCCGTACGACGCCGCGGGGGACCTCGTCCTCGACGTGAAGGAGCTGGAGCTCGGCGACGGCGCGCTGAACCAGCGATCGATCCGCGTCGATCACCCGGACCAGGCGATGCAGGCGAAGCTGCGCGAGTGGCTCGCGGCGCGCGAGGAGGCCGCCGTCGCGACCGGCGCGGCGATCGACTGCCACGCGCAGACGGCGAAGACGAGCTTCGTCAGCATCACGTGCTCGTCGCTCGACGCCGAGACGGACGCGGGCGCGCCCGACGCGGCGAAGCCGACCGTGAAGTACGAGTCGATCACGCTCCGCGTCGTCCGCGGCAAGATCGAGGAGCTCACCCTCGCCGACGTGCTCATGCCGAACGCGGGCGAGGCGGAGGTGATCGCGGCGTGCAAGAAGTCCGCGGACCCGCCGCTCCCGTGCGTGTGGCCGCCGACGAGCTTCGCGGTGAGCCCGGGAGGAACGCTCTTCCTCTGCCACGGCTCGAGCTGCGTCGACGTCGACGGCGATGCGGAGCTGCTTCGGCCCGAGCTGCGCTAACATCGGCGGATGCGCGCCGTCTGCCTCGCGTTCGTCGTCGTCCTCGCCGGCGCGTGTGGAGACGGAGGCGCGGCGACGCCGGCCGGCGGCTCGTCGGGCGCTCCGAGCGACAACGCCTCGAGCAGCTCCAGCTCGGGCGGGAGCTCCGGCGCGCCGAAGCGGGACGGCGGTACGGAGGGAGGCTCGCCGCCGGGCAGCGCCGCGAACGTCCGCGTCGTCGCGGGCAACCTGACGAGCGGCGATCGACCGACCTACGACGAGGGCCCCGGCAGCCGCATCTTCAAGGGGCTCCGCGCGGACATCGCCCTCGTCCAGGAGCTCAACGTCGGCGACAAGTCCGACGCCGCGCTCCGCGGCTGGGTCACCGAGACATTCGGTGCAGATTACAACTACTACCGCGAGGCGGGGACGGGCCTGAACATCCCGAACGGCGTCGTCAGCCGCTTCCCGATCCTCGAGTCGGGCCGCTGGCCGGACGCGCCGGACCGCGGCTTCGTGTACGCGAAGCTCGACGTGCCGGGCGATCGCGATCTCTGGGCGGTCAGCGTGCACCTTCTCACCGCGAACGCGACGACGCGCAACAACTCGGCGCGAGACCTCGTCGCGAAGCTGAAGGAGGTCGTGAAGGACGGCGAGTACGTGATCGTCGGCGGCGACCTCAACACCGACACGCGCGGCGAGACCTGCATCACGACGCTGGACGAGATCGTCGACGCCAAGGGCGCGCAGCCCGCCGACGCGGACGGCAACGGCAACACGAACGCGCCGCGCGGCAAGCCCTACGACTGGGTCCTCGCCTCGCCGAACCTCGCCCCGCACCAGGTGCCGACCGTCATCGGCGCGAACAGCTTCGAGAAGGGCCTCGTCTTCGACAGCCGCGTCTACACGCCGCTCGCCGACGTCGCGCCGGTCATGGCGACCGACAGCAGCGCGAAGAACATGCAGCACATGGCGGTCGTCAAAGACTTCCAGCTCTGACTCCGAGCGGCGCAGCGGTTCGAGCGAAGATGCGGTAGCGCGGGACGCGCGGCTCGGGCGCCGGTCCGTAGAGCGCGAGCTCGCCGAGGGAGATGGGCGGGGCATGGAGATCGGTCGCGCGCCCCCACGCCACGCCGGCGGCGCGCTCGGCGGGCGTCGTCTTCCAGTGGAAGCGAGCCACCGTGACGTGGGGGAGCGCGGGCTTCTGCTCGCGCGGCGCGCCGACGGCGTCGGTGAGCTCGTCGCGATGCGCGGTCATGAACGCCGCGAGCGGGGCGCGGTTGTCGGCGATGGTGGCGGCGAGGACGGAGGGCTTGTGCGGCGGGCCGAGCGGGATGATGGGGCCTACCGTTCCGGCCCAGGTGAAGGGCGGCCACGCGCGGACGCGCTCGAAGGCGGCGCGGGCGAGGTCTTCGGGGATGCGGCCGAGGAACGCGAGCGTGAGATGAAGGTTCGGGACGGTCTCCTTGCGCGCGCCGGCGGGAGGGTCGAGGCGCTCGAACCAGTCGCCGCCGTCGGTCGAAAACGCGATGAAGAAGCTCACCTCGATCGTCGCTATTTGGGAATCGGAGCTCCGAGGGCGTCGCGCATCACGTCTTGCGCGACGCGGAGGGAGTGGTGCGTTTCGAGGAAGTCGTAGCCGGCCTGGACGAGGCGCGCGCGGAGGTCGCCGTCGTCCACGATGCGCGCGACGCGCTCGGCGAAGGCGGCCGGGTCCTGCGTGATGAGTGCCTCCTTGCCGTCGGTGAGCGGCAATCCGAAAGCTCCGTCCGGGGTCGTGACGACGGAGAGGCCGGCGCGGAAGCCCTCGAGGAGCTTCATCCGCACGCCCGAGCCGCCGGTGATGGGGGCGATCATCCCGAGGGAGCGCGCGTAGAGGGGCTCGAGGTCTTCGAGGAAGCCCACCGTCTCGATGCCGGGGGCTCTCCAGGTTTCGGGGATTGGCAACTTGCCATTGTCATCCGGTTTCAGGCCGACGCCGGCGATCTCGAAGGTGGCATTCGGGACGCGCGCGCGGACGAGGGGCCAGACCTTTTGGCAGAACCAATCGAGGCCGAGGACGTTGGGCTTCCAGCGGAGGCTACCGACGTAGCAGAAGTGCGGGCGACCGGGGTGGGGGCGCTGCTTCTCGTCGAAGGTCATGACGACCGGGACGACGTGCGCGCGCACGGAGGGGACGAAGTCGGCGAAGACCTTCGCGTCTTCGTTCGAGATCGCGACGACGGCGTCGACGGTGCGGAGGACGTGCTTCTCGAACGCCGCGGCGGCGCGGTGCTCGGCCCGGGCGACGAGCTTCTTCGGGCCCGTCTTCTCGCCGGCGAACTGCTTGAAGAAGTCGCTCTCGACGTTGTGCTGATCGAGGACGACGCGCGCGCGGGGGCAGACCGCCTTCACGTCGGGCAGGTACTCCGCCATGCCGAGGTGATCGATGTAGACGACGTCGGGGCGATCGCGCGTGAGGGCGGCGCGGAGCCTGGGGCGGAGGTGCTTCGAGTCCCACTTGCCGGCGAGGTACGGCGTGCCGAGGAGACGGAGCGCAATGACGCGCGGGACGTATTGCTTGAAGTCGAAGAGGTGGATCGGGTGGAAGACGGGGGGCTCGACGAGGAGCTTGCCCGCGGAGCCGTCCGCGTCGAAGGCGTGGGCGAGCGCGTCGACGTGGACGCTCGGCACGTCGGTCTCGCGGACCGAGAGGAGCGTGATCGACGTGACCTCCGGCAGCGACGCGATGATGCGGAGCTGCGAGAGCGTGCGGACGGGGCCGCCGCTCGTCGCCGGCCACGGGAACTCGGTCGTGAGATGGACGACGCGCATGCGCGCACGCTACCATCGCCGCCTTCATGTCCGAGCGGAAGAAGCGCGTCCTCTCTGTGTTCGGCACGCGGCCCGAGGCGATCAAGATGGCGCTGCTCTCGAAGGCGCTCGAGGCCGATGCGGCATTCGAGGCGGCGGTGTGCGTCACCGCGCAGCATCGTTCGATGCTCGATCAGGTGCTCTCCATCTTCGACGTGAAGCCGCGGTTCGACCTCGATCTGATGAAGGCGAACCAGGGCCTCGCGGATTTGACGGCGCGCATCCTCGACGGGATGACGGGCGTGATCCGCGAGTGGCGGCCGGACTGGATCATCGTCCAGGGGGACACGACGACGGCGTTCGTCGCGGCGCTCGCGGCGTTCTACGAGAAGGTGTCGGTCGCGCACGTGGAGGCGGGGCTCCGCACCGGCTTCAAGTACTCGCCGTGGCCGGAGGAGATGAACCGGCAGCTCGTCGGCCGCATCGCCGACCTGCACCTGCCGCCGACGGAGCGCTCGCGCGCGGCGCTCCTCGCCGAGAACGTGCCGGCGGAGCGCGTCCACGTCACCGGCAACACCGTCGTCGACGCGCTCCTCTGGGTGTCGAAGAAGCTCGACGACGACGCGGCCGCGCGCGCGGCGCTGGACGAGCGGTTCTCGATGCTCGACCCGAAGCGGCGTCTCATCCTGATCACCGGGCACCGGCGCGAGAACTTCGGAAAGCCGTTCGAGGACATGTGCAACGCCTTCGTCGACATCGTGCGCGCGCGGCCCGACGTCGAGATCTGTTATCCGGTGCACCTGAATCCCAACGTGCAGGCGCCGGTGAAGGCGATCCTCGCCGCGGCGGACGCGGAGCTCCGCGGGCGGATCCACCTCATCGACCCGGTCGAATACCTGCCTTTCGTTTATTTGATGAAGCGGTGTCATTTCATCGTCACCGACAGCGGCGGCGTGCAAGAAGAGGCCCCGTCGCTCGCGAAGCCGTGCCTCGTCACGCGCAACGACACGGAGCGGCCGGAGGCGGTCGAGGCGGGGACGGCGAAGCTGATCGGGACGAAGCGCGAGCGCATCGTCGAGGAGTCGCTCCGCCTCCTCGACGACGATGACCACTACGCGTCGATGAGCCGCGCGCACAACCCGTACGGCGACGGGAAAGCCAACCAACGCATCGTCGAGATATTGAAGCGTGTCTGAGCGAATCGACCTCCTCGGCTGCCCCTTCGACGCGATCACGGAGGACGCGACGGTCGACCTCGTCTTTCGCTGGATCGAGGATCCGGAGCGGAAGAGCCACCACATCATCACGGTGAACGTGGCCATTTTGATGATGGCCAAAGAGGATCCGAAGCTCGCGGACGCGATCGACAAAGCGGACCTCGTCGTCGTCGACGGCAAGCCGCTGGTGTGGACGTCGAAGTGGCTCGGCGCCCCGGTCCCGCACAAGGTGTCGGGCGTCGACCTGATGCGGCGGCTGCTCGAGGAGGGCGACCGCCGCGGCCTCCGCATCTTCCTGCTCGGCACGACGCAGGAGCGGCTCGACGTGCTCGTCAAGGTGATCGAGGCGCGGTATCCGGGCGTCACGATCGCGGGGGCGCGGAATGGCTACTTCAAGGCGCCGGATTACCCGGCGGTGACGGAGACGATCCGCGAGTCGAAGGCGGACCTCTTGCTCGTCGGGATGCCGGCGCCGTTCAAGGAGATCTGGTGCGAGGAGCATCGCGACGCGATCGCGACGCCCTGCATGCTCGGCGTCGGCGGCGCGTTCGACGTGATGGCGGGGTTCGTCCCGCGCGCGCCCCGCCTCATGCAGGAGGCCGGCATGGAGTGGGCCTGGCGCCTCGCGATGGAGCCGAAGAAGCTCTGGAAACGCTACCTCGTCACGAACTCCGCGTTCCTCGCGCTCCTCGGCAAGACGCTCGTGCTCCGCCGCGCCGGCGGGGCGGTCAATCGACGATGACGCGGAGGGCGCGGAAGGCGACGCCGCCGCGGGAGTCGCGCAATACGAAATAGAGGGTGGCGTCGCCGGCGACGGTGAAGTCGTTCTCGCTCTGCGTCGCGGGGTCGGCCTCGTCGACGCCGGTGCGTGACGTGGCGAAGGTGCCGGCCGTCGCGAGCCACGAGACGCGGAGGGACTCGCGGCGGTCGACCACCGTGCGCGCGGCGGGGTCGAACGCCACGTAGGGCTCGGCCGCCGAGGCGGGCCAGGTCACGCGGAGCCTGAGCCGCGCGCCGGGGCGCGCGCGGAGGGCGCCGGTGGTCAGGACGCCGTCGGCGAGCACGTGCGCGATCTCGGGGTTTTCGTTGATTCGATATCGCGATTCGAATTCGGCGACCTGCGCCTGGGTGGCGCCCGCGAGGCCGCAGCGGACACGAATCGAGAACGCCGCGCCGGCGGCGAGGCCTGGTTGGTAATAGCCGCCGGTGCCGTCGGGATCGGCGGGGCGGCCGTTCGTGCCGAGGGGAGGGTCCGGCCCGAAGTTGCGGCACGCGTCGCGCGGCAGCTCCGCGCGCACGGAGGGCCCGCCGCCGAGCGCGACGCTCGACTCCGGGTACACGAGGCACTCGTTCGCGATGGGGCCGGACTCCGCGAGCGCCTTCCGCGCGAGGCAGAGGCTCCACGCGACGGAGGTGCCGTCCGTCGCGAGCGCGGTCAAGGTCACGCTCTCGCCCGGCCGCGCCTCCGCCGGCTCCGCGCGCACCGCGAGGACCCGCGGCTCGTCGGCGCGGCTCGCGTCGTCCTCGAGCGCCGGCGTGCACGACACGGCCAGCATCACGCTCACCACGCCGACGAGCACGCCCCCACTCACGCGATCCGCATGCGCACTCGCGCGAGCCGGTGCCGGCGCGATCATGATGGGGCGGGGGGCGCTCATCGTTCCCACCGGAGGCCGGCGACCGGGAGGAGCGGGAGGCCCGTGACGTAGGCGCGGCGGCGGTAGCTCGACGAGTACACGACCTCCTCCGGGTTCTCGCGGTTCGTGACGTTCTGGACCTCGAGGTAGGCCTCGAGCGCGCCCGCGGCGCCGAGGGTCCAGCGCTTGCTACCGCGGAGGTCGAGCTGGAAGAACGCCGGGAGACGATCGCGGTTCTTCGGGTCGAAGAGGGGCGCGTAGACGTCGCGGCGCGCGTCGTAGATCGCGGCGCCGACGCGCGTGCGCGCGAAGCCGCTCGACCAGCGCGCGCGCGCGCCGACCTCCCAGCCCTTGCCGAGCTCCACGCGGCCCACCGCGGAGAGCACGTGGGTCTGGTCATAGTCCGAGGGGCGCCACGCGCCGGCCGGCGTGTCGCGGCGCTCGCTGCGCGTGACGGCGTAGCTCACCCAGCCCGCGACGCGGCGCGAGAGCTCTTGGCGCAGCAGCGTCTGCACGCCGTACGCGCGGCCGTCGCCGACCGGGAGGAGCGCCTCCGCGAGGAGCGGCGCGGCGGCGGGGTTGCGCATCGAGAGATCGGACGACAGCGTGAGGAACGAGGTCGTCTCGAGCGCCGTTTTGGGAAATACCTTGAAGGCTCCGCCGAGGACGAAATGGTCGCCTCCCGCCGCCGGCAACGCCGGATTGCCGAACACCGACGAGAGGTCCTCCGCCGCGGGGAGCTGGTGATATCGGCCATACGCCGCGCGGAGCAGGAGGCGCGGCTCCGCTTGCCATCGCACCGCGAGCCGGGGCTCGAGCGCGGCGCCCTGGCGAAACGCGCCGAGCCCCGGCGTGTCGCCCACCGCCGGGGTCTTGCGGCTCACGCTCACGAAGTAGGGATCGAAGCGGAGGCCCGGCGCGACGTGGACGCGCCCGCCGAACAGGCCAATATCGAACTCCGAATAGGGCGCGATCCCCGCGGTCACGACCTTCCATCGATCGGCGTTCACGCGATCGGCCGGCGCCTGACCGAAGACGCGGAGATCGCCCTCGCGCGGCGGGGTGGTGATCGAGCCGCTGCGCGTCAGGCGGGCGTCGTCGACCTCGGCGTCGAGGCCCACCGCGACGGAGACGTCTTTCGCGATCGATCCGCGATAGGAGGCGCGGAGGCCGTAGAGCGTCGTGTCCTGGCGCGAGAAGGCGGGCACCTCGCCGAAGCGGTCCTCGCGCCGCGCGCGGTCGAGGCCGAACCACGGGACCACGCTCGCGCCGCCGCGCTCCCAGCGCGCGTAGACGCGCTCGAACGCGAGCACGCGGCGATCGAGCTTGCGGAGGAGCGGATCGGTGCTCGTCGCGACGCGCTCGACGTCGTCGCTCGAGTGGAGCCACGTGACCTCGACCCGCTCGTCCTTCGCGACCTCGTAGGCGACGCGCGCCTGCGCGTCCTCGTAGCGGGGGATCGGGAAGAAGTCCTTCGCGTCGCCGCCGGTGATCGGGTTCAGCACCGCGTCGAGGTGGCTCCGGCGCGCCGCGATCGCGACGTGGAGCCGCTCGCCGATCGGGGCGCGCAGCGCGGCGGACGCGTCGAGGAGGTCGACGCCCGCGCTCGCGTGGAGGCGCGGCTCGGTGAGGCGCCGCGTCCGCACCGTCACGAGGCCGCCGAGGCCGCGGCCGAACGCGGCGCCGTAGCCCCCCGGCGCGAGCTCGACCGACTCGACGAGATCGGTCGCGACGACGGAGCGCAGGCCGCCGCCGTGGTAGAGGCGCGGGACGCGCACGCCGTCGACGTAGACGCGCGTGTCCTCCGGCGCCGCGCCCCACACCACGAGCGCGCCCGAGCCGACCTGCGCGCGCGCGACGCCGGGCATGCTCTCGATCACCTTCAGCACGTCACCCTGCGTGCCGGGGAGGCGGCGCCCCTCCTCCGCCGTCACCTCCGTCGCGACGACGTGCTTCTCGAGCGCCGGCGCGGTGACGACGATCTCGAGGTCGTCCCCGTCCCCCGCCGCGTCGCCGGCCGCCGCCGGCGCCGCGACGTCGTAGACCGCCTCGAGCTTCTTCCCCGCCTCGAAGGTCTCCTCCGTCCGGAGCGCGGTCAACCCCGCGCCCGAGAGCGTAATGGCTTGTTTGCCCGGCGCGACGCCGGTGAGCGAGAAATGGCCACTATCGTCGGTCGAAGCGGAGAGGCCTCCGACCTCGATTTCGACGCCGCCAATGGGTTTACGCGTGGCGCGATCGCGGACGATCCCCTCGAAGGTCGCGGTCGTCGGCGCCTCCTCCGCGATCGTGAAGGCATAACGAAATAGCAACTTGATCGGCGACGGTTTGCCGTCGATCTCGGCGGGCTCGAAGACGGAGTCGCGGATCGCCGCGAGCGCCGCCGCGTCGAGGACGGGACCCGCCGACTCCACCACCTCCGCCGCCTCGACCCGGCCCGTCGCGCCGATCGTGATCCGGAGCACCACCTCCGCCGCGCGCTTCTCCGGGTTCGCCGCCTCGGCGAGCTGCACGAGGCGCGGGGGCTTCGTCAGCTTCTGCGCGGACGCGGTCGCCGGCGCGAGGAGCGCGAGCGCGACCGCGAGCGTGGCGGAGCGACGGCGCATCGATCGCTCAGAGCGTGAACCGCATCGCGACGGTGAACGTGGCGGTCGCCGGCTTCCCGCACTTCGTCCCCGGCTCGAACGTCGCCGCCCGCGCCGCCGCCAACGCCGCCTCGTCGAGGCCGTACCCGAGCCCCTCGAGGACGCGCACGCTCGTCACCTTGCCCGTCGCGTCGACCGTGATCTCGACGCGCACCTTCCCCGCGACGTTCGCGGCGCGCGCCTCGGCGGTGTAGGCCGGCTGCGCGATCGCGATCGGCTTCGGTTTTTTCGGGGCTTCGTCGCACGTCTCGGCCGGCGCCGGCGCCGCCGCGAGGACGCGGTGGACCGGCGGGGCCGAAGCCGAAGCCGCGACGGGGGCGGGAGCAGCGGCGCGCACCGCGAGGCCGGGGCCCGCGCCGCCGCCGCCGAGCGAGAGCCCGAAGTCCGGGACCGCGTCGCCCGCCGTCGCGGGCGCGGCTTCGGGCAAAGGAGCGGCAGGCTCCGCGGCGCGCGCGGCAAGCTTCGCCTTCCTCGGCGCCGGCGCATCTTCCGGCGGCGGGGCGGGCGGCGGAGGCGTCTCCGGCGGCGGCGCGGCCTCCTTCTTCGCCGGCTCCACGATCGAGATCGCGACGTCCTCGTAGCGCCGCTCGCCCTTGAGCGACACGATGCCGACCGCGAGCGCGCCGTGGGCGGCGAAGCTCGCGAGGTAGAGGATCCCGGCGCGGGTGAGCACGGCTACTTCGAGCGCTCGACGTGGATCGCGAACTTCGAAATACCTTCGACCTTCGCGATGTCGATCACGTGGACGACCGCGCCGTGATGGACCTCCTGGTCGGCGCTCACGACGAGGCTCAGGTCCGCGTTCGCGCCGTGGGCGGCGCGCAGCTTCTCGATCAGCGCCGGCTCCGCGATCTCTTCTTCGTTGTAGAGCGTCTTTCCGTCCTTCGTCAGCGTGACCGCCGCCGTCTGCGGCGCGGCCTCGTCGGAGGACGCCGTCTTCGGCAATTCCACTTTGAGGCTCTGCGCGACGATGTACGTCGCCGACACCATCATGATGACGAGGAGGACGAGGACGACGTCGACCATCGGCGTCACGTTGATGCCGACGATGGGCCCGCGCCGGCCCGCCGCGGTGCCGGCCATTATTCGGCCTCCGCGGCGCCGGCGGAGGGCGCCCGCAGCGCGGCGGTGACGAGCTTGGAGAGCGAGATCGCGTCGCTCTCGATCTCGGAGATCCGCTTCTGCGCCACGTTGTACGCGACGACGGCGGGGAGCGCGACGAAGAGGCCGACGCCGGTCGCGACGAGCGCCTCCGCGATGCCGCTCATGACGTTGCCCATCGCGGCCTTCGCCGCGCCGCCCGCGAGCTGATGGAACGCCTCGATGACGCCGAGGACGGTGCCGAAGAGGCCGATGAACGGCGCGTTGTTGCCGAGCGTGCCGAGCAGGTTGGTGCCGCGCTCGAGCTCCTTCCGCGCCACGCCGAGCTCGCTGTCGACCGCGTCCGCGATCGCCTCCGGGCCGCCGCGGCGGAACGCGAACGCCGAGCGCACCACCCGCGCCTCGATGCTCGGGCTCTTCGAGAGCGCCGCCTCCGCGCCGTCGACGTCGCCGCGCGCGAGCGCCTTGCCGACCCGCGCGCGGAGCGAGCCCACGTCGTCGCGATGGCGGCGGAAGAAGAGCCAGCGCTCGAGCATCGCGGCGAACGACACGACCGAGAGCGCGAGGAGGAGCCAGAGCACCCACGTGCTTCCGGCGAGGGCGACCTTGAGGAGACGGTCAACGATCATGGCTTTGCTCCTTCATTCGAACGACAGCTCCGTCACGAACGTCCCGAGCGTCGCGCCCCCGTTGGCGTCGACGCCGAGCAACGTCCCTTCACGGGTGAGGGTCACGTCCGGCCCCTGCTTGACCGACACGCGGAAGTGCACCGGCGCGCGACCGCACGCGTCGAAGAGGCTCGCGTAGACGAGGTACGAGCCCGCCGGCGGAGGGACCTGGAACACCAGGTCTTCACGGTGAACGTGATCCAGGAGGCAGGCGGCGTTCGAGTCGCGCGTGATCGTGCCGGCGCCGGCGTCAGGATCGCCGTTCCGCGGCCGCTTGGCGGAGAGCAGCGTGCCGTCCGGAGCCACGACGACGAGGTCCAGATCCGCCGGCGTGTCCCACGTCAAGGAGACGACCGCCGCCGGCAACTTGGCATTCGGATCGCAAGCGACGTCGTTGTCCGGTATCGCCGAGGCGACACAAGTCGGCAGTCCGCGCTGGGCCCCCGCGTTCCCCGCCGCGTCGATCGCGACCACCAGCAGCTCGTGCGGCCCCGGCGGGACGTCCGGTCCGAACGAGAGCGAGACCGCCCACTCGAGCTCTCCGCCGTTGGAGGGGTCCGGCCCGCCGACCGGAATTACCCAATAGCCGGTCCCCAAATCGGCAAAACGGACGGCGACCGCGGCGGCGTCGGTGGAGGTCCGCCCGAGCACGGCCTTCTCCGTCTGCCCGGGACGGAGGACGAGGCTCGCCGACTCGATCGCGGTCACCTCCGGCCGCTCGGCCCCGCCCGGCAGCGCGCCCGACTTGAAGCTCCCGCCGCGGACCTGGAGCGGCTCGTCGAGCCCGCTCCGCGCCTCGACGCCGGAGCACGCGATCAGGAGCGCGAGGGCCCACCGCCGCATCACAGCTCTCCTTGCAGGCGGAGCGTGAGCTGGTCGTTCTTCAGATCGGTCGGGACGCCCTGCGCGTCGCGCGCGAGGTTGTCGACGATCGCGTCGTACTGCACGAGGAGCCGGAGGCGATCGGGCAGCACGAGGCCGACGAGCGGCGAGTACGTGCGGATCGCTGCGCTCGCGGGGATGAGCTTCCCGCCGCGCTCGTCGAAGAAGTCGGCGTTCGGGTCGTAGTAGTCGGCGCGGAAGCCGACGACGCCCCAGCGCGTGACGTCCTGCACGAACGCGACGTACCAGCCGAGCTCGCGCGCGTCGGTGCCGGTCGCGATCGGATCGGCGCCGAAGAGGCCACGATCCGCGTTCTGCGCGACGAAGACCTCGCCGTAGAGGCGCGACTTGCCGAAGCGCGTCTCGAACGCGAGCTGGAGGTCGACGCCGAAGGCCCAGCGCGAGAAGGTCAGCGACGGCGTCGCGGCGGTGGCGGGCACGGCCGTGATCTCGCCGTTGTCGATCTGGCCGTTCTCGTTGAGGTCGCGCCAGAGCGTCGCGTTCTTCGTCGCGTCGTTGCCGGCGTGGAACCCTTCGCCGGTGAGGAACGACGCGCCGCCGCTCACGCGCAGGCGCGAGCCCACCGCCGTATCGACGCCGACGCGACCGACGAGGTCCTTCGCCGCGTTGAGCTCGCGGTTCGCGCGGCCGGGTCGATCGTCGAGCGGCTCGCCGTTCTGCGCCGCGACGGAGTAGCGAAAGAACCCGACCCCGCCGGAGACGCGGACGCCGAGGTCGGGCTCCCCGGGGAACAGCGCGAGGCCGCCGGCGGATCGCTCCATGAACCAGCGCGCTCGTGGCGAGTCGGTGATCTCGTAACCAAATGGGATTTCGGACAACCCGGCCGTGACTCTCAAGTACGGCGGCGCGTTCGCCTCCGGATTGCGCCATACGAAGGCGACCTCGGCGCGGCGGAGGCCGAACGTCGGGCCGCGGGTCGTATTGCCGTCGATCTCGATCGCCGTCGCGGCCCATTTCCACGCTCGATCGACGCGAATACGCGCGCGGCGGACGAGGAAGCGGTCCTCGTTGAGAGGCAATCCGCCTTGCTGGAGCTGGTCCTCCGACGCCGCGCTCGTTTGGTATTGGCCTTGGACATATCCCGATATGACGAGCCCGAGCGGTCCCGTCAGCCCGCCCGTGAGCGACGGCTCCGGGCGGCCGGTGACGACGTCGGGGGGCGGGGGCGAAGGAGGAGGAGAAGGCGGCGGCGCCGGTGCGGGCTCCACAGGAGCTTGTGGAGCCTGCACCGGCGTCACCTGGGGCTCGAGGGCCGGCGGCTGAGTCAGGACCGCCGGCACCTCGAGGTCATCCTCCGCAGGCCGGCCAGAAATAGCCTGGAGGAGGAGGACGATGGGAAGGACGAGGCCCACGGATCACAGGACGGGCGGGAGCGCCTGACCGGGAACGAAGAGCGGGAGCCGCGCCGCGTTGTCGAACGGCGCGCATTGGCCGTCGGTGCACGCGTTGAGGAGATCGATCGTGCGCGTCGGCTCGCACGTGAAGCAGCCCTCCGCGCCGAGGCACGAAGGATCGACGTCGGCGTCGACGTCGCCGCCGTCCGCCGCGCCGCCGCTCGTCGAGGTGCCGGCGACCCCGACCGTACGCGACGGCGCCGACTCCTGCGCGTTCGAGCAAGCAAACCCAACCGGCACGAACGACAGCACGAGGACGAGCACATCGCGCCATCGACCGGCCACGCGCCTACCCGCGCCCGCCGCGCGGCTGCCCACGCCCGTCGGACCCGCCGAGCCCGCGGCCGCGGCTGAGCCTGCGGTGAGACGATCGCGCGTGCTCATCGGGCCTCGCAGAAGCCGAAGCGGCAGGTTGGGGTGCTCGTGCCGCACTGGGCGTCGGTGGTGCACGCGGTGCACGTGGTCGTGCCCGTCGCGATGTTCTCGAAGGCGCAGCCGCACGGTTTTTCTGGGGCCTCGCGGCGGATGTCGCCGAGGTCGCCGTCGCGCCAGACGTTCATCGCGCAGCGCGGGACGGTGCCGGACTTCGTCTCGATCGAGAGCATGTCGACGTTCGCCGGCGGCGCCGTCGCGCCCGTAAAGAGGCCGATGAAGTCCGCCGCCGCGGCGTTCACGATCTTCTTCTGCGCGTCCACTTTGGCGAAGAAGTGGAGCGGCGCCCACATCCAGTACTGGCCGTTGCGGACGCTCTTCTTGTCGAACGCGGTCGGGCTCGAGTCGGGCCAGAACCCGCAGCGCTGCCCCGCGTGCTGGTAAGCGAGGATCTTCACCGTCGCCCGGTTCGCGTCCGCGACCTCGCCCGAGACGACGCCGATCGCCGCCTCCGGCTTGGGCGACTGCGCGACCGCGGTGACGGTGCCGCTGTTCGTCTTCGTGTCGATGCCCTTGAACTTCTCGACCGGGACGCCGGTCGCGATCGAGAGGAAGAGCTGCACCGCGGCGTTGGGATCGCGCCGGTAGATCTGCGACTCGTCCACCCACGGCGCGGCCTGCCCCTGCTGGCCGAACCCGAACGCGAAGTACGCCGCCTCGCGGCTGATCGACGTCTGGCTCGACGCCACCGGCGCGATCAGCGTGTACGCGTTGACGGGGCCCTCGAAGTCGCCGACGTCGGCCGGCAGCGCGGCGACGCCGGGACACGACGTCGCGCTGTTGCCCATGCTGACGAAGTCGATCGTCGTCGGCACGTCGAGCGTGCAGGTCTGCTCCTTGCCGTCGGCGTCCCAGTAGCTCGCCGTCCCCGTCAGCTTCGTGTCGCCGAGCAAGCCGTTGATGCCGACGCACGCGCCGGGCGCTTGGTAGACGAGCGTCCGCGGCGACGCCGCCGCGAGCGCGGCGCCGACCTTCCCGAAGAGCGGCTTCGTCGCGCTCCCGCCGATGCCGTAGATCGGCGCCGGCTTGTCCTTGCAGTTGCCGTCCGCCCGCGCAGGCGAGGCGACGAGGAGGACCCCGGCGCCAAAGAGGAGGGCCACCGTCTTGTTTCCAAGACCGGCGTCCGTTATATTGAACATATGTCCGCCGTAAGCACGCGTAGTGCCAGCTCGAGGATCCCCGCAGAAATGCCGTTTCGACCGCATCTGGCGGGGGCGCGGCCAGCACCGGCGCTGGCCGCGCCCGTCGAGATCGACGGCGGAGCCGTTCAGTTTGATGACGATCCCGTCGTAGGAGCGGCGACCGGGCTCCGCTCCGTCATCGAGCGCATCGAGCAGGTCGCGCCGACGGAGGCGCCCGTCCTCCTCGAAGGGGAGACCGGATCGGGGAAGGAGCTCATCGCCCGCGTCCTCCACGTTCGATCGCGGCGCGCGCGCGGGCCGATGATCCGCGTCAACTGCGGCGCGATCCCGAAGGACCTCGTCGACTCGGAGCTCTTCGGCCACGAGCGCGGCAGCTTCACCGGCGCGACGAGCTCGCGCCAGGGCTGGTTCGAGCGCGCCGACGGCGGCACGCTCTTCCTCGACGAGATCGCGGAGCTCCCGCTCGCGGCGCAGGTGCGCCTCCTCCGCGTGCTCCAGGAGGGCACGCTCCAGCGCGTCGGCGGGAGCAAGACGCTCGAGGTCTCGGTGCGCATCGTCACCGCCACCCATCGCGATCTCCGCGCGATGTGCGCGGCGGGCGCCTTCCGCGAGGACCTCTGGTACCGCATCGGCGTCTTCGCGGTGCGGATCCCGCCGCTCCGCGATCGGCCGTACGACATCCCTGCCCTCGCCGCTCATTTCGCGCGGCGCTCCGGCCTCCGCCTCACCGGCGTGCCGCTCGTCCCGACCGAGGCCGAGATCGCGGCGCTCCAGCGCTACACGTGGCCCGGCAACGTGCGCGAGCTCGCCGCCGTCGTCGAGCGCGCCGCCATCCTCGGCGGCGGCCTCCGCCTCGACCTCGCGGGCGCGCTCGGCGATCCGCTGCCCGCGATCGAGTCCTCCGTCGTCTCGGTCGCCCCGCGCGCCGACGCCTTCCCCACGCTGGCGGACGCGATGCGGGCGCACATCGGCAAGGCGCTCGAGCGCACGCGCGGACGCATCGAAGGCCCCGCCGGCGCGGCCGCGCTCCTCGGCCTCAACCCGCACACCCTCCGCGGCAAGATGCGCAAGCTCGCCATCGACTGGGCACGCTACCGCTAGTAGAAGCGCGGGCAGCGACCAAGCACCCCAGCCGAGGAGCCCCGCGCGGATCACGATCGGTGTTTAGACGTGTTTAGACGTACGGCGCCTCGGGCAAGAGCGGACCCACCGGCGTCTCCCCGTCGGCGCGGAGATGCGCGAGGACCCCGAGCACGCGGTCGAACATGCTCGGCCACGCGCGCGCGGCGCGGATGAGCGGGCGATGCAGCGCGGGACGGCGGACCACGGCGAGGAGCGCGGACGTGAGCGTGAAGTAGCGATGCGTGATCGCGTCGTAGCGCGCGTCGTAGCTCGCGGGATCGTCGGCGCGTATCGCGTCGACCGCCGCCTCCGCCGTCGCGAGGCCGAGCGCGACGCCCTCGCCCGTGAGCGGATCGAGGTAGCCCGCCGCGTCGCCGACGAGGAGCACGTTGCCGGCGACGCGCCGCGAGACACGCTGCTCGAACGGACCCGCGCCGCGCACCGCCGACGCGGCCTCCGCCCCCGCGAGCCGCGCCGAGAGCGCGGGGAAGCGGCGCAAGAGCGCGTCGTAGCGCGCCCCGGCCCCGTGCTCGGGCGGGAGCTCGACGCCGCGCCCGGCTCCATGCTCGAGCGAGGGATCGGCGCCCCCGATCGCGCCGCCGAACAGGATCGCGACGCCGACGAGATCGTCCGCGACCGGCGTGACGTACGCCTCCGCGTCCGCCGCGAGGTGCACCTCGACGTGCATCGTCCACGGGCTCATCGCGTAGTGACGGCGAAGCCCGAACCGCGGCGCGTGTCGCGGCGGCGCCGAGAGCTTCAGCGCGCGACGGATCGGAGAGCGCAGGCCGTCCGCCGCGATCAGCCAGCGCGCCCGCGTCCCGTCCGCGAGCGTGACCTCGTCCCCCTCCTGCGTGAAGCCCGCGACGCGCCCCTCGCGGAAACGCACGCCCGCCATCGCCGCGCGATCGAGGAGCGCGCCCGAGAGCGCCGTGCGCCGCACGCCGAGGCCGCTCCCGATCGGGAAGTTCCCGAACGCCTCGCACGCCGGATCGGCGGCGAGCGCGTAGCGAATGCCGACGAATGGCCGCCCCTCCGGGCGCACGCCCAGGCGCCGGAGCGCGTCGACGCCGCCCGGCATGATCCCTTCGCCACACGCCTTGTCGATCGACGCGGGGCCGTGCGGATCGACGACGAGCACGCGGAGGCCGGCGTGCGCGGCGTGGATCGCGGCGGCGAGCCCCGCCGGTCCGCCGCCGGCGACGACGACGTCGAAGTCGAAGTCGTCGCTCACGCCGCCCTCATCGTCGCGAGGGCGGCGTTCTCGGCGCGGACGCGCACGGTGAGGAGCCACGCGTTGAGGAGCGTGAAGACCGCGGCGGTGACCCACGCCATGTGCACGAGCGGCAGCGCGATCCCCTCGAGCACGACCGCGACGTAGTTCGGATGCGCGAAGAAGCGATACGGCCCGCCGCCGATGCGCCGCGCGCCGGGGAGCACGATCACGCGCGTGTTCCAGTGCACGCCGAGGGTCGCGATCGCCCACCAGCGGATCCCCTGCGCCGCGAGCGCGAGCACGAGCATCGGGACGCCGAGCGCAGGGACGAACGGCCGCGCGAAGAGCCATGGCTCGAGGACGCAGCCCGCGAGGAACGCGGTGTGGAGCGCGACCATGAACGGGTAGTGCCCCTGACCGCGCTCGACGCCGCCGCGCGCGAGGATCGCTTCGGCGTGGCGCTTCGAGAGCACCAGCTCGACGAGGCGTTCGCCGACGACGGCGACGAGCAGTCCTTCGTAGACGGCGAGGGACGTCATCGGATCACCAGGCCCTCACCAGGCCAAGAGGAGCATCTCCGCGCAGAAGCCGGGGCCCATCGCCATCATCACGCCGAGGTCGCCCGGCATCGCGCGCTCCTGCGTCTCGCCGAGGACGTGGAGGACGGACGCGCTCGAGAGGTTGCCGACCGTCGCGAGCGAGCGCCGCGTGACGTCGAGCGCGTCGCGCGGGAGGCCGAGCGACTCCTCGATCGCCGCGATCACCTTCGGCCCGCCGGGATGACAGACCCAATGTTTCACGTCGCCGCGGGTCAATCCATGCGCCGCGAGGAAGGCATCGACCTCGCGCGGGACGTGCTCGCGGACGATCGCGGGGACGTCGGCGGAGAGCACCACCTTGAACCCCGTCGCCCCGACGTCCCAGCCCATGACCCGCTCGGTGTCGGGGAAGAACGCGCTCCTCGTGTCGACGACGCGCGGGCGCACGCGGCCGCGGAGCGAGCGGAGGCCGTGCGACGAGCGCGGCGCGTGCTCCGCGCCGGTCAGCACCACCGCCGCCGCGCCGTCGGCGAAGAGGCCCGAGGCGATGATGTTCGCGACCGAGAAGTCACGCTGGAACGTGAGCGTGCACAGCTCCACCGCGAGGAGGACCGCGACGTGATCGGGGTGCCCGCGGAGGTAGTCGCTCGCGCGCGCGACGCCGGCGGCGCCGCCGAGGCAGCCGAGCCCGAACATCGGCGTGCGGCGGACGTCGCGCCGGAGCCCGAGCCGGTTCACGAGCCGCGCGTCGATCGAAGGCGCGGCGACGCCGGTGACGGTCGTGAAGAAGATCGCGTCGACCTCGTCGAGCTCGAGCCCGCTCCGCGCGACCGCGCGAAGGACGGCCTTCGCGCCGAGGTCGGTGCCCACGCGAATGAAGGCGTCGTTCGCCTCCCCGAAATCCGAGAGGTTCGCGTGCTCTTCGAGCGACAGCGCGAGGTGCCGCTCCTCCACCGCGACGGAGTCGAAGAGCTTCTCCGCGACGGCGTGGAGCCGCGGCTGATCGGCCCAGCGCCGCTCGAGCACCTGGACGAGCTCCCGCTGCGAGTAGCGGTGCTCTGGAAGGACGACGTCGACGTGACCGATCCGCGGGGCGCGCGCATCTGCGGTGAGCTGACGCGGGCGCGGGTGCTGCATGACGGGAGACTGCATTCGCGATGCTCCGGGCGCAAGCCGCATACCGCGGGCGTGATCCGCGGAATGACGGGCCTCGCCGCCGCCCTTCGGCCCCACCGCCCATCACCTTGAGGCGAAAGCGCGGCGCCGCCCGAGGAGCCGGACGAGCTTCTCGGGATCGACCGGCTTCACGATGTGCTCGTCGAACCCGCTCTCCAGCGCGCGCTCCCGATCGACCGCGCGGCCGTACCCGGTGAGCGCGACGAGGAAGATGCCGGTGAGCTCCGGCCGCGCGCGCACGCGCCGCGCGATCTCGAAGCCGTCCATCCCCGGCAGACCGACGTCGACGATCGCGGCGGCGGGCCGGCTCGCGACGATGAGGTCGAGGCCGCTCGGTCCGTCGTTCGCGGAGCGGCAGTCGAGGCCGGCCTGCGCCAAGAGCTCGCACATCATCTCGCACGCGTCGGGGCTGTCTTCGACGACGATGACGAGCGCGCCGTCTTCGAGGCGCCGCCCCCGCTCACGCGCGCCCTGCGACTCGGAGTGCGCCGGGGCCGACGCGAGCGGCAGGCGCACCGTCATCGTGGTCCCCTTCCCTTCGCCTTCGCTCGCGGCCGTCACGTCGCCGCCGTGCATCGTCACGAGCGCGCGCACGAGCGTGAGCCCGAGCCCGAGCCCGCCCTCCGAGCGATCGAGCGTGCGCTTCGACTGGACGAAGAGGTCGAAGACGTTCGGCAGCATGTCGGCGGAGATCCCGGCGCCGTCGTCGACGACGCGCACGATCGCGCGTCGCTCCTCGACGCCGAGCGAGAGCCGCACGTGCCCGCCGCGCGGGGTGTACTTCGCCGCGTTGTTGAGGAGGTTGACCTGGATCTGCTGGAGGCGCGTCGCGTCGCCGTCGACCCAGACCGGCTCGGACGGGAGCTCGGCGACGAGCGCGATGCCGCGCGCGTCCATGACCGATCGCACGACGTCGACCGCCTCGCGCGCGACGGTGCGGAGGTCGAGGACGCGCCGCTTCAGCTCGATCTTGTTCTGCGTGACGCGGCTCGCCTCGAGCAGGTCGTCGAGGAGGCGCGCCATCTGCGCCGACTGCCGCTTGAGGATCGAGAGGAACTTCCCGCCGCTCTCGCGCACGTCCTCGTTCTCGTCGAGGAGCGTCGTCGCGGTGACGATCGCGCCGAGCGGGTTGCGCAGCTCGTGCGAGAGCATCGCGAGGAACTGATCGCGGCGGTTCACCGCCTCGCGGAGCGCGTTCTCGGCCGCCTTCAGCGAGCGGACGTCGATGAGGGTGACGACCGCGCCGTCGACGGTGCCCTTCGCGCGGTAGGGGAGGATGCGGAGGAGGAAGGCGTGCTGCGCGCGGTCGTGGATCTCGCGCTCGACCGGCTCCCCGGTCTCGACGACGCGGGCGAGGTCGGTCGCGAGGTCGGGGTGCTCGATGTTGCTCGCGAAGGTCGTGATCGAGCGGCCGACGTCCTGCGGGAGGAGGTTGAACGCGTCCGCGACGCGCGGGGTGAAGCGGCGGATGCGGAGCTTGCGATCGAGGAAGATCGTGCCGATGTCCGTGCTCGACAGGAGGTTGTCCATGTCGTTCGTGAGCTCGGTCAGCTCGGTGATCTTGCGCTGGTACTCGGCGTTGACGGTGTAGAGCTCCTCGTTGACGCTCTGGAGCTCCTCGTTCGTGCTCTGGAGCTCCTCGTTCGACGCGAGGAGCTCCTCGTTCGCGGCCTGGAGCTCCTCGTTGCTCGTCTCGAGCTCCTCGATCGCGGCCTGCAGGTTCTCCTTCGTGACGCTGAGCTCGTTCTCGAGCTGACCGATCTGGTCGCTCGAGATCTGCTTCACGTCGATCTCGGTCTCCGCGCGCGGCGTCACGGTGCGGACGTCCTCGGGCTCCGGCTCGAAGGAGACGAGCACGTGCGCCGCGCCCGCGGCGGAGCGCACCTTGCGCACGGTGATCTTGTGCTCGCGGACGTTACGGAAGACGAGCGCGTCGTCCGACCGCAGCGCGCGCTGGATGCCGCCGCCGACGATGACCTTCAGCTCGTCGTCGAGGACGTCGCGCACGTCGAGGCCCGGCCGTCCGTCGCGGAGGACGAGGAACTTGCTCGCGCCGCCGAACACGTGGACGAGCTCGCCGCGCTCGCTCACGAGGAGGCTCGGCGGCATCAGCTCCTCGAGCAGCGTGTCGTAGGTGGCGAGCAACGCGGCGGGGACCAGGCGGCCGGTGGGCGGGCTCGTCTGCGCGAGCGTGATCGGCCGCGCGGGGCGGACGCGCGTCTCCACCGGTATGCGAACGTCGCTGAACTTCCGGTAGAAGTGCCAGTGACGATCGAGCGTCTCGAAGTCGGCGGAGGAGGTGCCGAGCGTCTCGCTCGGACCGAGGAAGAGCACGCCGCCGCGGTTGAGCGCGAAGTGGAAGAGGGAGAGCACCTTCTGCTGCGCGGGCGGCTGGAGATAGATGAGGAGGTTGCGGCAGGTGACGAGGTCGACGCGCGTGAACGGCGCGTCGCGGATCACGTCGTGCGGCGCGAACACGATGAGCTGCCGCAGATCGGGCACGATCTGGTAGGCCTTGCCGTGGCGCCAGAAGTAGCGCTCGAGGCGCTCGGGCGAGACGTTCGCGATCGCCTCCTCGTTGTAGATGCCGCGCGCGGCGATCTCGAGCGAGCCGCGATGCACGTCGGTGGCGAAGAGCTTCACCTGGAGGCCGTCGCTCCGGCTCGCGAGCTCGTGGAGCAGGATCGCGACGCTGTACGCCTCTTCGCCCGTCGCGCAGCCGGCGACCCAGACGCGGAGCGGGTCGCCCTTCTTCTTCGACTTCGCGAGCTCGGGCAGGATCTTCTGCTCCAGCATCGTGAACGCCTCTTCGTTGCGGAAGAAGCGCGTCACGCCGATGAGGAGGTCGCGGTAGAGGACGTCGAGCTCGCCGCGCTCGGCGCGGAGCCGGTCGATGTACGCGTCGAGATCGGCGGCGCGCGCGAGCTTGAGGCGGCGCTCGATCCGGCGCGTGACGGTGCTCGGTTTGTAGTGCGTGAAGTCGATGCCGAACTCGTGCTGGAGCATCTGGTACACGCCGTCGAAGCCGGTCGGCTCCGCCGGGGACTGCGAGGTGCCGCCCGAGCGGGCGTGCTCGGCGATGACCTGCGGCATCTCGTCGGGCCGCAGGATCCAGTGCGCGACGCCGGCGTCACGCGCGGTCTTCGGCATGCCGTTGAACTGCGCGCTCTCGGTGTCCTGCACGACGACGAGGCCGCCGGCGTCGTGCACGGCGCGGATGCCGCGCGAGCCGTCGCTGCCGCCGCCGGAGAGGACGATCGCGATCGCGCGCGGTCCGCAGTCCTGCGCGAGCGAACGGAAGAACACGTCGATCGGGAGCGTCAGCTCTTGCAACCGATCGCGCTCGCTCAGGTGAAGCTTCCCGCCGGAGATGATCATCTCCTTCTTGGGCGGAATGAGATAGACGTGGCCGGCCTCGACCGGCATCGCCTCCTCGACGAGGTGCACCGGCAGGTCGGTGTGACGGCGCAACAGCTCGTCCATCACGCTCTTGAAGTCGGGCGAGAGGTGCTGGACGACGACGAACGCCATCCGCGTCTCGCTCTCGACGTGATCGAAGAACCGCTCGAGCGCCTCGAGCCCTCCGGCGGAAGCTCCGATTCCAACGACGTGGCTCGGGGTCTGTGCCATGGGGAGGCTGCGACCTCGAGCAGCTTCCATGCCGCCGTTACGTCGCAGACTTAGCCCGACTTGGCCGCATCTTGCGTGGCGACTTGCCTCACGCCGCGAGGGCCGTCACACCTTGCGCCTCGACGTCGGCGTTCTCGATCGCGAGGCGGCGCCGGACCTCGGCCATCGGGAGGTGCCACAGCTCGTCCCAGTGGACGCCGAAGAACGACTGCGCCTCCGTGCCCATGCGCCATCCACGCGCGACGGACTCCATCAGCTTCGGGCCCATCTCCACCTCGTAGAGCGCGACGCGGAGGAACCCGACCGCGAGGAGGAGCGAGGGGAGCGGGCCGCCGATCTGGGCGAGGTAGAACGCCTGGAGCCCGATCTCGCCGAAGACGTCGGTGCGGAAGCCGGTCACGGCGTGCCAGATGTCGTGCGTGTCGTAGAGGTGCGCGCGGAAGAAGGAGCCGCGATCGGTCACCTCGAGATCGGGGAGCGCGGCGGGGTCGAGGTCCTCTGCGATCATGTGCTCCGCGAACACGCGGCCGAGCGTGCCCTCCGGCAGGCGCCGCAGCGCGGGGAGATCGATCCGGAAGCGATGCCGCTCGTCCATCGCCGCCGCCTTCGCCGGATCCTTCGCGAGGCGCTCCACCATCTCGGCGAGCCGCGCCGGCTCCGCGAGCGCGTCCGCCATCTCGAAGACCTGCCCGAGCTTGTTGGGATCGCGAACGAGCTGGGCGAGGCTGTAGATGGCCTTGGCGGCGCGGAGCGGCTTGATCTTCATGTCCCTCAATATGTGAGCGAATGCTCGCTTTTTCTACTCGCAATCTCGAGCGCGACCACGGCGCGATTTCGTCGTAGTTTCGGGTCATTGATGCCTGTCGGCGTCCGAACATGAGCGATCGCTCACATTACGAATGGTCCGCATCGAGGCGGCGTTCTCGAGGCATGGCTTGGCTGCGGACGGTGGAGATCGGGAGCGTGGTCCTCGGGGTGCTCGTCGTCGGCGCGACGGGTTACGCGTGGGGACGCAACGCGCCTGCGCCGGTCGTGCAGGTCGTCGCGCCGCCGCCGATCTCGCTCGAGCATGACTGCAGCACGCCCGGTGTGCGCGTCACGCTCGACGGCGAGGACGCGTTCGCGCCGGCGGTGTCGACGAACGCCGCCGCGAGCCGCAAGTACCGGCGCGGCGGCGAGCGCATGCCGTGGCTCACCGTCCACGACGGCCCGCTCGACGTCCACGCGACCGGCGGCTTCATGACGTCCGACGTCGGCGCGACGCACCTCACGATCTTCACCCTCCGCGTGAAGGGAGAGGACCGCGGCTACACGCTCGCGAGAGACGGCCGCTCCGTCCTCGTCGTCTCGAGCGTCGACGACGCGTTCGTGCGCGGCCACTTCGAAGCGGACGTCAGCAAGGTCGACGACACGACCCGCACCCCCGCCTTCGGCACCCCGGTCGTCCGCGTCCGCGGCACCTTCTGCCTCCCGGCAAAGTACGCCGACCCACGCGACACCGCGCCTTGACCGCGGCTCGCCACGCACGGCACGGCTCGCCACGCTCGGCGCGGCTCGCCACGCCGGCGCGGCTCGTCACGCTCGGCGGGTGGAGAAGCGGAGGTGGGGCGCGCGGCCGAGCGCGCGCAGGTCCACGAAGCTGAGCGCGTTCGCGAGCGCGATCGCGGCGGCGGGCACGAGGAGCGCGGCGTACGACCATGCCCGCGCGCACGGCACCGCGAGCGCCGCTCCGCTCACGAACGCCACGAGCTTCGCGGCGCGCAGGAGCGCGTGGCGCCGCGCGTGCGCGTGACGCTCGGTCGGACCGAAGAGGAGCTCCGCGAGGCTCAGACCGAGGTCCGTCGCCGGTCCGGTGAGGTGCGTCGTGCGGACGACCATCCCCGTGCTCGTCGCGACCGCGCCGTTCTGGAGGCCCATCGCGAACGCGAGGACGATCAGGAACGCGAAGTCCGCCGGCGAGTCCGCGCCTCCGCCGAACGGTCCGAACGCCCCGCGCGTCCCCGCGACGCCGGCGCCGCCGACGAGGGCCGCCGTCACGAACAGCGGCAGCGCGTAGAGCGGACGTTTGCCCGCGTGCCCGCGCACGTCGATGACGTACGACGCCGACATCGCGCCGAGGACGAAGGAGCCGATCACGAACGCGACGTCCAAGCCGAGCCAGAAGCTCGCGACGCTCATTCCGAGCTGGGTGGCCGTGCCGGTGACGTGGCTGACGAAGCGCTCCGTCGCGAGGAACGCGAGCGCGTTCACCATCCCGGCTGCGGCGGTCAGCATGCGGCCGGACCTAAGTCGCGCGCCGCTTTCGTCAAGCCGGCCCCTTGACACGTCTCGCTCCGGGATCCATCCGTCACCTTCGCGAGGTGAATCATGCAGAAGCTCGTCCAAGGCAACCAGGCCTTCCGGCGCGACGTCTTCCGCACGAACGCAGCGCTCTTCGAACGGCTCGCGCGCGGGCAGAAGCCGGAGACGCTGTTCATCACGTGCGCAGACTCACGCGTCGATCCGAACCTCATCACGCAGAGCCGCCCCGGCGACCTGTTCACGCTCCGGAACGCGGGGAACATCGTCCCGCCGCACGGCCCACCCTCGAGCGAAGCGGCGACGGTGGAGTTTGCGGTGCTCGGCCTCGGCGTCCGCGACGTGATCGTCTGCGGCCACTCCGACTGCGGCGCGATGCGAGCGCTGCTCGATCCCCGCGCCGCCGCCGACGTGCCCGCGCTGCGCGCCTGGCTCGCGCACGCGCGCCCCGCGATCGACGCACCGGACGTCGAGGCGGCCGCGAGAGCCAACGTCGTCGCGCAGCTCGCGAACCTCCGCGCCCACCCCTCCGTCGCGGCCGCCGAGGCGCGCGGCGAGCTGCGTCTGCACGGATGGTTCTACCGCATCGGCACCGGCGAGGTGCTCGCGTACGACGCGCGGCGCCGCTCGTTCGAGCCGCTGCCCGAGCTCCACGAGGCGGCATGAACGCGAAGCGCTCGATGCCGGCGGCCCCGCTCGCCACCTCCTCCGACGACACGTGGACCACGCACGCGGAGGAGTGCCTCTACGTGCTCGCGCACGACCTGCGCCGCATCCCGCTCCAGCCGGACACGAAGCGGCTCCACCTCCACGCCCTCGAGCTGAAACGCGAGGTCGCGGGGTGGCGCCGCGAGGGTCCGCCCGACATGCCGTCGCGACTCCAGCTCCTCGCGGAGGTGGAGTCGCTCGCGCGCGCCGCGCGCCGCTACCTCCAGCCGGCGCGCGAGCTCGTCCCGTGATTCGAGCTCGTCCCGTTCGTGAGTCAGGTCAGTGGTGGTCGCCGCCGGCGGGGGCGGCGCCGCTCGGAGCCGGGGCCGCCCCGTGCTCGTCGGCGTGGCCGCTCGCGGGCGTGTTCGGGACGAAGCCGCCGGGGGCCTCTTCGCCCGTCTTCTGCAGGATCTTCACGTTCTGATCCGCGTCGAGCTCGCCGCGTCTCTCGGTGTCGTTCATCGTGTAGGCGAAGAAGATGCCGATGAAGAAGATGCAGGAGATGAAGATGAGCGCGTTGAACTTGTTGTCGTAGCGCAGGTGCATGAAGAACGAGACGACGAGGCTCGCCTTCGTCGTCGCGATCAGGATGACCACGATCAAGTTCGCGCGGCCGAGGTCGACGTACGACTGGCCCACGGTGAGGATCGTCAGCCCGATCAGGGCCGCGAAGATCATCATGTAGAAGCCGGCCGAGGAGATGTGCGCGTGGACGGCGCCGTCTTCCTTGGGTGCGTGGGTCGCTTCGTGTGCCATCGGAAGGTGTCCTAGACGAGGTAGAGGAGCGGGAAGAGGTAGATCCACACGAGGTCGACGAGGTGCCAGTAGAGCGCCGCGATGTCGACCGGCGTGAAGAACTCCTTCGAGAAGTCGCCACGCTGGTTGCGGAGGTAGATCCAGATCAGGACGCCGATGCCGACGATGACGTGCACGCCGTGCACGCCCGTCATCATGAAGTAGATCCCGAAGAACGTGCCCGTGTTCGCGGGCAGCGGCGCCGACCCCGCGACGAGGTGGTCCATGTGCGGGTGGAAGTAGCGGCTCGGGAGGAGGCCCGCCTCGAACTTGTGTTGGTACTCGAAGTACTTGATCACCAAGAAGCCGAAGGCGCACAGGATCGTGACGAGGAGGTAGCGCCCCGTCTCCTTCTGCTTGCCGAGCTGCGAGGAGCGCACCGCCATCGCGGCGGTGAACGACGAGAACAGGAGCACGATCGTGTTCGTGCCGCCCATGATCTTGTCGAGCTGGTGGCTCGCCGCCTTGAACATCTCCGGGTACCAGGACCGGTAGACGCCGTAGGCGACGAAGAGACCGCTGAAGAAGAGGAGCTCCTGCGCGAGGAACACCCACATCCCGAGCTTCGCCGCGTCGAACTGCTGCGCCGGCGTGTCGAAGTGGTGAGCGAGCCACTTCGGGCCGTGATGCCCGTGGCCGTCGCCGTGGCCGTCGCCGTGATCGCCCGCGTGTGCGCCGGCGGTCGCTTCGCTGCTCATTCCTTCTCTCCTTCCGCCGCCGCCGCCGGCTTCGCCGCGGGCTTGCCGCCGCGAATGCCGGGGAAGAGGGGATCGTCGAAGCCCTCGTAGAGCTCGTCTTCGGTCGCGAGCTGGTAGTCGTACTGGCCGCGCGTGAGGACGGGGTCCTTCACGAAGTTGAAGGTCGGCGGCGGCGTCGGGGTCTGGAACTCGAGCGCGGCCGAGCCCCACGGGTTGCGCGGCGCGGGCTTGCCGCTCATCAGGCTCTTCACGAGGACGTAGAGGATGATGACGAAGCCGAAGCCGAGGACCCACGAGCCCACGGTCGAGATCTGGTGGAAGATCTCGTACTCGGGGAGGTAGTCATAGTAGCGCCGCGGCATGCCGCGCGAGCCCATGATGAACTGGGCGATGAAGGTGATGTTGAAGCCGACGAAGACGAAGAACCACCCCGCCTTCGCGGGCGCCTCGTCGTACATCTTGCCGGTGAACTTCGGCCACCAGTAGTGGAGGCCGCCGACGAAGCCCATGACCGTGCCGCCGACCATGACGTAGTGGAAGTGCGCCACGACGAAGTACGTGTCGTGGAGGTGCACGTCGACCGCGAGCATGCCGAGGAAGAGGCCGGTCAGGCCGCCGATCGTGAAGAGGAAGATGAAGGAGAGCGCCCAGAGCATCGGGCTCTGGAGCGAGATGCTCCCCTTGTAGAGGGTCGCGACCCAGTTGAAGACCTTCACGCCGGAGGGGATCGCGACGAGGAAGGTCAGCGCCGAGAACACCATCGTCGCGTACTCGGACATGCCGGCGACGAAGAGGTGGTGGCCCCACACGAGGAAGCCGAGGAGCGCGAGGCCGAGCGACGAGGCCGCGATCGCCATGTACCCGACCGGCTCGCGGCGGGAGAACGTCGCGATGATGTCGCTGACGACGCCCATGCCCGGGACGATCATGATGTAGACGGCGGGGTGCGAGTAGAACCAGAAGAAGTGCTGGAAGAGCACCGGGTCGCCGCCGAGGCGCGGGTCGAAGATGCCGAGGCCGAGGAAGCGCTCCATCGTGAGGAGGAGGAGCGTGATCGCGAGGACCGGCGTCGCGAGGACCTGGATGATCGACGTCGAGTAGAGCGCCCACGTGAAGAGCGTCAGGCGCCGCCAGGTGAGGCCGGGCGCGCGCATCTTGTGGACCGTGGCGATGAAGTTGACGCCGGTGAGGATCGAGCTGAACCCCATGATGAACGCGGCGAGCGTCATCGGGATGACCGACGTGCTCGAGCCGACGCCGCCGAGGGCGGGGTCCGACGACGAGTAGGGCGTGTAGAACGTCCAGCCCGTGTCGACGCCGCCGTTGATCATCGAGTAGAGGCCGAAGCAGGCGCCGAACCAGTAGATGTAGAGCGAGAGGAGGTTCAGCCTCGGGAAGGCGACGTCCTTCGCGCCGAGCTGGATCGGCAGGATGATGTTCCCCATCGCCGCCGGGATGCTCGGGATGATGAAGAGGAACACCATCACCACGCCGTGGAGCGAGAACATCTTGTTGTAAGTGTCCGCGTCCATCAGCGTCTTGCCCTGCGTGAGCAGCTCCGCGCGCACGAGGAGCGCGAAGATGCCGCCGAGGGCGAAGGCGATCATGACGCTGATGAGGTACATGATGCCGATCCGCTTGTGATCGAGCGTCACGAGCCAGCTCATCAGCCCCTTCTTCTCGAGGAAGGAGGCGTTCGGATCTTCAGCGTCGTGGTGAGCGCCGGGAGTCGTGGTGATCGCTGCCATGGTGGTTACTTCAGGCTCTTGATGTAGGCGATGATGGCGTCGAGCTGATCGTCCTTGAAGACGAACGGCGGCATCTGCACGGTCTGGTATCCGGCGACGATCTTCGCGTTGGGGCGGAGGATCGACTCGCGGATGTAGTTCTCGTCGGCGGTGACGGGGCCGGCGGTGGTGTTCTCCTGATGACCGAAGAGACCGACCAGCTTCGGACCGGGCGACTTCGAGCCCGCGATGTCGCCGGTGCCGCCCGCGCCGTGGCAGGTCGGGCAGCCGTTCTTCACGAAGAGCGTCTCGCCCCACTTCTCGGGCTTGCACTCCTCGGGCGTGCCGGTGCACTTGCCGAGCGTCTTCTCCCACTCCTTGTACTGCTCGGGCGGGAGGATCTTCACCGTCGCGAGCATGCCGGAGTGGGAGGTGCCGCAGTACTCGGCGCAGAAGACGTGCGCGTCGCCGGCGACGGTGGGGGTGAACTGGATGAAGGAGTACTGCCCCGGCACCGCGTCGCGCTTCATGCGGAACTCGGGGATGTAGAAGGAGTGAAGGACGTCCTCCGACGAGATGATCATCTTGTACGGACGGTTCAGCTCCAGCGTGAGCTCGGCCGGGGCGCGGTCGCCGCTCGGGTACTCGAACTCCCAGGACCACTTCTTCGCGCGGACCCGGATCTCGGTCGCGCCCTCCGCCGCGGTGGCGTTGCGGATGTAGCCGGTGAAGCCGGCGTGGAAGAGGAAGAAGATGAAGATCGTCGGCGTGATCGTCCAGAACAGCTCGAGCTTCATGAAGTGGCCGGTCGGCTCCGGCCGCACGCCCTTCCGGCGCTTGTACTTCATGACGAAGTAGATCATCGCCGCGTTGACCGCGACGAAGAACACGACCGAGAACCAGAAGATGAAGTCGTACGCCTTGTCGATCGGCGGCGCGGTGTCGGCCATCGACGGCGGGAGCTGAAAGTTGTCGCTCGGGACGGGTTGAAGAAACACGAGTGCCTCCTAGACGGCCTCAGCTAATTTGGTCGTTTCCGACTTCTTGTTCTTCCGGAGCTCGCGGACCCAGAACGTCGCGAGGACGATCCCGAGGACGAGCGCGACGGCGCTGGCTCCGACCTGCATCACGCGGCGCGCGACGAGGACGTATTTCCCGCCCTGCGGGTCGTAGTGGTAGCAGTAGAGGATCAGCTGCTCGACGGTGGAGATGCTGCGACCCTCGGAGGCCTCGAAGAGCCCGAGCCTCAGGTCGTTCGACGGGAACTCGAGGCCGTAGAGGTAGCGCGCGAGCTGTCCGTTCGGCTTCACGACGAAGACGACGGAGGGGTGCCCCCACTGCTTCTGCGCCGCGTCGTACTGGTACTCGAAGCCGGCCGCGTTCGTGACCGCTTCGATCGCGGCCTTGTCGCCGACGAGGAAGTGCCAGCCCTCCGTGACGCCGCGGCCGTAGTCGTTCAGGATCGACGTCCGCTTCGCGGCGGTGCGCTCGAGCGACTCGTTGGGGTCGATCGAGATCGTGACGACCTGGTACTGGTCGCCCACCGTCCAGGGCACGCCCTTCAGGCCCGCGGCGAGGTTCGTCGTGATCATCCCGCAGACGACGGGGCACGTGTGGTACGCGAACTGGAGCACGACCGGACGCTTGCCGTCGAAGACGGAGCGGAGCGTGACGGGCTTGCCGGTGTGATCGCGGAAGGCGGTGTCGAGCGGGAGCGGCTCGTCCAGGTGCTCCGTCACGCCGACGTGCTGGAGCTCCTTCGGCGTGTGCGCGATCTGCGCGTGCGCGGGCATGACGCCGAAGAGCGTCACGATCACGCACGCGAGCCACGCGAGCTTCTTCATCTCAGTGGTTCCCGCCGTCGAGAGGACGGTGGCGACGCGCGCCGCCGTCGCGGCCGTGCGCGCCGGCGTCGGACGGGGCGCCCGCGTCTTCCGGCGCAGCGACGAGCGCGCCGCCGTCGGTCGCGAGGTCCACGCCGCCGTCGGCGGTCGCGAGGTCCACGCCGCCGCCGTCGGCCGCGAGGTCAACGCCGCCGTCGGCGACGGCCGGCTCCGCGTGCGGATGCGGGACCGGCGCCGGCTTCGGCATCTTGCTCCAGCCCGTCATCGGGCCGAGGTCCTCCGACGGCGCCGGCGTGATCGACTCGGGGCGGGCGCCCTTCGCGATCTGCGCCATCGCCTGGTCGATCGGGAGGCCGCTCTTGAAGGCGGCCTCCTCGGCCTTGAGCTGCTCGTCCTTGTCCTTCGTCGGCGCGATCTTCTCGTGCCGCGCCTCGTCGGACATGTACGCGTAGTAGCTCTGCGTCGCGAAGCTGATGCCGATGAGCGTGATCACGGTGATGGCCGCGATCGTCACGATCAGCTTGAGTCTCGGCGGTGTGTTGTCGATCGCCATGGCTCTCTCTCAGGCGTTCTGGAACTCGAGGGCGCGCTGGAGGCGCGGGTCGCCGACGGGGACCATCGAGTGCTGCGTCATGCGGTTGAAGACGAAGGCGCCCCAGACGCCGGCGACGGCGAGGAGACAAGCTGCGTCGAGCCAGTGGAACGAGAAGCCGTCCTTACCGAGGAGGTAGTTCGGCATCACGTACCAGTACATGTCGACCACGTGCATCACGAGGATGATCGCGGAGCCGATGCGGAGGCGATCGGTGTTGCGCTTGAAGTTCCTCGAGATCGTCCAGAAGAACGGGATGACGAAGTGCACGCCGAGGATGGCGAGCGACACGTTCTTCCAGGGCTCGTAGTCCCAGCGGTTGTGGAAGAAGGTCGTCTCCTCCGGGAGCGCCGCGTACCAGATCAGCATGAACTGCGAGAACTGGACGTAGGCCCAGAAGACGAGGAAGCCGAACTGGAGCTTCCCGAGGTCGTGGTAGTGCTCGATCGTGACCGCGCCCTTGAGCGGGCCCGCGCTGCGGAGCGCGAGGGTCACGAGGATGAGCACGGCGTAGCTCGAGACCACGCCGCACGCGAAGATGATGACGCCGAAGATGGTCGAGAACCAGGTCGGCTCGAGCGACATGATCCAGTCGAAGGCGGCGAACGTCAGCGTGATGCCGTAGAGGAACGTGCCCGCCGGCGCGAGCGCCTGCGCCTTCAGCGTGAGCTTCGGGTCCTTCGACTTGTCCTGGTCCTGCGACAGCTTGAAGAGGCGCGTCGCGAGGAAGATCCAGACCGCGAAGTAGACGAAGACGCGGATGTAGAAGAACTGCGGGTTGAGGTAGGGCTCCTTCGACTTCAGGATCTCCTTCTCGATGACCTCGTGCGGATCGCCCGCCGGCCCGTGCGCGCCGTGCGCGTCGTGCGCGTCGGCGGGCTTCGCGGCGTGGCCCTCCGCGACCGGCGGCGGCGCGGCGTGCTCCTGCGCGTGCGCAGGTTTCACGAGCTCGATGCTGCCGTGGTGCGCGGGCGCCGCGTTCTCGGCGCCGTGGTGCTCGCCGCCGAACCACGGGAAGAGGTGGTTCGTCGTGAGGAGCACCGGGACGAAGAGGACCGCGAGCGGGATGACGCCGAGGCTGAAGTACTCCGCCGTGCGGCGGACGGTGACGCTCCACCCCGCCGACGTGAGGCGCTGGACGAGCACGAAGAAGAGCGCGCCCAGCGTGATCGTCAGCACGGTGATGAAGGCGAAGAGCCACGAGAACGCGAAGCGGCGCTGGTCCATCGTGTACCCGGCGCCCGCGCCGGCGAGGCCGAGCACGCCGATGCCGGCGAACACCTTCCAGGCGCCCTCCCAGGAGGAGCCCTTCAGCGTCCAGTTCTGCTGATCGTCTTTCGCTTTGGCGGCGCTCACGGGTTGTTCTCCTGACCGCTTCCAGCCGGAGGCGGGGCGGGGACGACCGGGATCGAGGTCGCCGGTCGCGTGGTGTTCGTGGCGCCCGTCGGCTTCGGCGGAGCGCCTGGCGTTGCAGCCGCATCTTGATGAGCCGCGCCGCCCGCGTCGGGCGCGGCGGCGGGCGCGGTGTCGGAGCCGGCGGGAGCCGGCGGCACTTCGACCGAGCCGCCGGGCGGAGGCTGGGCCGTCGCGCCGGGGATCGTGGTCGGAGCGGCGGCCGGGGCCGCCATCTTCGGACCCGCGACCTGGAGCGCGCGGACGTAGGCGACGATCGCCCAGCGGTCGTCGACCGCGATCTGCATCGCGTACGGCGGCATGTTGCTCTTGCCGTTCGTGATCGTCGCGTAGATCTGGCCGTCCGGCGCGTGGCGGAGGCGGTCCTGGTGGAAGGTCGGCGGCACGAACGCGGCGGCGCCTCCCGCGACCGCGCGGCGCTTCACGAGGCCCTCGCCGGAGCCGGTGTTGTCGTGGCAGGGCGTGCAGTAGATGCCGTAGCGCTCCTTGCCGCGCTCCACCATCGTCTGCATGCCGCCGCTGCGCTGCACGACCGCCTGCGGGATCGTGAGGACGTAGCCGGTCTCGTCTTCGAGACGGCCGTTCGCGATCTCGGGGTTCACTTCCTGGTCGTGCGCGACGACGCCGTCCGGCAGCGGGCGCATCGTGCGGTGGTCGTCGAAGAACGTCGACTCCTCCTGCACGTTGTACCGCGGCTGGTCGTACATGTTGCGGATGCCGGTGATCGGCTCGTCGCGCGAGGTCTGCCCGCGGCACGCCGCGAGGCACGACAGCGAGACCGCCGTGATGAGGAGCATTTTCATGGTCAGTGCGCTCCCTCTTCGGAGGGCTCGAAGTCCGCGCCGCCCTCTTCGTCGTCGTAGACGAGCTCGATGTGCTCGGCGTGCGCGCCCTCGAGGAGCGCCTTCGTGCGCTCGAGATCGAACTTGGGATCGGAGGCCTCCACCGAGACGAAGAACTTGTCGTCGGAGAAGCCCTTGAAGCGCTCCGAGTTGAAGATCGGGTGGTGGTGCCGCGGGAGGCGGTTCAGGTGGAACATGCCGAACACGGTCGCGAACGCCGACAGGAGGATCGTCAGCTCGAACATGATCGGGACCATCGACGGCAGGCTGTATCCAGGCTTGCCGCCGATGACGAGCGGGTAGTCGACGCCGTTCATCCACCACATCATCAGCCACGCGAGCGTCGTGCCCGTGAGGCCGATCGGGAAGACGATGAGACCGAGCTTACTGTCCGGCAGCCCCATCGCCTTGTCCATCCCGTGGATCGGGAACGGCGAGTGGGTGTCGAACTGGGTGTAGCCCGCGTCGCGCAGCTTCTCGGCGGCGTGGAGGACGCTGCCCGCGGACTTGAACTCCGCGAGGAACAGCGCCGGCATCTCCTGCGTGTCTTTGACGTCAGCCATCACTCGGCCTCGGCGGTGGCGGGCTCGTGAGCCGCGTGCTCGTGATCGCCGTGCTCTTCGTGATGCGGATCGGCCTCGGGCATGACGCCCTTGACCTCCGCGATCGCGATCATCGGGATCCAGCGGATGAAGAGGAGGAATGCGGTGAAGAAGAGACCGAGCGTGCCGGCGTAGGTGAAGATGTCGACCAGCGTCGGGCGGAAGTAGCCCCAGCTCGAGGGGATGAAGTCGCGGTGGAGCGACGTCACGATGATGACGAAGCGCTCGAACCACATGCCGATGTTGATGAGGATCGACGCGACGAACATCACCGGGATGCTCGTGCGGAGGCGCTTGAACCAGAACACCTGCGGCGAGAGGACGTTGCAGGAGATCATCGTCCAGTACGCCCAGGCGTAGGGGCCGAACGCGCGGTTCTTGAAGCAGAACAGCTCGTATTCGTTGCCGCTGTACCAGGCGATGAAGAACTCCATGCCGTACGCGTATCCGACGAGGGATCCGGTCGTGAGCATGATCTTGTTCATCAGCTCGAGGTGCTTCATGAGCACGAGCGACCGCATGCCGTAGACCGCGCGGGTCAGGAGCATGAGCGTCATGACCATGCCGAAGCCGGAGAAGACGGCGCCGGCGACGAAGTACGGCGGGAAGATCGTCGTGTGCCAGCCCGGCATGAGCGACGTCGCGAAGTCGAAGGAGACGACGCTGTGCACGGAGAGGACGAGCGGCGTCGAGAGCGCGGCGAGGATGAGGTACGCGCGCTCGTAGTTCTGCCAGTGGCGGTTCGCGCCGCGCCAGCCGAGGGCGAGCGCGCCGTAGACGATGCGGCGGTACTTGTTCGTCGCGCGGTCGCGCAGCGTCGCGAAGTCGGGGACGAGGCCGACGAACCAGAAGAGGAGCGACACCGTGAAGTAGGTGCTGACCGCGAAGACGTCCCAGATGAGGGGCGACTTGAAGTTCGGCCAGAGGCTCATCTCGTTCGGGAGCGGGAACATGTAGTACGCGAACCAGGCGCGTCCGACGTGGATCCCGGGGAAGATGAGGGCGCAGATGACGGCGAAGATCGTCATCGCCTCGGAGAAGCGGTTGATCGCCGTGCGCCACTTCTGGCGGAAGAGGAAGAGGACGGCGGAGATCAGCGTCCCGGCGTGACCGATCCCGATCCACCAGACGAAGTTCGTGATGTCCCAGGCCCAGTAGACGGGGGCGTTGTTGCCCCAGACCCCGATGCCGGTCCAGAAGAGGTAGCCGATCGCGGCGCCCATGACGCCGGTGAAGGAGGCGGCGAGGAGGAAGCCGATCCACCATCCGCGCGGCGCCTTGTTCTCGGTCACGCGGCAGACGGTCTCGCTGATCGACTTGAAGGTGACGCCTTCAGCCGTGAGCGGCGACTCGCCGAGCTCCTTGATCGGGAGATTGGCGGAGGACATCAGGCCTTCTCCATCGCAGGGTTCGGGTTACGGATCTTGCCGAGGTAGGTCGTGCGCGGTCGCGTCCCGAGCTCGGAGAGGAGCCGGTAGTTGCGGTCCTTCGCGCGCCACTTCGCGACCTTGCTCGTCGGGTCGTCGAGGTCGCCGAACGCGACGCAGTCCGCGGCGCACACCGACTGGCACGCGGTCACGACGTCGCCGTCCTTGATCGGCTTGCCGGTCCGCTTGCTCTTGATCTTGGCCTCCTGGATGCGCTGCACGCAGTACGTGCACTTCTCCATGACGCCGCGCATGCGGACGGTGACGTTCGGGTTGTAGTGCATCTTCTCGGTCTCGGGCACGTCCTCGTACCAGCCACCGCTCGTGTGGTAGTTCAGGAAGTTGAAGCGCCGGACCTTGTACGGGCAGTTGTTCGCGCAGTAGCGCGTGCCGATGCAGCGGTTGTAGGCCATGTCGTTGAGGCCCTCCGGCGAGTGCTCCGTCGCGTTGACGGGGCAGACGTTCTCGCAGGGGGCCTCTTCGCACTGCACGCACGAGACGGGCTGGAAGACGATCTGCGGATCGTTCGCGTCGAGGCCGACGAAGTAGCGATCGACGCGGAGCCAGTACATCTCGCGGCCGCGCCAGACCTGCTCCTTGCCGACCGCGGGCACGTTGTTCTCGATCTGGCAGGCGATGACGCACGCGTTGCAGCCGGTGCAGCTCGTCAGGTCGACGACCATGCCCCAGCGGTGCTGGTTCTTGAAGAACGACTCTTCCTTCCACTCGCCCCAGAGCGGCGGCGTGTGCGGATCGGGCGAGCCCGCGCGGCGGACCGGGATGACGGCGCCCTGCTCGTTCTTGTCCTTCCGCTCCTCGTCCGGGAACTGCGGGAACTGCGGGTTCTTCCGGTACTGCTCGAGCGTCGCGTCGATGGCGACCGGGCGGCCCTCCATCGTGTCGTGCTCTTGCGTCTGCGTGACCTTGTACTTCTTGGTGTCGACCTCGAACGGATCGTCGGGGCGGATGCGCGCCGGCATCGGGCTCTCGCCCGCCGCCATGCCGACCTTGCGGTAGCGGTCGCGCGTCGCGTCGATCTCGCCGGAGTCGAGCACCTTCGCCTTCACGCCGGTGGTCCAACCGAGCGCGTCCGAGGTGCGGAGCGGCATGACGTCGAAGCCGTGCTTCGCGCCGTAGCGCCCCGCCCGCTGGCGACCCCACCCGAGGTGGACGGCGATCGAGTTGTCGGCCTGCCCCGGCGTGACGAACATCGCGATGTCGATCGCGTTGCCGCCGTCCTTCTGGAAACGCACCATCGTGCCGGTCTGGACGCCGAGGTCCTCTGCCGTCTTCATCGAGACGAAGGCGACGTTGTCCCAGCACACCTTCGTGACGGGATCGGGGAGCTCGAGGAGGAGCGGGTTGTTCGCGTAGCGCCCGTCGAGGAGCTTGGGGCACGCCGCGAACGTGACCTCGAGCGCCTGCGGCGAGAGCGCGCCCGGCGCCTTCGTCGCCGCGAGGAACGCGGCGGAGACCTCCGCCTGCCGCGCGTCGAGCGGGCCGAGCGCGCGACCGGAGGGCCCCGCCACGCCCGTCTTCAGCGCGGTGTTCCACGCCGTCGTCGGGTTCATGCCCGCCGGCGCCGAGGCCTTGAACGTCTGCTGGACGAGGTCGTGCCCCTTCGCGCCGACCTGACCGGCGACGCGCGCGACGATCTCGACGTCGCTGCGGCCGCCGTAGAGCGGCGCGATGAGCGGCTGCTGCACCGCGATCGTGCCGTCGAGCGCGCGGGCGTCGCCCCACGTCTCGAGCTCGTGCGCGCGCGGGACGAACCACGTGCACACCTCGCTCGTCTCGTTGACGTGGGTGGAGACGTGGACCGACGAGCCGACCGACTTGATGCGGTCGAGGATCTTGAGGTCCGCCGGCGCGTCGTAGACCGGGTTGCCGCCGAGGATGATCAGCGTGCCGACCGCGTTCTTCTCGATGTCGGCCGCGAGCTGCTTGATGCTCGCGGTCGGCTCCGGCTCCTTGTCGTCCGCCGGCTGGTAGTAATTCACGGTGTGGCCGGCGTTGCCGAGCGCCGCGTTGAGCGCGTGCGCGAGGGCGTGCACGCGGGCGGGCTGGCGCGACCCGACGACGATGATGCCGCCGGCGCGCGCGCCCGCGAGATCGGCCGCGACGGCGCTCAGCCACTTCGGCGGGATGCCGGCCGGCTCGCTCTTCAGCGCGCCGCCGATCCCGCCGAGCTCGAGCTTGTGCGCGAGCATCAGCTCCTTCGCGAGCGTGACGAGGTAGCGCTCCACGTCCTGCGCCGGGAGGCGGAGGCGATGGTCGGCGTTCATGCCCGTCGTCGTGAAGGCGGGCTCCACGACGTAGAGGCGGTTCATCGAGTCGGCGGGGCCGTTCTTCAGCTTGCGGCCCTGCGCGTAGCCGCGCGACGCGCGCGTCGAGCCAGTCTCGGTGCCGAGGAAGTCGGAGTCGAGCGCGAGGATGACCTTCGCCTGGTCGTACGCCGGGACGACGTTGACGACCTGGCCGAACGCGAGGCGCGCGCCTTCGCGGACGTTGCCGTCGTGCGCGGCGGACCAGACGTGGAGGCCCGCCTTCGGGTGCTTCGTCTTCACCTCGGCGAGGAGGCGGAGCAGCGTCGGCGACGTCGTCGGCTCGTAGAGGATGCGGAGGCGCGAGCCGCCGTCGGATCCCGCGGTGCGGAGGATCTCGGCGAACGCGGCGTCGAAGTCGTTCCACGAGGCCGGCGCGTGCGCGCCGAAGCCGCCGCTCGGCTGGCGCGTGCCCTTCATCGGGGTCGTGCCGCGATCGGGATCGTAGAGGTCGTAGATCGAGGCCTGCGTCCACACGTCCGTCCCGCCGAAGCTCGACGGATGGGCGGGGTTGCCGTCGATCTTCGTCGGGCGGCCTTCGTGGCTCTCGACGAGGACGCCGATCGCGTCGCCGCGCGCCGGGAGGACGGACGCGTAGTACGACGAGACGCCGGGGAGCACGTGCTCGGGCGCCTTCGAGTACGGCATGATCTTCTCGACCGGGCGGCGCGCGCACGCGGCGAGCGCGGTCGACGCGGCGGCGAAGGTGAAGAGACCGCGCCGCGAGATCGTCGCGTCGCCGATCGCGTCGTCGGTCGGCTTCTTCTTCTTACCGAGCTTGATGAGGTCGCTCGCCTGCGCGCCGACCTCCACCGCGGCGCGCTGCGCGACGCGCTCGGGGTTCGCTTTGTCTTCGAGGCTCTTCCAGAAGACCTTCGCGCCGTCTTCGGGCGCCTTCGTAACGACGGGTTCGCGGCGGCTCATCGGTGGCACCCCGAGCAGTGCTGCGGCGGATTGACTACGGGGGCCTTCCAGCCCGCGGGCGCATTCTCCGGCTTCCATTCCATGTTCGTGACCTGGTCCTTCGGACGGAGGTTCGGCGTCGGATCGCGATGGCAATCGAGGCACCAGCCCATGCTGAGCGGCTGCTCGGAGCGGACGATCTCCATGCGGTCCACGCGGCCGTGGCACGTGACGCACCCGACGCCGGCGGCGAGGTGGGCGCTGTGATCGAAGTAGGCGTGGTCCGGCAGGCGGTGGATCTGGACCCACTCGATCGGCTTGCCCGACTCGAAGCTCGCGCGCACCGGCGCGAGGCGCGCGCTGTCGGTCTTCACCATCGCGTGGCACCCCATGCACGTCTGCGTGGGCGGCACCATCGCCTTCGCCGCGACCTCGACGTTCGCGTGGCAGTAGCGGCAGTCCATGCCCATCTGCCCGACGTGGAGGCGGTGCGAATAGGGAACCGGCTGCGTCGGTTCGTAGCCCACCTGGAAGTTCTTCGGGGTGGCGTAATACCAGACGGCTCCGACGAGGAACGCCGGCAAGACCGCGCCGACCCCTCCGAGGATCAGCGGGAGCTTGTTGAGCGATCGGGGAAAGATCTGCATGCGCGGGTCTCGCGATGGGGGCAACAGGAGGCGTAAGCCCGTAAAACCTGGGTACGGCGGGGCGCTTTATAGAGGAATGGGACGAGCCGCTACAAGCCCCCGTCTTCACATAAAGCCGCGCAAAAATTTCGGCGCACCGACCGTCGCGAGATGCGTCGCGCGGGACCCCTTCGACGTCGCCGTTGGCGCGCGGTCGTGGCTGGGCGGGAAAGAGTGGCGGCGGTGCGGGAGCGGACCTACGAAGGTGCGCGTGTGGAAGGTGCGAATCGCAACGATCGCGCTCGTCGCGGCGGGGGCGGCGGCGGCGGCGGCGGGAGCGGCGGGGTGCTCGCGTGAGGCGCCGGATGCGATCCCCCACGTGCGGTTGGGGATGGCGCCGCGCGACGTGCGCGAGCGGTTCCAGCCGGGCGGGGCGGAGCCGGGGGCGTGGCAGACCGCGCTCGGCGCGGGCGACGACACGGTGCTCGAGTGGACCGCGCGCGATCCCGCCTCGAACATCACCGAGGCGCGCTTCGAGTTTCACCTCGGCATGCTCGTCGCGATCCGCGCGAAGACGAAGGACACTCCCAAGCACGAGGAGGTCTCGACGACGGCGAAGACCGTGACCGTGCGGACGCCCTCGCGCGAGGGCGCCACCATCACCGTCCTCGCGCGCGACTGCCCGACCCACCACGACGAAGCAGAGGGGTATTTTCAACGCAGGGGCTCCGCCCCTGCACCCCGCTCGCCCTGATGGCACGGCGCATGTGCCACTCAGTCCTGGATGCCTGGCACAATCAAGCATAAGTGCCTGAAATTAAACTCGGCACGGGTCGTGCGTGAAGGCGGCGCATGCGCCATACCCTTCGTCTTCGTGTCCTTCTTCCCGCTCTTGCATCGGTCGCTGCGGCGGCCTGTGGTGGGAGCACCGAAGAGGCGTTCCCCTCGCCCGCGGCGACGTCGTCGGGTGGAACGAGCTCGTCGTCCGGCGGCGCGAGCTCGTCGTCGGGAGGCGGGAGCTCGTCGGGCGGGAGCAGCGGATCGAGCAGCGGCTCGAGCGGATCGAGCGGGACGGTGGTGCTCGACACGGACGTCTGCGTCGACGGCGAGCACAAGCCCGGCGCCAACGTGACGATCGCGGGCGTCGACTTCTTCGAGCTGCGCGAGGAGTACGACCACGCCGATCCGTCGCAAGAGCCGCGGTCGCTCGGATCGACCGGCACCGCGTGCGCGAGCGCGGACGACGCGAGCGCGTGCAAGGCGACGCTCACCTCGCTCCGCTCCGACGGCTGGCGCGTGAAGTCGTGGGGCAACGACGTCCCGCGGCACCGCTACGGCGTGACGACGAAGGGCAACGACGTCACCGCGATCACCTCGCTCGCCGGCCTCACCTCCGCGATCGCGACGGTCGACAGCCCCGCCGCCGCCGCGCTCCTCGCCGTCGCCGAGGGCGCCAACCACGTCGTCTGCGGCAAGCCCAACGTGAAGAAGACGGCGACGGGCTGGCAGGTGCTCGTGCAGAACGGCATCGCCTGCGGCGAAGGCACCTCGCGCAAGGAGGAGATCCTCGCGGTGACGACGGACGGCAAGATCACGATCGAGCAATCCACCGTCATCGAGGAGGGCCAAGGCGGGTGCGCGATCGGGCGCCGGCCCGAGGGCCTCGTCGCGCACGCGGCGACGGAGTGCGCCGATCCGGTCGGCCGCTTCTTCGCCGCCGCCGCGCACCTCGAGGCCGCGAGCGTGTTCTCGTTCGAGCGGCTCACCGAGGAGCTCGTCGCCCTCGGCGCGCCGGAGGAGCTCGTCGCCGCCTCGCGCGCGAGCCGCGACGACGAGGTCCGTCACGCGCGCATGACGGCGAAGATGGCGCGTCGCTTCGGCGGCGCGCCCGCGAAGGCGGAGGTCGCGCCCGCGACGAAGCGCACCACGCTCGAGATCGCGCTCGAGAACGCGACCGAAGGCTGCGTCCGCGAGACCTACGGCGCGCTCGTCGCGCACCGGCAAGCGAAGACCGCGAACGATCGCGCGATCCGGCGGATGATGCAGACCATCGCCGAGGACGAGACGAAGCACGCCGGCCTCGCGTGGGACGTCGCCGCGTGGCTCGAGCCGCAGCTCACGACCGACGAGCGCCTCCTCGTCGACGACGCGCGCCGCCGCGCCCTCGCCGACCTCCGCGCCGAGCTCGCGATCGAGCCCGACGCCGATCTCCGCGCCCGCGCGGGCATGCCCGAGGCCGCCGCCGCGCTCGCGCTCCTCGACGCGCTCGACGCCGACTTCATCGCCGCGGCCTGAGCGCCTATCCTCGAAGCGCCGCCACGTTCCACGCGTCGGCCGGAGTCCCCCACGCGCTCGACCAGAGCTTCCTCGCCGCTGCCTGACCCTCTATCCTGGCTCGATGCGCTGGGGTCTCGCGCTCGTGTCCGCGACGACCGTGGGCGCGTGTGCGGCGATCGCGGGTCTGGACGCCGCCGACCGCCCCGGCGCCGACACGCCGCCCGACGGCGCGCCCCCGCTCGAAGCGGACGCCGACGCCCCGCCGATCGCCGACGCCGGCTCCGACGCGGAGGACGGCGGACCGCTCGCCGTCAAAGAGCTCGATGCCTCGTGTAAACAGCGCGCCGAGTGCATCAGCGGGAACTGCACCGAGCAGCTCCGCTGCGCGACGGAGTGCAAGACGGAGACCTGCAACCGGAACCTGAAGGACTGCTGCGTGGGCTACTTCTGCGACAACTCCGCCAAGTGCCAGCGCTGCGTCCCCGACGGCATCATCCCTCTCTTCGAGAACCACTGCTGCTCGAAGCGCGTCTCGTCCGTGCTCAAGGCATGTACGAGCGATCCGTAGCGCAAAGGCGCTATGCTCGAGCCAAGGCTCATGAGCGTTCGTCCCAGCCTCATGCTCGCTTGCACGTTGCTCGCCGCGTGCGCGACGATCGTCGGGCTCGATCAGCCCGACACCAACGTCGAGAGCGCCGCCAACGCGCACGACGGCGGCGGCAGCTCGAGCGGCGACCCGGCGCCCGGAACGACGACGTCCTCCGCGAGCTCCACGAGCTCCAGCGGAAGCGGAGGCGGAGGCTCCACCTCGAGCGGCGACGGCGATGGCGGCGGCACGAGCACGTCGACGAGCGGCACGTTCGACGCGAGCCCCGACGCCTTCGACAGCGGCTTCCAGCCGGGTCCGAGCGGCGGCCCGTGCGAGGACAACGAGGACTGCGAGGACGAGCCGGGGACGAAGAAATGCAACGAGGACCGCAGGTGTCACGCCGAGTGCGTGGCGCCGAACAGCGCGATGCCCTGCAACCCGTTCGAGCGAAAGGACTGCTGCGCCGACGCCTTCTGCTCCACGGCGAACGGTTTCCCGCAGTGCCGTCCGTGCCTCAAGAAGGACGTCGAGGCTCCCATCCTGTTTCCTCCATTCGTGCGCGACCAGCACGCGTGCTGCTCGAAGGAGGTCACGGGCAGCGGCAAGTGCAAGTAGCGCGACCACTGCACCGCAGTACCGCTATCCTCGCGTGATGCGAAAAACAGCGTTCATCGTTTGGCTCTTTGCGGCGTGGATGGCGATCGCCACGCTCGGGGGCTGCAAGTCCAAGGCATCGCTCGACGCCGACGTCGATCACCTCCTGACGGCGATCGACACCTCCGACTACGAGCACTTCAAGGCCGACGCGCACCCCGGCCTGATCCAGGAGGTGTCGCAGGCGGAGTTCGACGAAGGTCACACCGCGATCAAGAAGCTCGGCCCGCTCAAGTCGAAGTCGATGAAGGGGATGCAGACGTCGACGAACAACGGCGTCACGACCACGTCCGGCAACTACGACCTCGTCTTCGCGAACGGCAAGTGCCAGCTCGAGATCAAGAGCATCGGTGGAAAGCTCCTCGCCTTCCACTTCCGCAACATCACGATGACGAGCTGACGCCGGTCAGGGATCGACGCCGAGCGCCGCGAACAGCAGCATGAGGTAGAGGATCGAGATCCCGAACAGGGACTTCGCCCACTTCGTGCCGCTGCCGGCGCGGAGGCCGTAGCAGCCCCAGATGAAGAAGACGGCGCCGAGCACGGTCGCGGCGAAGAGGTAGCCGCGGCCGGCGAGTCCGAGCGGGACGATGAGGAGGCTCGCCGCGACGAGCGCGAAGATCCAGCGCACGATCGTGTGCCGCGCGGCGAGCTCCCCCGTCACGTTCGGCATCACGACGAGCCCCGCGCGCGCGTAGTCCGCCTTGCGGAACAGCGTGATCGCGATGAAGTGCGGGATCTGCCAGAGGAAGAGGACCGCGAAGAGGATGATGCCCGCCGCGTCGATGCGGCCGGTGCCGGCGGTCCACCCGAGGAGCGGCGGGATCGCGCCCGGGATCGCGCCGACGTGGAGCGCGTAGTGCGAGTGCTGCTTCAGCGGCGTGTACGCGAGCACGTAGAGGAGGTTCGCGATGACGGCGAGGAGCGCGGTGAGCGCGTTGGCGCCGACGGCGAGGACGGGGACCGCGACCGCGGACGTGACGACGCCGAACCACAGCGCGACGCGCGGCTGGAGTCGCCCGCTCGGCAGCGGCCGGTTCTTCGTGCGGTCCATCCGCCCGTCGATGTTGCGCTCGATGTACATGTTGAGCGCGTTCGCGCCGGACACGATGAGCGCGAGCCCGACGAGCGTCCAGAACACGGTCGCCGACGACATGTCCGCCGCGTCGAGCCGCCCCGCGCGGCTCGCGAGGAACAGCCCCCCCGCCGCCGTGATGACGACCATGAGCGTGATGCGCGGCTTCGCGAGAGCGACGAGGTCGCGCACCGCGACGGACGGAGCCCGGCTCTCTTCCAGCACCTCCGCGAACGGCTTCTGCATGAAATCGTTCGCCTCATAGGGAGGCAACGAGTCAGCGTCAAGGACCGACTTCAAGCTCCATGAGCGTCGTTTGACCCGCACGACGTCGTCGCGTACTTCGGCCTCGTTCCGTGGGGCGCGGGCGGGCCTTCCCACCTACGACGTCCTCTCCACGCCCCCGCACCCCCCTGGCTCGCTTCCGCTTCGCTTCGACTTGGGATCCGATATCCGGATCCGAGACCACGCCCTATTTGTCCTTTCCTTAACGAGTTCTTGTACTCTCGGGCTTCACCTGACTTCGCAATGGGTCCGTCCGCCCGACAGTCACGCGCAGGTATTCCGTCGTTCGAGGCAAGCCTCCAGAACGAAGAGGAGGTGCTCGACCAGATCATGTCGGCGCTCTCGCGGAATGCGCTCGACCACGACATGTGGAAGGAGCTGCACGAAGCGGCGGTGAAGCACGACCGCGTCTCGGAGCTCGCCTTCGCGTACGAGTCGGCGGCGGCCGGTCGCAAGCTCAAGACGTTCTTGCCGCAGGTGCAGGCCGAGGTGCTGTACCGCGCCGCCACCTTCTTCGGCGATCAGCTCGGCGACGACGTCGGCGCCGCGACCTACCTCGAGAAGGCCCTCGCCGCGCACGCCGGGCACGTCGCCGCGTTCGAGCGGCTCGAGGCGCAGCTCACGCGCACCGAAGATCACAAGCGGCTCGCCGAGCTGTGCGTGCAGACCGCGGGGCACCGGCAGCGGCCCGAGCAGGTGGAGCTCCTGAAGCGCGCCGCGGCGCTGTTCGAGCAGGCCGGCCTCGACGACAAAGCGATCGAGACCTACCAGCAGCTCGTTCGCCTCGAGCCCGGCGACGAAGAGCTGCGGAACGCGCTCGAGCAGCGCTTCATCAAGGCGAACCGCTTCCGCGACGTCGCGCGCATGCTCGAGCAGGCGCTCGGCGGCGAGCCCGCGCCGCCGGCGGAGGAGGCCACGCGCATCCGGTCGAAGCTGATCGAGGTGTTCGCGAACCAGCTCAAGGAGCCGGAGCGCGCGATGCCTCACGTCGAGGCGCTCCTCGAGGTCGACCCCACCAACGTCGAGGCCCGCCGCGTCGCGACGCGCCTCCTCGAGAGCAAGGGGCTCGCCGCGCGCGCGGCCGCCACCCTCGTCGCCGGCGCGACCTCGACGGAAGAGCGCACGAAGTACCTCGGCATCGAGCTCGAGCACACGCGCGGCCCCCGCCGCCGCGACGTCCTCCGCCGCATCGGCATCCTCAAGCAGGACGAGCTCGGCGACTACCAGGGCGCGTTCGAGGCGTTCGAGCAAGCCCTCGGCATCGACCCCGCCGACGACGAGCTCCGCCAGCGCTACGTGCAGCTCGGCTCGCAGCTGAAGGGCCCGCTCGAGGTCGCGCGCACGTTCGCGCGCGTCTCCACCGTCGCGAAGGACGCCGGCATCCGCTCCCGCATCACCGCGGAGATGGGCGACCTCCTGCTCAAGGGCGGCGACCTGAAGCGCGCGCGCACGACCCTCGCCGGCGTCCTCGCCGCGCCGAGCGCGGATCCGCTCGCCGTCCTCACCGCCGCGCGCGCGCTCGCCTCCGTCTACGCCGGCGAGGGCGACGTGAAGAACCTCGTCGAGGTGCTCGCCAAGATCGGCGAGCTCTCCAACAACGAGCAGGAGAAGCAGGCCGCGAACGAGCGCATCGCCGAGATCTGCGGCAACGAGCTCGGCGACGTCGACCGCGCGATCGCCGCGTGGCGCCGCCTCGTCGACTCCCCCGCCCGCGCGCGCGCGCTCGCGGCCCTCGAGCCGCTCTACGAAGACAGGAAGCAGTGGGGAGACCTCGCCTACGTCCTCGAGGAGCGCGCGAAGGACACCGAGGACCCCGACGACGCGCGCGGCCTCGCCTACCGCGCGGCCGAGGTGCGGATGCAGTCGGGCGACGCCGCCGCGGCGTCGGAGGCGTGGCGCGCGCTCGTGGAGCGCTTCGGCCCCTCGCGCGACGTCTACGTGCAGTGGGTCCCGATCCTCGAGCAGGAGCGGAAGTGGCCCGAGCTCGCGGAGGCGCTCTCGAAGGACGCCGAGCTCGCGGCGGAGGAAGAGCAGCCCGAGATCCTCGCGCGCCTCGGCAACGTGTACCTCCAGCGCACGCGCGAGACCGACCTCGCGATCGACGCGTTCAAGCGGGCGCTCGACCTCGACGCGGCGGAGAAGACGAGCCGGAGCACGCTCGAGAAGCTCCTCCTCGGCACCGAGCACCGCCTCGCCGCCGCCGCCGTCCTCGAGCCCATCTATCGCGGCGAGCAGAACGGGCAGGGCCTCCTCCGCGTCCTCGAGATCCGGGCCGCGTCGTCGCCGATCGTGCAGGACCGGCTCGCGGCTTTCGAGGAAGCCGCGAAAGTGGCGGAATCCGTCTCAGAAGACAAAGCGGTCGAAATCGTCGCGCGCGCGCTCGGCGAGGCGGTCGAGAGCTCCGAGCCGGTCGGCCCCTGGGTCGCGCGCTTCGACGAGCTGACGACCCAGCTCGACCCGAAGCGGCGCGCGGCGCTCCTCGTGAAGGCGCTCGGCGAGAAGGAGATCGAGTCGCAGGAGCTGATGGACCTCGCGATGCGCGCGGGCGAGGAGAGCGCGAACGCCGGCGACGTCGCGCAGGCGCTCACCGCCTACCGCCGCGCGCTCGCGTTCGAGCCCTCGAACCCCGAGCTCGTCGCGCGCGTCGATCAGCTGCTCCAGGAGCAAGGCAACCCCGAGGAGCGGGTCGCGCTGTACCACGCCGCGCTCGAGCGCGGGGCGGAGCCGCAGCGCCGCCGGCAGCTCCTCCACAGCATCGGCACGATCGAGCGCTACGAGCTCCTCGATCCGAAGGCCGCGATCGCCGCGTACAAACAGGCCCTCGCCGACGACCAGACCGACCGCGCCGCGCACGGCGCGCTGGTGGAGCTCTACACCGAGACCGAGGCGTGGGACGACCTCTGCGATCGGCTCGAGGACTACCTCGCGGTCGCGACCGGCGCGGAGGAGATCCGCTCGACGCGCTCGCAGCTCGCGCAGATCGCGACCGCGCACGGCCAGGGCGTCCGCGGCGCGCTCCACGCCCTCGCGCTCCTCAACGACAGCCAGCTCTCCGACGCGGAGCTCGACCTCGTCGAGGAGATCGCGACGAGGCTCGGCGACAACGTGCTCCTCCGCGCGGTGCTCGAGCGGCGCGTGCGGGAGACCGCCGATCCGCACCAGCAGGTGGAGTGCCTCGGCCGCCTCGCCGCCCTCGCCGAGCGGAGCGGCGATCCGAAGCAGGCGATCGAGCGGCTGCGCCAGGGCGCCGAGATCGCCACCAACATGGGCGACGACAGCGCCGCGATCGGCCTCCTCGATCGCCTCCGCGCGATCGCGCCGAAGGACGCGGTCGCCACCGCGCAGCTCGTCGAGCTCCACGAGCGGAGCGGCACGTGGGACAAGGTCCCGCCGCTCTACGAGGTGCTCCTCGAGCTCGCCGACGGCAACGCGACGCGGGTGGAGCTGCTGCGCCGGCTCTCGCGCACGCTCACCGACGAGCTGAAGCAGCACGATCGCGCGTTCGACGCGGCGCGATCGGCCTTCGCCCTCGCGCCGGAGGACCGCGAGGTCCTCGCCGAGCTCGCCACCCTCGCGCAGAAGACGGGCAGGACCGAGGACCTCGCCGCCGCGGTCGATCGCGCGCTCGGCGCGCTCGGCTCGAACGTGAACGAAGGCACCTGGGGCGAGCTCACGCTCGCGAAGGCGCGCGTCCTCGCCTCGAAGGAGGCGACGTGGTCCGACGCCGCCGCCGCCTTCCGCGGCATCCTCGAGCGGAGCAAGGACGGGACGACGACGTCGGCCGCGTCGCTCGGGATGGAGGAGCTCCTCCGCGGGATGCCGCGCAGCCAGGCGCGCACGCGCGACGTGCGCTGGCTCCACGGCTGGCGCGTCGAGCACGCGAAGCCGGACGAGAAGGCGCGCGCGCTCTTCGCGTGGGCGGAGTCCGAGGAGCGCGAGCTCGGTCACGAGCAGACCGCGCTCGAGCTGTATCGCAAGGTGGTCGAGGCCGACGAGTCGGACCTCGAGGCGCTCGCGGCCGTGTCGCGCCTCTCGCTCAAGCACGGCGACGTCGAGGGCGCGCTCTCGGCCCTGACCGCGCGTCACGCCGCGAGCGAGGGGGAAGCGAAGAACGCGCTCGACGTGCAGATCGCGACGATCCTCGTCGAGCGCCCGGGCCGTCAGGGCGAAGCGCTCGACCGCATCGCGAGCGTGCTCGAGGTGTCCCCCGGCGACAACGCCGCGATCGGCCTCGCCGCGAAGCTCCTCACCGATCCCGAGGTCGGCGGGCGCGCGACCGGCGTCCTCGAGCAGTCGCTCGACGCGGTCGAGGACCCCGATCAGAAGCTCAAGATCCTCGATCACATCGTCTCGCACGGCGAGCCGACGCGAGAGCGCTACGAGCGCTACCTCGACACGCTCGCCGAGTACGACCGCGGCGCCGACGCTTACAAAGTCGCGCTCCGCGCGGTGAGCGACCTCCCCGCCGAGCTCATGCTCTGGGATCGCGCCGAGGCGATCGCGCGCCAGGTCACCTCCGCCGATCCGCTCGCGGACATGTACGAGGCGGTCCTGCGCGGCACGCTCCAAAACCCGCGCGCGCAGGCGCTGTCGAAGGCCGACGCGATCGAGCTCGGGCAGCGCGCGGTCGCGTTCTACGAGGAGTGGTACGAGGACAGCGACCGCGTCGTGCGCGTGCTCGAGCGGCTCCTCGAGATCGACCCCGAGGACACGTGGGCGTTCGATCGCCTCAAGCTGATCTTCGACGCGAACGAGCGCTGGGACGACCTCTTCTCGCTCTACGATCGCGCCGCCGAGGGCGCGGACAAGGAGCGCCGCCTCGAGCTCCTCGAAGAAGCGGCCCAGATCGCGAAGGACTTCGCCAACCACGCCCAGCGCGCGATCCGCTACTTCGAGCAGCTCCTCGAGCTGAAGCCGGGGAACGTCCGCCTCACCGCCGCGCTCGAGCGCCTCTACGAGCGCCACGGCTGCCACCGCGAGCTCATCACCCTCCGCGGCCTCCGCCTCGCGAACCTCCCGCCCGACGAGGCGCAGCGCGAGCGCTCCCGCATCGCGTCGCTCTGGCTCGACGAGCTCAACGATCCCTCGAGCGCGCTCATCGTCGTCGAGGACATCGTCACGAACACCGCCGCGGTCGGCGAAGTGCAGATGCAGCCGGACATCCCGCTCGCCTCGTCCGCGTCGTTCGCGCCGCCGCCGCCCGCGATCGACGTCACGACGCTGCTCGAGCGCATCCTCGCGCTCGCGCCGAAGACGGCGGACATCAAGGAGTCCCTCCCGCCGCCGCCCGACGGCCGCCGCGACTCGTATTTCCCGATGCCGCCGAAGCGCGGCCTCGTCCGCCAGCGCGCCGCCGCGCTCCTCCGCGCGCGTTACGAGGCGGAGAACGACGACGCGAACCTCGCGCGCGTGCTCGAGGTCGAGCTCGAGGTCGTCCGCTCCTCGAAGGAGCGGATCCGCCGCCACCTCCAGCTCGCCGGCCTCTACGCCGCGCTCGGCAACGACGACCAGGCGCTCGAGCACTTCGCGTCGCTCGTGCTGCTCGAGCCGGAGGAGCCCGCGCACCGCGAGGAGCTCAAGACCGTCGCCGCGCGGATCGGCCGCTACGATCGCTACGCCGAGGTCCTCGTCGCCGCGGCGGACGACTCGCAGGACGACGTGCTCCGCGTCGACCTCTTGATGAGCGCGGGCGAGGTCACCGCCCACGACATCGGCGACATCGAGAAGGCGATCGAGCTGTTCTTCCGCATCCTCGCGGTGCAGGGGATCGCCGACGCGAAGCTGCTCGAGGCGTGCCGCCACGTCGAGCCGCTCCTCGCGCGCGCGGAGCGCAAGAACGATCGCCTCGACGTCCTCGAGCGCCTCGCGATCCTCGAGCAGGAGCCGGACGTGAAGTGGCACGTCCTCGGCGAGGCGGCGCGCCTCGCGATGGAGCTCGAGGAGAACGACCGCGCGATCTGGGCGTGGGAGGGCCGCCTCGAGGTGCGGGCCGGCGATCCCGAGGCGCTCGACGGCCTCGTCCTCTTGTTCGACAAGGCGCAGCGCTGGCGCTCCCTCATCGCCGTCCTCGACAAGCGCGCCGCGAAGAGCGAGCGCGGAGAAGAGCTGCGGCGCACCGATCGCGTGCGCGTCGCGCGGATCCTGAGCGACAACCTCGACGCGACCGAGGAGTCGATCGACACCTGGCGCGACATCGAGCAGGTCTTCGGTCACTCCGACGACGGGACGAAGGCGCTCTCGTCGCTCCTCCGCACGACGCAGCGCTGGGACGAGCTCGCCGAGCACCTCACCGGCGCCGCCACCCGCGCGCCGAACGCGACCGAGAAGGCGGAGACGCTGCGCGAGCTCGGCGACGTCCAGCGCGAGCAGCTCGACGAGATCGCTGGCTCGATCGTGAGCTACGAGCAGGCGCTCCTCAACGATCCGCGGAACGAAGGCGCGCGCGCCGGACTCCGCTCCCTCCTCCGCCGCGCCGATCAGCGCGCCGAGGTCGTGCGCGTGCTCCTCACCGCGTACCAGACCGCCGACGACTGGCGCCTCATCCTCGACCTCACCGAGCACCGCCTCGCCGCCGCCTCCGACCTGAACCCCACCCCGGAGGTGAAGCAGGTCGCGATCCTCATGGAGTCGGCGAAGATCTCCGAGGACCGCGCCGACGATCCCGACGCGTCGTTCGTCCTCGTCCGCCGCGCGGTGCTCCTCGATCCGACGCGCCTCGACACGGTCGAGGAGTTCTTCCGCCTCGCCGAGCGCACCCGCGCGTGGCGCGCCCTCGCCGAGACGCTGCGCGAGTGCATCGAGGGCAAGACCGAAGACTGGGCGCGGAACCTCCGCTACCGCATGGGGCAGGTCCTCGAGAACCAGCTCGAGGAGCCGCGCGCCGCGCTCGACGCGTACGTCCAGGTCGACGATCAGGTCCCCGGCGAGCTCGACGCCGCGACCGCGGTCATCCGCGTCGCGGGAAAGACCGGACGCTGGGACGCGGCCGCGCGCGCGCTCGTGGAGTCGACGCGCGCACGGGACAACCTCGAGCGCAGCCTCATCGACGCGATCGAGGACGCCGCCGTCGTCGGCTCGGGCTGGGACTCGATCACGTTCTCGCTCGCGTCGCTCGTCCACGACGGCGCCGGCCTCGCGCCGGGGCTCGCGCGCGATCTCGAGGAGGTCATCGCGATCTGGCATCGCGACCGCCGCGGCGATCCGGACGCGGCGGAGTCCGCGTACACGCGCGCGCTCGGGCACGACCCGACCAACGCGCCGCTCCTCGCCGAGCTCGCGAAGCTGCAGCGCCGCGTGCGCGGCCGCCCCCTCGTCGACTCGCTCCTCCGCCTCTCGGAGTCGACCGGCGGCGATCTCGATCTCCTCTCCGAGGCGGCGGAGACCGCGGTCAACAGCGTCGGAGATCGCGCGCTCGCGAAGTCGATCTACGACCGGCTCTTGAAGCTGTCCGCCGAGCGCTGGCTCGGCGTCACGATCGCGGGCAACAGCGCCACCAGCGCGGCGCAGGCGCCGGAGCACTACGTCGATCGCGCCACGCGCGAGCTCGTCCGCATCTACGGCGACGAAGGCGACAACGACCGCGTCGTCCAGCTCCTCCTCGACACGTCGCAGCTGCCGTGGAAGACGGACAAGGCGCGCGCGCTCCGCCACGAGGCGGCGGTGGTCGCGGTCGACAAGCTGAACGCGGTCGATCGCGCGGTCGCGATCTACCTCAAGCTGATCGAGGAAGACCCGCACGACGCGGAGGCGGTCCAGCGCCTCGTCGCACTCTACGAAGCGGGCGGGCGGCGCCAGGAGCTGCTCGATCTCAAGCGCCACCTCGTCGGCACGGCGAAGGACGTCCGCGCGCGGCTCTACCTCCGCCTCGAGGTCGCGCCGATCGAGGACGAGCTCGGCTCGGTCGAGCGCGCGGCGGGGGTCCTCCGCGAGAACCTCGCCGAGTCCGGTCGCCACGAAGCGACGGTGAAGATGCTCGCCGGCCTCCTCCAGCGCGAGGAGCGTTGGACCGAGCTCGAGGAGCTCCTCTCCGCGCAGGCGGAGCTCGCCGAGCGCGCCGAGGACAAGACGATCGCGGCGGACTTCTTCTCCCGCGCGGCCGAGGTCTCCGAGAAGCAGCTCGCCGACCTGCCGCGCGCGATCGCGCACCTCCGCCGCGTCGTCGCGCTCGAGGAGCGCACGCGCGCGTACGACGACCTCGCGCGCCTCTCCACCGTGGAGAAGGCGTTCGACGACGCCGCGAAGTACCTCGATCGCCTCCGCGAGCTCACCGACGGCGCCCAGCGCGCGGCGGTGAACCTCCGCCTCTCCGACGCGCTCGTCTCCGCGAACCGGAAGGCCGAGGCGCGGGCGAAGCTCGAGTCCGAGGTCGCCCGCGATCCCGAGGCCGACATCGTGCGCGTGCGCCTCGCCGAGACGTACCGCGCGGCGCAGGACTGGCCCGCGCTCGCGGTCCTCCTCACCGAGGGCGCGCAGCACGCGCCCGACAAGGCGACGCGCCTCGCGCGCTTGCGTGAAGCGGCGGCGCTCCATAGGGGCCGCACGAACGAGCCCGAGAAGGCGATCCCGCTCCTCGAGCAAGCGGCCGATCTCGCGCCCGACGAGAACGCGGTGAAGCTCTCGCTCGCCGACGCGCTCGGCGCGGCGCAGCGCTTCGAGGAAGCGCGCACGCTGCTCCGCACCCTGATCGAGGCCTTCGGCGGCCGCCGCCCGAAGGAGCGCGCGCCGGTCCACTTCTACCTCGCGCGCCTCGACCTCGCGGTCGGCGATCGCGCGCGCGCCCTCGTCGAGCTCGACGCCGCGACGCGGATCGATCCCGCGAACGCCGAGATCCTCCGCGCCCTCGCCGAGCTCGCGCGCGACGACGGCCAGCTCGATCGCGCCGAGCGCTCCTACCGCGCGCTCCTCACCGTCCTCCGCCGGCAGGACGATCCGACCGACGAGTCGCCGGTCACGCGCTCGGAGGTCATGTTCGAGCTCTCCCGCATCGCGCTGCGGCTCGACGATCAGGACCGCGCGAAGGAGATCCTCGAGTCCGCCTTCGAGCTCGCGAACGAGAACCGCGTCGAGGCGCGCCGCTTCGAGGCGTCGCTCCGTCGCGCCGGCGATCACATGAACCTCGCGCGCGCGCTCTCGACCCGCCTCGAGCGCGGCAACCCCGACGACGAGGCCGCGCTCCGCACCGAGCTCGGCCTCCTCTTCGACGCGCACCTCGATCGCAAGGACGAGGCGCTCGAGATGATCCTCCGCGCGATCGACCTCGACCCCACCAACGAGCAGGCCCACGACGCCGCCTTCCGCCTCGCCGCCGCGACGCACAAGCTCCTCAACTACGAGGGCCGCGTCCGTTCGATTGCAGAATACACGGGTACGGATCCCGCCCTCGCCGGCATGCTCTTCGCCCGCCTCGGCTACATCGCCGCGAACGAGCACAAGGACGACGCCGAGGCGGCCGGCCACTACGAGCGCGCCGTCCTTGCGCGCCCGCAGGACCGCGAGCTCCTCTCCACCCTCGCCGGCGTCTACGAGCGCCTCGGCGACGACGCCGCGCAGGCGCGCGTCCTCGGCATGCGCGTCGACCTCGACGCCGAGGCCGGCGGCGCCTCCGCCGATGCGCTCTACCGCCTCGCGCAGCTCCGCTTCCGCTCCGGCGACGTCGATGCCGGCTGCGACGCGTTCGAGCAAGCCTTCGCGACGGAGGAGGATCAGGAGCGCGCGGAGCAGCTCCTCCGCGAGGCCTCCGACAAACACCCGAAGGCGTGGCGCATCATCGACATCTACGAGCGCCTCACGCGCGTCGACGGCCGCGAGCGCTCCCTCGTCGACGCGCTCACGCGGCGCTGGACGCTCCCCGGCGCCGGCACCGGCCCGATGAAGGAGGCCGTCGAGCTCGCTGAGAAGATCGAGGACAAGGAGCTCGCCGAGTCGCTGCTCCGCCGCTACCTCGAGCGGGAGCACGAGGACAAGGAGGGCCGCGTCTGGGCGCTCGCGCTCCTCGCGTGGCGCTGCGAGGAGTCGGGCCGCGTGCGCGAGGCCGCGGAGCTGAAGCGCGAGGCGGCCGAGATCGCGGAGCCGGACGCGGCGCGGCGCTTCCTCTTCGAGGTCGCCGGCCTCGCCTCCGGACCGCTCGCCGACCTCCGCCTCGCCTCCTCCATCTACGAGGAGCTCCACGAGAAGGAGCCGCAGGACCGCGACGCGTGGGAGATGCTCCTCGACGTCTACCGCCGGCTCGAGGAGTTCTCGAAGCTCGTCGCGCTCGTCGCGCGCGTCGTCGAGTTCGTCGACGATCCGATGGAGCGCTCGAAGCTCCGGCTCGAGCGCGTCAAAGTGCAGATGCAGAAGCTGAAGCTCAGCGACGACGACGCGGCCCAGGAGCTGCGCGACATCGTCGACGAGCACCCGGCCAACGTCGACGCGGCGCACCTGCTCGGCACGATCTTCGAGCGCGGCGGGCGCGAGGAAGACCTCGCCCAGCTCCTCGCGAGCCAGCTCGAGTCGGCGAAGGACCGCCAGGACGCGGAGGCGGTCTCTTCCCTGTCGCGCCGGCTCGGCATGCTCCTCGAGAAGCGCGATCGCAACCAGGCGAAGGACGTCTACTACGCCGCGCTCGACTGGGATCCGCACGCGCGCGAGGTCTTGATCGCGCTCGAGCGCATGCACGACGAGGACATGGACATCGAGGCGCGCTCCGACGTGATGGAGCGCCGCCTCGCGACCGAGCACGGCGAGGAAGCGGAGGCGCTCGCGCTCTCGCTCCACGACACGCGCCGCTCGCTCGAGGACGTCGAGGGCGCGCTCCGTGCGCTCGAGACCGGCTTCCGCGGCGCGCCGCGCAGCGTCCAGCTCCGCGATCGACTCGAGGCGATCTACCGCGAGACGAGCGAGTTCGCGAAGCTCGCCGAGCTCTTCGTCCTCGACGCGAACGGCCGCGCCGACGCGAGCGAGAAGAGCCTCCGCCTCCGCGAGGCGGCGCACATCTACAGCGATCAGCTCTCCGATCCGGAGCAGGCGGCGAAGATCCTGCGCGACGCGCGCGCGGCCGATCCGAGCGATCCCCTCCTCCTCCTCGAGATGGTCGACACCCTCTCCGCCTCCGGCGAGCTGAAGACGGCGGAGGCCGAGCTCGGCGCCGCGCTCGAGGCGGTGACGCCGGAGGATCCGTTCCGGATCGAGCTCATCTCGCGGCGCGCGGTCCTGCGCTCGCGCCTCAACGACATGGACGGCGCGCTCGAGGACTTCGAGGAGGCCGTCACCGCCGGGAAGCTCGAGCTCCGCGCGTACCTCGCCGATCACCTCGGCAAGATGGCGCTCCAGGCGGCGGGCCGCGGCGACGTCGCGCTCTGGCGCATCCATCGCCTCCGCATCGCCTCGCTCCGCCTCGAGATCGGCGACATCGAGGAGGCGCGCAACGTCCTCACCGAGCTGCTGAAGCAAGACAGCAAGGACAAGGCGACCCTCCGCGCGATCGCGTACGTCGACGAGCTCGAGGAGCGGTGGGACACCGCGAGCGCGACTTACCGGCGCCTCGTCGGCCTCGAAGAAGGAGAAGGCATCGTCGAGGCCGCGCTCAAGCTGCTCGAGACGTGCGAGAAGGCGGGGCGCCTCGCCGACGCGCGCGGCGGCCTCGAGCGCGCGCGCGTCGCCGCGCCCGACGACGCGAACCTGCGCGAGCGCCTCGCGTGGCTCTACGAGCAGATCGGCGCGCTGCGCGAGCTCGCCGGCCTCGTCATCGAGGACGCGCGCGCGAACGGCGACGTCGGCCCGCGCTTCGACGGCCTCGTCCGCGCGGGGCAGCTCTACCTCGAAGCGGCGGCCGATCCGAACGGCGGCAACCCCGACGCGAGCGACGCGATCCCCGCCCTCGAAGAGGCGCACGCGCTCCGCCCCGCCGATCTCGACTGCGCCGCGCTCCTCTCCGACGCGTACGCCTCCGCGAACCGCCTCGACGAAGCGCAGGAGCTGCTCACGCGCACGATCGGCACGTTCAAGGGCCGCCGCGCGCGCGAGCTCTCCGCGCTCTACCACCGCCTCGCGCGCATCGCGGAGATGCTCGGCGATCGCAACACCGAGCTCGGCCACCTCGTCACCGCGCTCGACATGGACGCGCAGAACGGCGTCGTCGCGTCGGAGCTCGCGTACCTCGGGCTCGAGCTAGGCAACCTGGAGGTTGCACAACGCGCGCTCCGCCAGATCACGATGCTCAAGGTCGCGGCGCCGATGCCGAAGGCGATCGCGTACCAGCACCTCGGCGAGATCGCGCGCCAGCAGGGCGACACGCGCCGCGCGATGATGCTCCTGAAGCGCGCGATCGACGACGATCCCACCCTCGAGGAGGCGCGCCAGCTCCTCGAGCAGCTTCAGTCCGACGGCGGCTGAGCGGGCTGAGCGGGCTGGATCTCGCCTTCGCGCCAGCAGTCGCGAACGGGGTAGGTGCAGAGGTAGATCGCGGTCCGCCCGCATCCGCTGACGCGCCAGCGGCGCTCGTCGATCCGGACGGTCGTCGTCTCGTCGGCGGTGCATCCGAGGTCGCGCGCGACGCGGATGCGCGGCGTCGAGGTCGGGGCGCACGCGACGAGGCCGAGGGCGACGAAGAGGGAGCAGGCGATCCATTTCATGAGCGTTCTCCGGAGGCAGGGCGTAGACGGCGGCGGAGCGGGAGCAGGATCGCGACCGCGAAGATGACGACGCGCGAGAGCAGGCTCGGTCCCCGGCGCCGGCGCTTCGCGGTCGCGCAGGTCTCCGAGTCGCTCGTGTCCCAGCCGTCGCCGGTGTCGCTGGAGCAGCTGTCGCTCGAGTCGCTCGTGTCGCTCGTGTCCCAGCCGTCGCTGCTGCTGGTGTCGCTGGAGCAGCTGTCGCTCGAGTCGCTCGTGGTCCAGTCGTCGTCCGACGCCGTGTCGCTGACGACGACGCCGCCGCCGCAGCCGTCGCCCGGCACGTAGATGCTCGTGTCGTCCGACGACGCGCTCGTGCTGCCGGCCTTCGACGGGGACGAAGGAAACGTCGGACCGGACGGCCAGTCGGGTCGATCGACGATCGGGTCGCGCGGGTCCGCGCCGTTCGCGCCGTTCGCGCCGTTCGCGTTCGGGTCGCACGCCTCGTAGCCGGCCGCGGCGAACACGGCGGAGCGCTGCGGCCCGCTCTCGAGCGCGACGCTCGTGCTCTCATCGCCGCTCGCCGGGAGGACGCCGATCAGGCGCGTGAGGTTCGCGTCCGCGGGGGCGATCCCCGCGAGCGCGACGGCGAGGTCCGTCTGCGCGCCGCACGTGAGCATCGACGGGCCCTCTGCGACGGTGCGCGATCCCAGACGCTGGACGGAGGCGGCGCAGTCGGGATCGTCGAAGTACGTCGCGGCGACGGGGCGGACGCGGACGCCCTTCAAGGGCACGTCGTCGAACAACGCCGCGTGCGACGTCGACTCTCGCAGCCAACCCGACGTTCGTAGGAGCGTCTCTTCGCGGAGCTCCTCGTACGAGCTCCGCGCGGGGCCCCACAGGACCTTGCTCCGCTCGACGTCGCGCGCGCCGGCGACCTTCGCGTGGCCGGCGCCGATGACGAAGAGCGTGACGGCCGTCTCGAGCTCGGACGCGCCGAGCGAGAGCGGAAGGACGGGTCCACCGTCGTCGGTGACCCGTAGCGTCGGCGAGGTGCGGGCGGCGTCGGAGGCGGCGAGCTCGATCGCCGCCACCTGCCAGCCGGACGCGTAGAGCTCGTCGAGCCGCCCCCCCTGCGCCGCGCCGACCTCGAGCCCACGCGCCTGCGCCCACGCCTCGGTCTCCGCGACGCTGAGGTGCAGGGTGATCGTGCTCGCCGGCAGGCGCGCGCGAGGCGTGACCCACTGCGAGGGCATTTCGTAGCTCGTCCGGACGCGGCAGGACGTCGGCGCCGTCGGCGGGAGGACGCGAGGCGCGCTCGCGACGTCGAGAGAGGAGAGCCACGCGCCCGACGCCCACTCGATCGAGGCGCCGGGCCGGATGGGGACGAGCCACCCGGCCGCGGGCCCGGCGGGCAGCGTGACCTCGGACCAGCGCGTGGTCGCCGCGGGCGCGACGGCGACCGCCATACGCATACCGACGACGGGCGCAGGCATCTCGCTCGCAGGCAGGACCGCACCAGCGGCACGCACGGAGCCCGGCGCCGCGACGAGAGCGAGGACGGCAGCGAGGACGAGCGCGAAGCGGCCTATGCAGTGCACTGCCCGGACCCACGGCAATCCGCAGGCCGCCCCGAAGCAAGCGCATCTCTCGAGCGCGCGCGCGAGGGCCTACCGAGGACTTCTCGTTGCACGCGTCAACCAGCGATTACAGTCAACGTCGGGCTTCGTCCCCTACCCGCGCTCGTCGTCGGATTCGGCCGACACACTTCAGATCCTATCGAAGCTGCTGCGCGCCGGAGCGTGGTCGGCCGCAATGTCCGCCGAACGCGGCGCTCATCTTCGCCAGCTTTGCCGGGCGCGACGAGCGGGCGACCGCACGCGCGAAGGAGATCCGCGATCCGCTCACCCGTGCCTGAGCGATCGGCGCCAAGTTGCGCCGTGCGGGCACGAACGCTCGGCCCCCCGACTCCGTTCGGCGGTCGGTAGCATCGTCCGCCCGACTTCGACGTGCGCTCGGCTCGCGATCGCTTGTGGTGCTACGCTAAGGCGCATGAGCCCGACGGTGAAGAAGCTCGCAACGGACGCGCTCGCCCGCGCGTTCGATGAAGCGGAGGACGGACCCCCGCTCAGCGAGGAGGATCGCGCAGCGCTTCGCGAGGCGGTGGCCGATCCGAAGTGGATCCGCATGAGCCGCGGCGAGGCGTTTGAGCATATCGTCTGCAGCGACGACGAATGAGCCGCGACGTCGACTGGACGCACGCGCTCGTCGTGCCCCCGTTCATGGTCCACGTGTCGCTGCCCCCCAACGAGGACGTCCTTCGGGTGTGGCGCGTTCGCCGGTACGTGCGATGAGGCAGGTCGCGAAGCGACAACGCGGCGAAAATTCAGCTTCCCCCTATCGGGTGTGCCGAGGGGGGATGGGTGGTGGACGCGGGGAGGGAGCTTTGGCTGGGGTGCGGGCGTGATGTGTTGCGGAAAGGCTGATCCTCGCGACGCCGCATACCCGAGGCGTTGCAGGGGACTGGAGAGTCGTGCGCGCCAAAGAAATGTGCGTGTGGATGCGGGTCCTGAAAGGGTGGATGGGGGAAAACCCCCGCTGGCGCCGTCCTTGTGCCGGCGGTACGTCGCGCGGCATGCGAAGCCTCCTCGCCCTGGGCCTTGCCGCGATCCTCGCCACCACCGCCGCTGCGTGCTCGTCCGCGGCGCCGGAAGAGACCGGCGCTTCGGCCGATGACCTCGTCACCGGCGGCATCTGCTCGACCCTCGACTACGGGCCGCGTCCCGCCGCGAGCGAGCTCTATCACTTCTTCGCGAACGACCAGGCGGTCGCGGCGAACGTCAACCAGCTGATCCAGCTCGGGATCCTCGCGCAGGCGCTCGGGCCCGGGTCGACGCTCCGCGGCGTCAACACCGACGCGCGCTCGGTGCGCCTCGTCGGCGAGGTGTTCGAGGGCTTCAAGCTCGCCTTCCCCGCCGAGAGCGCGGGGCTCGATCGCGCGCCGCCGGTCGTCGTCGTCCAGTCGAACATGCCGAACGCGTTCGCGATGGCGGCGACGTTCGAGAGCTTCATGATGATCCCGAAGAGCCCGTGGTTCTTCGTCGTCAGCAGCGCGCTCCTCGAGCACGGCAACACCGACGACGAGCTCCGCGCCGTGTTCGCGCACGAGATCGGCCACCTCGTGCTCCAGACGTTCCAGCCGAAGGTGCAGGCGCGCGTGCGCCACGCGTATTCGCTCGGGACCGGGAGCGAGGACGGCATCCTCGGCGCCGCGCAGGCGGACGATCCCGCGCTCGCCGATCCGATCGGCCGGCTCCTCGGCGGCCAGTCGCGCGTCGGCGGCGTCTCGCAGCTCGGCATGAACATGATCATGCCCGGCGTGTACTTCCGCCTCGTGAGCCAGCTGCTCTCGCCGACCGAGTCGACGTCGAGCGCGTGCTCGGGCATCCAGGCGAAGGCGCAGCAGCTGGCCTTCCGTCAGATCATGTTCCTCCCCGGCGCGCAGGAGGGGAACCTCACGCCGCGCCTGCCGAGCGCCGCGGAGAAGGCCGAGCTCGATCGCCTCACCGACGCGCTCGCGGCCGACCTCAAGGCGTGCGCCGGTCCGAACTCGGACACGTCGTCGCTCGCGGTCGTCTCCGCGCTGATGCAGCAGCTCTCGCCCGCCGCGGCGGAGGACCCGAGCGATCCGGCGTACGCGGAGATCCGCGCCGGCATGCTCGCGATCGAGAAGCAGGTCGACGCCGAGATGCCGGGCGCGCTCCTCTCCGACAAGATCCTCCGCGCGGAGGCGCTCGTGCGCGCCGACGTCGTCGGCATCCGGAACGACGCGTCGCTCAACCTGCCGCGCGTCCGCGTCTACGACTACGAAGAGGACGCCGACGACGCGTCGATGCGCGTGCTCTCCGCGATCGGCGGAGACCCCGTCGCGATCGGCACCTTCGCGCTCTCGATGCTGAAGCCGGCCTCGAAGGCGGCGTGCCTCGCCGACGTCGCCGCGGGCAAGCCGATCGACTTCGGCGGCCTCTACGACGTGCATCCCCTCCACTGCTGGCGCTACTACCACGCGACGCAGTTCAGCAAGTCGCTCGCGACGTGCACGAGCAGCGGCTCGCGCCGCGCGCCGCTGGAGACGCACCTCCCCGTGATCGCGACGGACCCGCAAGCGGTCGGCGGCATCCAGAACGCCGAGTAAGGCCGTTACGCGAGCGCGGCAAGGGCGCGCGCGGTCCACGTCGCGTCGAGGGAGGCGGGGCCGAGCGCGCGGCCGCGCGCTGGAGGTTCGCGCGCGCCTCGTCGGTTCGGCCGAGGGCCTTCTGCGCGCTCCCGGCTGGTGCCGGGGGGAACCCTGATCTGGAGCAAACACACCGACGCTTCGCGAGTCCGCCGCCGCCAAGTGGCCGAAATTCCAGGATCATCGAGAGGCGGCACGATGTACGCAAGGGTGGGCTCACCATGAACACCTTCGCCAAATGCATCCTTGTTGCTTCTGTTGCTCTCGCCTCGTTCGCGACCACCGCGTGCGGTGAGCCCTCCGACGACGCCGCGACGGCCACGTCGAACCTCGACGAGCGCGGCCGCCCGAACGTCGCCGAAGGCGCCGACAAGGTCACGAGCTGCTGGGGCAGCGAGCCGTTCTGGTCGATCGCGATCGACTCGTCGAAGGTGCAGTTCAAGAGCTTCGACGACAGCACGCAGACGATCGCGAACAAGGGCGCGACGCCGGCGCAGGGCAGCACCGCCGCGTGGGCCGCGCTCTACCAGGGCACGACGACCGAGAGCCCGAACAAGAACCTCTCCGTCATCATCACGAGCAGCGAGTGCCACGACGAGAGCAACGACACGTTCGACTGGAGCGTCTCCGTCGTCCACGGCGATCAGCTCTTCCTCGGGTGCTGCCGCTGATTGGCCCGAACGGCGGCGCGGACCACGGCCGCGCGGGATTGGACGTAGACTGACGAGAACCGCGGCCTGTCGCGGCCGACCGTCCCCCGCCGAGCATGACCGTCCTCGTCGTCGCCGAGAAGCCGAGCGTCGCGCGCGACATCGCGCAGGTGCTCGGCGCCCGCGCGCGCGGCGACGGGCACTTCAGCGGCGGCGGCTGGATCGTGACCTGGGCGATCGGTCACCTCGTCGCGCTCGCGGAGCCGCACGACGTCAACCCGGCGTGGAAGCGATGGCGCCTCGCCGATCTCCCGATCGTCCCGCCCTCGTGGCCGCTCGTCGTCGGCGAGAAGACGAAAGAGCAATACGCCGTCGTGCGCCGGCTCCTCGTCGATCCCGCCGTGCGCGGCGTCGTCTGCGCGACGGACGCGGGGCGCGAGGGCGAGCTCATCTTCCGCTACGTCTACGAGGCCGCGCGCTCGAAGAAGCCGGTGAAGCGGCTCTGGATCTCCTCCCTCACCGCGGAGGCGATCGCGCGCGGGTTCAAGTCGCTCGCGCCGGGGAGCGACTTCGATCGCCTCGCCGACGCGGCGCGCGCGCGGAGCCGCGCGGACTGGCTCGTCGGGATGAACCTCTCGCGCGTGTACAGCCTCCTCCACGACGATCACCTCTCGGTCGGTCGCGTGCAGACGCCGACGCTCGCGATGCTGGTCCAGCGCGAGCTCGAGATCCGCGACTTCGTCCCGGAGGACTACCTCGAGGTGGTGGCCGACTTCGGCGACAGCGGCGGCGGCGGCGGGAAGTACACCGGCACGTACGTCGGAGCTTCGCCGGGGAAGAACGAGGCGATCCGCTTCGCGCCGGACGCCGAGGAGGCCGCCGCGATCGTCCTTCGCGCGAAGACCGGCGCGGCGAAGGTCGACTCGGTCGAGCGGAAGACGCGGCGCCTCCCGCCGCCGCAGCTCTACGACCTCACCGATCTGCAGCGTCACGCGAACCGCCTCTACGGCTTCACCGCGCAGCGCACGCTCCAGATCGCGCAGAAGCTCTACGAGGAGCGGAAGCTCATCACGTACCCGCGCACGAGCAGCCGGTACCTGTCAGAGACGGTCGCGGGCGAGCTCCCCGGCGTCGTCCGCGCGATCGCGGAGCCGTACCGCGCGCTCCTCGCCGAGGGGACCGGCGCGCGACCGCTCGGCAAACGGTTCGTCGACGACGCGCACGTGACCGATCACCACGCGATCATCCCGACCGATCGCGCCGCGCCCGAGGACCTGACGAGCGACGAGCGGCGCATCTACGACCTCGTCTGCCGCCGCCTCCTCTCCGCCTGGCACGGCGATCATGTCTACGCGGTGACGAGCGTCATCACGGTGGTGACGAACGGCGAGACGAAGGACCGTTACCTCGCGACCGGCACGAGCGTCGAGGAGCGAGGCTGGAAGGTGCTCGACGTGACGACGGCGCGGGCGAAGGAGCCGCCGCCAGGTCTGCCCGGGGGGCTCGAGCGTGGTCAGACGAAGCAGGTGCTCGACGCGAGGGCGGTCGAGAAGCAGACGCGTCCGCCGCCGCGCTTCACCGACGCGACGCTCCTCACGATGATGGAGACGGCGGGCCGCCTCGTCGACGAGAAGGAGATCTCGCAAGCGATGCGGGAGTGCGGGCTCGGCACGCCGGCGACGCGCGCGGCGATCATCGAGACGCTCCTGACGCGTGGGTACGTCGTCCGCGACGAGAAGACGTTCGCCGCCACGGACAAGGGGATCGCGCTCGTCGCGATGGTGCATCCTCACGTGAAGAGCCCGGCGATGACCGGCGAGTGGGAAGCAAAGCTCACCCGCATCGAGCGCGGCGCCGAGACCCTGGCGGGCTTCATGTCCGCGATCGAGGCCTACGTCCGCGACGTCATCACCAACGTCACACACACGCGACCTGAGCCCAACGGCCCGCGCTCCTCCCGCGCCGACCTCCTCTCCGCTGCATACGCCACGCAGGAGCAAGCCGCATCGAGCCCGGCGCCGCCCCCGCCGAAGTCGTCGCGCGCGCGCCGGCTCGTGCGCGGCGACGACGAGCCCGAGACGCATCCGTGGGCCGACCACGAGCCGGAGCCGCCCGCGCGCGAGCACCGCAGACCACCCCGGCCGAGCCGCAACGAGCCTGTCGGCAGCAACGGCGCGCGCACGCAACCGCGACCGAACCGCGACGGGACCGGCGACGCGAGGCCGAGTCGCGCTGAACCCACCGGCGACGCGCGCGTGCAACTGGGACCGAGCCGCGACGCGAGGCCGAGTCGTGAGGGTGGCGCGGTGGGGCAGCTGAGTCTCTCGGCGCTCGAGGCGCCTGCCGTGGTGGCGCGGGTGCCTCGTGGGGAGCGGCCCTCCGACCTTGGCGGGCTCCTGCAGCGTGTGTTCGGGTTCGGGGGGTTTCGGCCGTATCAGGAGGACGTGTGTCGCGCGGCGGCGGCGGGGCGCGACGTGCTCCTCGTCATGCCGACGGGCGCGGGGAAGTCGCTCTGCTATCAGCTGCCGGGGCTCGCGCGAGGTGGGACCACGCTCGTCGTCAGCCCGCTCATCGCGTTGATGGAAGACCAAGTCGCGCAGCTCACCGCGCGCGGGGTCGCGGCGGAGCGCATCCACTCCGGGCGGCCGCGGCTCGCGTCGCGGGCGGCGTGTCAGGCGTACCTCGACGGCGCGCTCGACTTCCTCTTCATCGCGCCCGAGCGGCTGCGTGTCCCGGGCTTCCCCGAGATGCTCGCGCGCCGGAAGCCCACGCTCATCGCGATCGACGAAGCGCACTGCATCTCGCAGTGGGGTCACGACTTCCGGCCCGACTACCGCCTCCTCGGCGAGCGCCTGCCGCTCCTGCGCCCCGCGCCCGTCATCGCCCTCACCGCCACCGCGACGCGACCGGTGCAGGACGACATCGGCGCGCAGCTCCGGCTCGACGCGCCCGCGCGCTTCATCCACGGGTTCCGGCGCGACAACATCGCGGTCGAGGTCATCGAGCGGAACCCGAGCGAGCGCACCGCGATCGTGAAGGAGCTCCTCGCCGACCCCGCGCGCCGACCCGCGATCGTCTACACGCCGACGCGGAGCGACGCCGAGAAGGTCGCCGGCTCGCTGAAGAAGATGCGCGCCGCGGCGTACCACGCCGGGCTCTCCGCGAACGTGCGCGACGAGGTGCAGTCCGCCTTCCTCGGCGGCGCGCTCGACGTCATCGTCGCGACGACCGCCTTCGGCATGGGCATCGACAAACCCGACGTCCGCACCGTCATCCACACCGCCCTCCCCTCCTCGCTCGAAGGCTACTACCAGGAGATCGGCCGCGCCGGGCGCGACGGCAAACCGTCCCGCGCCGTGCTCCTCTGGTCGTTCGTCGACACCAAGACGCACGAGTTCTTCCTCGAGCGCGACTACCCCGAGACCAGCGTCGTCGCGAAGGTGCAGAAGGCGCTCCCGCCGGAGGGCGCGCCCGTCGCGAAGATCGCGCGGAAGACCAAGACGAAGTCCGACGTCGTCGAGAAGGCGCTCGAGAAGCTCGTCGCGAGCGGCGGCGCGACGCTCGACGCCGACGGCAACGCGTTCCCCGCCGGCGGCGCCTGGCGGCCCGCCTACGAGGCCGCGCGCGCGCGGAAGCAAGAGGCGCTCGCGAAGATGCGGCGCTACGCGGAGACGGCGACGTGCCGGATGCTCCAGCTCGTCACCCACTTCGGCGATCAGCACGACGGCGGCGCGCCGTGCGGTGCGTGCGACGTCTGCGCGCCCGAGACGTGCATCGCGCTCGGCTTCCGCGCGCCGAGCGAGCGCGAAGACGCGGCCGCGACGAAGGTCCTCGCCGCGCTCCGCGAACGCGACGGGCGCACCGTCGGGCAGCTCCATCGCGACGTCGTCGGCGACAAAGAGCTCGATCGCCGCGGCCTCGAGCACGTCCTCGGCGCCCTCGCGCGCGCCGGCGCGATCGCGCTCGTCGGCGACGCGCTCGTGAAGGACGGTAAGACGATCCCCTTCCAGCGCGTATGGCTGAAGAACGCCGACGGCACCACCAACGCCGCGCTCCGCGTGATCGTCACGCCGCCGCCGCGACCCCAGAAGAAGGGCGCCTGGTTCGCGCGCCGAAAGCGCAAGCCCAAGACGAGCACCAAGCCGCGCCGGCAAAAGTGAGCGCACCCGCTCAACCGCGGAACGGCGCGTAGCGCCCCGACTCCGTGACCGGCACGCCCGGGCGCTCCGGACGAAGCGCGACGATGGTCGCGTCGTCGTCGAGGGCGTTCGGGCGCAGCCACGCCTCGAGCCGCATCAGCACCGCGTCGCTCGCGCCTTCGCGGAGCTCGTTCGCCTCCGCGAGCGCGCGGTGGAGGCGCGCGTCGCCGAAGTGCTCGCCGTCCGCGCGCCGCGACTCGCTGATGCCGTCGGTGACGAGGTAGAGGCCGTCCTCCTTCGCGAGCTGCCGCTTCCAGCGCGGGAACGTGCGCCCCGCGTCGACGCCGACGAACGTGCCGCCCGAGCTCAGCTCCTCGACCGCGCCGTCGTTCACGAGGAGCGGGCCGGGGTGCGCGCCGCACGAATAGGTGGCCTCTCGCGTCTTGAGGTCGACGTCGACGACGGCGGCGGTGCACATCGCGTCGAGGGCGCCGTGCGCGCGGGCGACGCGATCGTTCAGGAGCGCGAGCACGGTCTCCGGACCGGCCTTCGTGTCCTTCACGAACTCGTAGGCGCTCTTGAGCAGCATCGTCACGAGCGCGGCCGGCACGCCGTGCCCCGTCGCGTCGGCGATGAACAGGCGGACCACGTCGCCGAGCAAGGTCACGTCGTAGATGTCGCCGCCCACGACGTCGAGCGGCTGGTACGCGACGTCGACGTGATGACCCGGCACCGCCGGCGGCGCGGTGAGGATCGCGCGCTGGAACGCCCGCGCGTGAAGGAGGTTGTCGCGGATGATCGCGTCGCGCGCGGCGACCTGCAGCTCCTCCGTGATGTCGCGGACCATGACGAAGGTGCCGAGCCGCGCGCCGGTCGCGAGCGTCATCGGCATCGCCTTGAGCTCGAGGCAGCGGCTCGCCTCGACGGAGCGCGTCGTCAGCTCGTCCTCCGGCCGCGCGAGGAACTCGGCGAGGCCGGCGAAGGAGGCCTGCACGAGGTCGAGCAGCTTGCGCCCCACGACCGCGTCCTCGCTCAGCGAGACGCCGTGCGCGTCGCGGAAGCCCATGAGCGAGAAGAAGCGCGCGTTGTGCTCGACGATGCGGCCGCCCTCGTCGAGGATCACGATGCCGTCGGCGGAGCTCCGCACCGTGCCGCGCCAGCGCTGCTCGATCGCGGTGAAGCGATAGAGCACGTTGTCGGCGCCGAAGGCCGGCTCGGCGAAGGCGGCGAAGCCCCCGTCGCGCAGGCAGACGCGGAGCCGCGCGGCGTGGTCCTTCCCGCCGAGGCGCAGCGTGACGAGGAGGTCGAGCACGCCGCCGGTGAAGCGGCTCATCTTCGTCGCGTACTCGAGCGACGCGCGCCGGTCGCGCGGGCTGAAGAGGTCGTCGAGCGATCGTCCGAGCACGTCGGCCGTCGCGCAGGCGAAGGTCGCGCAGAACACATCGTCGCACGCCGTGACCACCTGCCCCGCGTCGAGCGCGAGCACGCCGATCGGGAGCCCGCGGAATCGATCTTGATCAGGCGGGCCCATTATCTCTTTCAGGATATCCAATTAGCGCGTGCAGCGCTTCGACGTCGGCCTCCCCGCATTTCCGCTTCCGTAATACCGTGACCGGATTGGCAAGGAACGTCGACCGAAAAATGAAGCGATCGCTCTCGATCTCGATCGTCTTGAACGTCTCGTTCCGGCGAACGGGGCCATAAGCCGCCTCGAGCCGGCGCCAGACCTCCGCCACCTCTCCTTTGTCGAAGAAGTACTTGTACGTGCCCCCGCGCGCGCACGCGTGCACCAGCTCGCGATACGGGCTCAGGTCTTCTCGACCTGGAACACGCAGGACTCCTCCCCGCAGGAGATGCACTCGTGCTCCGCCGAAGCGAACGTGCCGAAGCGGTCCGCGATGCTGCCCTTGCTGTAGACGAGCTCCATGATCCCCGCCGCGACGCCGGTGAGCATCATGCATTGAGGCTCGCTCGCCTCTCCGCGATAACCGAGATAGCCGAGCGCCTCGTAGCCGTTGAACGACTCGATCCGCGCGGTGACGCCGGAGCGATGCGCGGTGACGTGCCAGTTGCCCCACCCGAGCGCGTTCGACACCGCGACGATGCCGAACAGGTTGTCGTCGTACTCCCTGATCATCGGCCCGACGAGGCCCTCCCACTCGGGCGAGCTCATGATCCCGCGGAACGTGTTCATCCCGCACGTCTCGGCGTCGTAGACGAGGAGCTTGCGCGCGTTCCGGCCGAGGCCGACCTTCGCCATCTCGGCGACGAAGTCGATGCTGATCCGGTTGTAGAAGTCCGCCGGCGTGCTCGCGAGGTAGACGCCGAACGCGGGGATGAGGCCCTCGGTGTTGCCGTGGATCGGCATCTCGACGAGCGCCCGGACGATCCTCTGCGCGTCGATGTTCGACGGCGGCAGCGCCGGCATCGCGCGCGGCGTGAACGTGACCGCCTGCTTCGGGTTCGCGTCCACCGGCTCCGTGCGCGCGGGGTCGATCTCGAAGCGGCAGGCCGCGGCCCCGGTGACGATGCACTCCTTCTCCGTCACGCGCGCCGGCTTCCCCGTCACCGCCGCGAGCGCGGCCTGGAGGTAGCCTTCGGTGAAGGTGCAGACCGGCGACGAGCGGCCCGGGAAGCCCGCGTTCCATCCCTCGACGAAGTGCGAGGCCGACGCGGTGACGACGCCGCGCGCGATCTCGTCGACGTCGAACCAGCCGTAGCCGAGGTGGCCGTAGAGGCTCTGCGCGACCGCCCACTTGCGGGCGACGTCGTCGTCCGGACGGAACGCGCTCGCGATCTGGGCGGCGAACACGCCCTCCGCCGCGCGGCGGAGGATCCCCTTGCCGTCGATCTGCGTCGCGCCCTCGATCGTGTTCTGGAGGCGCGAGTTGTAGTGATGACAATGCAGGATCACGTCGTGCCCGGCGATGACGCGGCGGTACGAGGCCGCGTCGTACGAGAGCGCCAGGCGATCGCCGAACCGATTCACGTCGAACATGACGTCTCCACGCTCACGCGGTCGGGAGCGAAGCAGCGGAGCGCCTCGAGCCCGCGCCGCTGCCACGGCACGCGCGGGCTCGACACGAACCGAACGTGGTACCCGGCGTCGGGCGCGGCCTCCGACGCCTTGCGGAGCCACATGACGAACTGCTTCACGCCCGACGAGCTCAGGAACTCGAGCTTCGTGACGTCCATCACCACGTCCTTCACCGCGAGGCGGATCGCCTCGTCGTGGGTGGCGTCGAGCACGCGTCCGAGCGCGTCGAGCACGTCGTAGCTCGCCTCGCCCTCCATCCTCACGCGGAGCGAGGTCCCCTCGTGGCTCCCCGCCGTGCGGAAGCCCGCGCCGGCCGAGCCGAGCGTCGCGAGCGCGCTCAAGGCGCCGCTCCGTGCGGAGTCGTCGGGCGGACGCGGCGCTCCACGTGCATCGCGCTCGATCGGAGCAACCGACCTTGTCAGTGTCAACAGGCGCGCCGCGCGAGCTACCTCCAGCCGGCGATCTCCGCGATCTTCGCGGCGGCGATCGACGCGAGCTTCGCCTGGAAGGCGGCGCCGGTGTGCTCGTCGCAGCCGGTGCGATCGGCCTCCGTCGCCTCCGGCAGCTCGGCGACGTGCAGCTTCGCGTCGCCGCGCTCTCGGGCGATGGAGCTTACGACCGCGCGGACGTTGGTGCGCGCGGCGAAGCCCTCCGGATACGCGTCGCTCACGCCGGCGGGGACCGCGAGGACGATCTGCGCGTCCGGGCTCCGCGCGCGCGCGAGGTCGACGAGCTCACGATACGCCGCCGCGAACACCTCGCGATCGGGCGGGCCGCCGTGCGGCGCGTAGTCGTTCCCGCCGAGCGCGATCCACACGACGTTCGCCCTCCACGCCGCGGGCGGGACCGCCTGCCGGTAGTACGTCGCGAACGGCGGGCCCTCCGGCGGATCGTTGCGGTATACACCTTTCCCGGAGTACGCGAGGACGTGCGCGTCGGCGGCGAGCGTCCGCGCCACGAGCGACGGATAGGCCTTGGTCGCGTTCTCGGTCTCGGCGCTGAACGACGCGGCCGGCGTCGCGCACTCGATGCCGTAGCCGGTCATCTCCGAGTCGCCGAGGAGCTCGATCCGCCGCGCCGGCTCGGCGGGGGGCGCGAGGAGCCGGCCGCCGTCCGGGAACGCGAACGCACGGAGCTGCGTGACGCCGACCTTCGGCTCGGTCCGGCGCGTCAGGACGACGACGTGGACGCCGGGCGGGAGGCCCTTCGCGATCGGATAGGTGTGCGTGCCTTCCTTCGGCGCGAACGGCTCGCCCGCGGGCGCTCCGTCGATCGCGACCTCGTAGCGGCTCTCGCCGCGCTCCGCGAGCGTGAGGGAGAGCGCGGTCCCTTCGAACCGCACGACGACCTGCGTCCCGCCCCAGGACAGGCGGGGTCCGCCGGGATCGCTCACGTCGACGCGTCCGAGGTACGAGATGCGCGGCGGCTCCGAGGTGGGCGCGGGCGCGGCCGCGGGACGGCACGCGGTAAAGAGCGCGATCGCGAGGAGGAGGAGGAGGACGCGGCGCACGGTCAGCGCCCCGCGTCGCCGCGGGCTTGCTGCGCGCGCAGCTCGCGGAGCTTCGTCTTCTGCTCGGGGGTGAGGACGTTCTTCACGCGGACGAGCATCGTGAGGTAGGCCGCCTTCACCTTCGTCTCGCGGTCCATCACGCGCGCGGCGGCGTCCTTCACCTTCGCTTCGTCGACGGTGTCGGGCTCGAGGAGCTTCACGAGCTTCTCCTTCTCGGCCTCGAGCTCCCACTGGTACTTGAGGACCTCGGAGTGGCCGCGCTCGGACTCGGTGATGAGCGCCTTCTTCTGCTCCTCGGTGATGCCGAGCTCGATCTGCCGCTCCATCGCGAGCTCCGGCGGGTAGAGGCGCGTCTCGATCGGGCCCTCCGCCGGCGACGCCGACGCGGGCGACGAGCTGAGGCGCGGGGGCGAGAGCGTGACGGCGCCGTCGGCGGAGACGGAGTCGCCGGGGAGCGGCTCTCGCTTCTGCGCGCAGGCGACGACGAAGAGGAGGAGGACGAGGAGAAATGCGCGCGGACGTTTCATGGGCGGAGTCCTTCGATGGGATCGGCGTCGAGGCGGACGCGCGTGGGCGCGGTCTCGAGGAGGAAGTCGAGCGGCAACGCGGCCGCGGTCTCGACGCGGGGCGGCGGGGGCGGCGATGGCGCTGGCGCGAGCGCGGTCGCGGGCGGCGCGCTCGCGGTCGTCTGCGCGCCGCACCACACGATCAGGACCGCGGCGGCGGCGAGCGCGGGGATGGCGGCGTAGAGGAGGTTCACGCGCGACGGCGGTCGCGTGGTGCGGAACGGTGGGGCGCGCTCGGCGTCCGCGCGTTTCAGCTCGGCGAAGCGGCGGCGGAGCTCTTCGTCGTTCATCGTGCCTTCTCCTCTTTCTCGAGCAGCCCGGCGAGCATGTGCTTGCCGCGGTCGTAGTGTTGGCGGGCGGTGCCGAGCGAGACGCCCATCACCACGGCCGCCTCGGCGACGCTGAGGTCTTCGTAGAAGACGAGGTGCATGACCTCGCGCTGCCGGTCGGCGAGCTTGGTGAGCGCGCGCGCGAGCTGCGCGGCGCGTTCGCGCGCGCCGGCCTCGGAGTCGGGGGCGCGCCGCGGATCGACGACGTCGGCGGGCTCGTGCTCGGAGCGCCGCGAGAGCCGCAAGACGCCCCAGCGCCGGTGCTCGCGCGCGGTGAAGCGGATGACGCCGAAGAGCCAGGTCTTGAACGCGGAGCGCTGGTCGTAGCGGGCGCGGCCGTCGAGCACGCGGCAGTACGCGTCCTGCAGCACGTCCGCGGCGAGCTCGCGGTCGCGCGCGCAGCACGCGAGCGCCCAACCGAAGCTCGCTTCATGCAACGCCGCGAGCTCCTCCCGCATCGCACGCGCACGCTCTCATCAACCGGCGAGCGCGGCAAGCCGCGATGGGCGGCGGCGCATCACAGCCACCGCGGCGAGCTGGGAGGCGCGACGGCGGCGCGTCAACCCGTCGCCGCGGTGAGCTGGGAGGTGCGGCGGCGGCGGAGGAAGAGGACGAGGGCGCCGATGGCGGCGGCGATGGGGAGGATGGTCGGGGCGACGGCGAGGAAGGCCATCGCGCCGTAGACGAAGGCGGCGCATGCGCCGTCGGTGCCGGCCTTCGCTGCGCCGGCGAGGCTCTTGCCGGGGGTCTTCCACGCCGGGGTCGAGCGCGACTCGAGCGTGACGTGGATCGTGGCGAGGTCGACCTTCCCCTTCAGCGAGCGCTGCTGCGCCTCGAGGCGCTCGACGTTCTCGCGGACGCGCGCGAGCTCCTTCTCCGTCTCGACGAGGTCCGCGATCGAGCCCGACTTGTTGGCCATGATCTCGAGGAGGCGCTTCTCCTGCACCTTCGTGTTCGCGAGCCGCGCCTCGAGGTCGGCGCGTTGCTCGGTGACGTCCTCGACCTTCTCCGTCGCGTTCGTGATCTCGCCGAGCGCCGCGAGCGATCCGCGGACGTTCTGCGCGCGATCGGCGGGGACGCGGATCTCGAGGCGCGCGGTCTCTCCCCCCTTCGCCCCCTGCGCGTGCATGTCCGAGACGTAGCCGCCGGCGCGATCGACGGAGGCGCGCAGCTCGGCGAGCGCGTCGTCGAAGCGGTCGACCGTGATCGTCATGTCCATCGTCACGATGCGCGACCGCTCCGCCGACGGCGGCGCGTTCACCGCGACCTCGGACGCGCCCGCGTGCGAAGCGGCGGCGGCGGCCGGCTCCGACTTCTGCGCACAACCGGCGGCGAGGAGGAGGAAGAGGACGAGGGCGAGGAGCTTCGAGGGCGTCTGCATGGTGTTCGCGAATGGGTGAACGAGCCCTCTCGCGCATATGACGCCGTCGGTCGATTTTCTTCCGGACCGGGTGCTGGGTGGTGGACTCGGTGATGGAGCCTTGGCTGGAATGCGGGCGCGATGCGGAGCGAAAGGCTGATCCTCGCGACGCCGCATACCGAAGGCGTTGCAGCGTGCTGGAGAGTCGTGCGCGCCAAAGAAAAGAGCGTGTAGATGCCGCTTTGCCCGACACCCACCCCGCCCTAGAGAAAGTCTCCGGGTTCGAGCATCAGGGCCTCGTAGAGGATCTCGAGGCGCTCCTTCAGCTCGTCGTTGTTCGGCTCTTGTTGGGAGGCGCTGATGAGCTGGATGCGGGCGGCGTCGAGGTTGCCCTTCGCGAGGAGCTCGTCCGCCTTGGCGGCGTACTGTTTGCCGCGTGGGGTCGTCGCGATCATGAAGAGGGTGCGTTGCTCGTGGCGTTGCTTCGTCTCGACCTTGCGCTCGTCGAAGCGGACGGGCTCGGGTTGGCCCTGCGCGCGGCGGAGCTCGGCGTCGTAGCGCTGGCGGAACTGCGGCTTGCGGAGGACGTTGTAGGCCTCGGCGGCGCGCTTGAACACGGCGGCGGCGGCGGCGGCGACCTCGGGGCCGTCGTCGACGAAGCGGTCGGGATGGCAGCGGAGCGAGAGCTCGTGGAACGCTTGCTGGATGTCCGCGACGCTCGAGCGCTCGTCGACGCGGAGGATCTCGTAGTACGTCATCTGGCCGAGCGACTCGGCCCACGCGAGAAAGGTCGATGTCTCGGCCACGACGAAGATGATAGCTCGCTTGCCAACACGCGCGCGGAAGACCGCGCGATTGCCAAGACGCGCGCGGAAGACCGCGCGCTATCGCACGGTGTACTGGGCCTGACGTTGCGACATCGCGAGCATGTCGTCGTTCGACGTCGAGCCGGTGACGAGGCGCATCGTCGCGACGGTCTCGCGGCCGGTGTCGGGATCGCGCGCACGTACGTTCAGGATTCCGTCGGCGTCGAGCTCGAACGTCACCGAGATCTTCACCTCGCCGCGGTACCCTGCGCGCAAGCCCGACAGCTCCACGTCGCCGAGGCGCGTGTTGCCCGCGAACTTGGGGGACTCGCCCTGCGCGACGCGCACCGTCACCGTCGTCTGGCCGTCGTTCGCGGTCAGGAACGTGCGCGTCTTCTCGCACGGCACCGGCGAGTTCGCGGGGATGAGCACGTCCGCGTAGCCGCCGGCGGTCTCGACGCCGAGGCTGAGCGGCGTGACGTCGATGAGCAGCGGCGTCGCGGCCGACGTCGCGATCGCGCTCCCCTGCTGGAAGCGCTCCGGCGTGAACGCCGTCGCGAGGTCGATCTCGCCGAACTCCTCGACCGCTCCGACCGCTCCGACCGACGAGGGCGCGGGCGGCGGCGCATGCGCGGGCCCGAGGTCCATCGGTAGATCGAGGCCGAACTCGTCGGCGGGCGCCGCGACGATGTCGGTCGGGCCGACCGCGGGCTTCGGCATGTCGAGATCGGGGACGTCGAGCTCGAAGGCCATCGGCTTCGCGGCGGGCGGCGGAGGAGCGGGCGCGGGCGCGGGCATGGGCGGCGGTGACGGCGGCGCCGGCTCATCGCTCGGCAGGTCCCACGAGACGATCGCCGCGCCCTTCGAGAAGGTCATCATCTCGCCGAGCGCGGGGTGATCGTCCGCCGGCTTCGCGGCCGGCGTCTTCGGCTGGCTCGCGCGCGGCGGCAGCGGCGGGGGCTTCGCGGGCGCCTGCACCGCGGTCATCCCTGGCTTGCTCGGCGGACGCACCGCCGCCATGCCGGGCGTGCTCGCAGGACGCACCGCGGGCAGCTTCGACGAGCTCGCCGGCCGATAGGCGGGCAAGCGATCGGAGCTCGGCGCCTTCGGATAGGGCCCCGTCCCGCCCGCGGACGGCGACACCGCCGGCATCGCCTTCGGCGTCGGTCGCGGGAGCGGCGGCGGCTTCGCCGCGGCGCGGAGCACTTGCTTGTGCGCGCCCTTCGCGCGGTTCAGCGCGTGCGCCTGGATCGCGGCGCCGAGGGCGACGACCTCGTCCGGGTTCACCTTCAGCGCGGGCGGGCGGCCGAAGAGGCCCTCCACGATGCGCGCGACGAGCGGCATGCGCGTGGCGCCGCCGACGAGGATGATGCGCTCGATGTCGTTCACGGTGAGGCCGACCGACGCGATCGACTGCTGCGCCACCGTGACGGTGCGATCGAGGAGGGGCCGCGCGGCTTGCTCGAGCTCGGCGCGCGTCATCTTGAACGGGAGCGAGAGCGGCGTGCGACCGTTGCTCTTGTACGCGACGCCGGTGAGCTCGTCGTCGAAGAGATCGTTCGTCGAGAGGTGCTTCTTGATCTCCTCCGCGAGGAAGGCGATGCGCGCGATCGCCTGCGGGTTGCCGCGCGAGTCGACGCGGAGCTTGGCGCTGACCTCCTTGATGATGCGGTCGGCGATGACGCGGTCGACGTCGTCGCCGCCGAGCGCGGTGTCGCCGGCGGTGGCGAGGACCTCGAACACGCTGTTGGTGAGGTCGAGGAGCGTGACGTCGAAGGTGCCGCCGCCGAGGTCGTAGATCGCGATCTTCTCGGCTTGTTTGATCGACTGACCGTACGCGAGCGCGGCGGCGGTGGGCTCGTTGAGGATGCGCATGACCTCGAGGCCGGCGAGCTTGCCGGCGATCTTCGTCGAGGCGCGCTGGAGGTCGTTGAAGTTGGCGGGGACGGTGATGACGGCGCGGTCGACCGGCTGCTTGAGCGCGGCCTCGGCGACGGCCTTCGCGCGGCGGAGCACGAACGCGCTGATCTCGGGGAGCGCGTACGCGACGCCGCGCGCCTCGACCATCGTCGAGCTCTTCGCGCCCTCGACGAGCTTGAACGGGAAGCGCGCGCGCGCGGCCTGCGTCTCGTCGGAATTCCAGCCGCGCCCGAAGAGCGGCTTCACCGAGAAGATCGTGTTCTCGGGATCGGCGAGGCGCTTCTCGCGCGCGGCGTCGCCGACGAGGACGGTGCCGTTCGGCTGAAACGAGACCACCGACGGGAGCAGCCGGCGCCCGCCTTCCCCTTCGAGCGTCACCGCGACCCCGTCGACGACGGCGGCGACGACGGTGTTGGTGGTCCCGAGATCGATCCCGATCGCGACGCTCACGGCGTTCAGCTTACAGCGCGGAGCGCGCCGCGTGACAGCTCTGCGTGCACGCCGCTCGCGACGCGGCGACCGTCGGCGATCGCCCAGACGACGAGCGACTGGCCGCGGTTCGCGTCGCCGGCGGCGAAGACGCGCGGGACGTTGGTCGCGCCGGCCTTGTCGGTCGCGACGTTGCCGCGCGCGTCGAGCGTGAGGCCGAGCTCGTCGACGATGCCCTGCCGTTCGGGGTGGACGAAGCCCATCGCGAGGAGCGCGAGGTCGCACGGCAGCTCGAGCGTGGAGCCTGGGACCTCGACGAGCTTGCCGCCGGTGAGCTCCACGCGCACGGCCTGCAGGCGCGCGACGCGCTCGCCCGACGCGTCGGGGAGGAACGCCTTCGTCATGATCGCGAACTCGCGCCCGGCCGGCGCGTTGGAGGCGGACGGCTCTTCTTGCGACGACGACGTGCGGAAGATCAGCGGCCACGCCGGCCACGGGTTCTCGGGCAGGCGCGTGAGCGGCGGCCTCGGCATCAGCTCGAGCTGGGTGACGCTCGCGGCCTTGTGCCGGTTCGAGGTGCCGACGCAGTCGGAGCCGGTGTCGCCGCCGCCGATGACGACGACGTGTTTGCCGTCGGCGCGGAGCGCGCCCTCGCCTTCGATCGTCTCCCCCGCCACGCGGCGGTTCTGCTGCTCGAGGAAGTCCATCGCGAAGTGGACGCCGTCGAGCTCGCGGCCCGGCACCGGGAGGTCGCGCGCGACGCGGGAGCCGATGCAGAGGATCGTCGCGTCGAAGGCGTCGAGGTCGGCCTTCGTCACCTTCGCGCGCGTGACGAAGGTGACGCCCTCGCCTTGCATCTGCTTCATGCGGCGATCGATGACGTCCTTCTCGAGCTTGAAGTCGGGGATGCCGTAGCGGAGGAGGCCGCCGATGCGGTCGTCCTTCTCGAAGACCGTGACGTCGTGGCCTTTGCGCGCGAGCTCCTGCGCCGCGGCGAGGCCGGCCGGGCCGGAGCCGACGACGGCGACGCGCTTGCCGGTGCGGAACGGCGCGGGCTCCGGGTCGAGCGGGCCCGCGAACATCGCGTGCGCGATCGTGCGCTCGACGTCCTTGATCGTGACCGGCGCCTCCTCGATGTTGAGGACACACGACGCCTCGCATGGCGCGGGGCAGACGCGGCCCGTGATCTCGGGGAAGTTGTTGGTCGACGCGAGGACGCGCGCGGCGTCCGTCATCTTGCCGCGGTAGACGAGGTCGTTGAACTCCGGGATCACGTTCCCGAGCGGGCAGCCGTCGTGGCAGAACGGGATCCCGCAGTCCATGCAGCGCGAGGCTTGCGCGGCGAGCTCCTCGGGCGGCGGCTCGATCGTGAACTCCTTCCAGTCGCCGATGCGCTCGGCCGCGGCGCGGTCGGTCGTCTTGGCTCGCTTGATCTTGAGGAAGCCACGCGGGTCGGCCATCTCACACCACCTTCAAGTGCGTGGTCTGTTTCTGCGCCTCGAGCACCTTCTTGTACTCGATCGGGATCACCTTGCGCATGCGGCGCGCGCTCATCGGCCACGACGCGAGGACCGCAAGAGCGCGGACGCTGCTCGTGCGGTGCACGTGCTCCTCGAGGAGCTTCTTCACGAGCTCGAGGTCGTCCGCGTCCTTCAGGTCCTCGATCTCGACCATGCCTTTGTTGCAGCGCGCGGCGAACGAGCCATCCTCGTCGCTCACGAACGCGACGCCGCCGCTCATGCCGGCGCCGAAGTTGCGGCCGGAGGGGCCGAGGACGACGACGACGCCGCCGGTCATGTACTCGCAGCCGTGATCGCCCACCCCCTCGACGACGGTGTGCGCGCCGCTGTTGCGGACCGCGAACCGCTCACCCGCGCGGCCGGCGAAGAACGCGCGGCCGCTCGTGGCGCCGTAGAGCACGGTGTTGCCGACGACGACGTTGTCCGCCGCGACGAAGGTGCTCTCGCGCGGCGGGCGCACCGCGAGGACGCCGCCGGAGAGGCCCTTGCCGACGTAGTCGTTCGCGTCGCCCTCGAGCGTGATCGTCATGCCGCGCGCGGCGAAGGCGCCGAACGACTGGCCGGCGGTGCCGGTGAGCTCGATCGCGATCGTGTCCTCGGGGAGGCCCCCCGCGCCGTGGCGGCGCGCGACCTCGCCCGCGAGCATCGCGCCGAAGGTGCGGTGCGCGTTGGTGATCGGCTGGTGGATCTTCACGTGCTCCCGCGCCTCGAGCGCGGGCTTCGCCGCCTCGATCAGCGCGTGGTCCGCGACGGTCGCGATGCCGTGGTCCTGCTCCATCGTCTGGCGGCGATCGCGCTTCGCGAGCTTCGGCGGGACCGGCTCGAGCATCTTCGAGAAGTCGAGCGTGCGCGCCTTCGGCGAGGGATGCTCCGCGTTCCGCGCCACGACACACTCGCTCCGCCCCACCATCTCGTCGACGGTGCGGAAGCCGAGCTCCGCCATGATCGCGCGGAGCTCCTCCGCGACGAAGAACATGTAGTTGACGACGTGCTCGGGCGTGCCGGTGAACTTCGCGCGCAGGACCGGGTCTTGCGTCGCGACGCCGACGGGGCACGTGTTGAGGTGGCACTTCCGCATCATGATGCAGCCCTGCGCGACGAGCGGCGCGGTCGCGAACCCGAACTCCTCCGCGCCGAGGAGCGCCGCGAACGCGACGTCGCGGCCGGTCTTGAGCTGCCCGTCGGCCTGGAGCACGACGCGGGCGCGGAGGTCGTTCATGAGGAGGACCTGCTGCGCCTCGGCGAGGCCGAGCTCCCACGGCGTGCCGGCGTGCTGGATGGAGGAGAGCGGCGACGCGCCGGTGCCGCCGTCATGCCCGCTGATGAGGATGACGTCCGCGTGCGCCTTCGCGACGCCCGCCGCGACGGTGCCGACGCCGGTCTCGGAGACCAGCTTCACGCTGATGCGCGCGCGCGGGTTGACGTTCTTGAGATCGAAGATCAGCTGGGCGAGGTCTTCGATCGAGTAGATGTCGTGGTGCGGGGGCGGCGAGATGAGCGTGACGCCGGGGGTGGAGTGGCGGACGCGCGCGATGACGGAGTCGACTTTGTGGCCGGGGAGCTGGCCGCCCTCGCCGGGCTTCGCGCCCTGCGCCATCTTGATCTGGATCTCGTCGGCGTTGACGAGGTAGTGCGCGGTCACGCCGAAGCGCCCGGAGGCGACCTGCTTCACGGAGGAGCGGCGGATGTCGCCCTTGGCGTCACTTCGGTACCGCGCCTCGTCCTCGCCGCCCTCGCCGGTGTTGCTGCGCCCGCCGATGCGGTTCATCGCGACGGCGAGGTTCTCGTGCGCCTCCTTCGAGATGCTGCCGAAGCTCATCGCGCCGGTCGCGAAGCGCCGGACGATCTGCGCGGCGGGCTCGACCTCTTCGAGCGGCACCGGCGCGCGCTCGGAGCGCAGATCGAGGAGCCCGCGGAGCGTGAGCGCGTTCGCCTGCTGATCGTTCACGAGGCCCGCGTACTCCGCGTACGACCTCGCGTCCTCGAGGCGCACTGCCCGCTGCAGCGCGGCGATCGACCGCGGCGACCAGAGGTGCTTCTCGCCGTCCTTTCGCCACGCGTAGACGCCGCCGACGTCGAGGTCCTTCGCGAGCTCGTCGGCGGTGACGCCGGAGGCCCAGCCGGTCGCGTGGCGCGCCGCGGCCTCCGCCGCGATGCGGTCGAGAGCGACGCCGCCGAGGGGCGACGCGCAGCCGGTGAAGTACTCGTCGGTGACCGTCTTCGAGAGGCCGATCGCCTCGAAGATCTGCGCGCCGTGGTAGCTCGCGATCGTGCTGATGCCCATCTTGCTCATGACCTTGAGCAAGCCCTTCTTCAGGGCGTAGACGTAGTTCGCGCGCGCCTTGTCGGCGTCGACGTCCTTGTCGAGGAGCTTCTGGTGCGCGAGCTCGGTGACGCTCTCGAACGCCATGTACGGGTTCACCGCGCCGGCGCCGAAGCCGATGAGGAGCGCGACGTCGGCGACCTCGCGCGCGTCGCCGCTCTCGGCGACGAGGCCGCAGCGCACGCGCTTGCCCTCCTTGATCAGGTGATGATGCACGGCGGAGACGGCGAGGAGCGAGGGGATCGGCACGCGGTCGGGCGACGCGCCGCGATCGCTCACGACGAGGATGGTGTAGCCGTCGTCGATCGCGCGCGACGCGCGGGCGCAGAGCTCGGCGAGCGCCTGCGCGAGGTCGCCGTGGACGGGGAACGTCGCCTCGAGCGTGGTCGCGCGGAACTCGGGCGACGGGTTCTCGACGAGCGCGGCGAGCTCCGCGTTGTCGAGGACGGGGTGCGGCAGCTCGAGGAGGCGCCCTTGCTTCTCGGTCTCCTCGAGGAGGTTGCCCTCGCCGCCGAGGCACGACACGAGGCTCATCACGAGGTCCTCGCGGATCGGATCGATCGGCGGGTTCGTGACCTGCGCGAACTGCTGCTTGAAGTAGCGGAAGAGCGGGACGGGGCGATCGGAGAGGACGGCGAGCGGGATGTCCGCGCCCATGCTGCCGGTCGGCTCTTCGCCGAGCACCGCCATGCCGCCGAGGAGGAGGCGGAGATCCTCGCGCGAGTACCCGAACGTGCGCCAGAGCCGCGCGCGCGTGACGTCGTCGAGGACGGGCGGCCGCACGGGCGGAAAATCGGCGATCTGCGCGGGGCGGGTGACCCACGCGCCGTACGGCTTCTGCGCGGCGATCTGCTGCTTCAGCTCCTCGTCGGCGACGATGCGGCGCTGCACGAGGTCGACGAGGAGCATCTTGCCCGGCTGGAGGCGGCCCTTCTCGACGACGTCGGCGGGGTCGATCGAGAGGACGCCGAGCTCGCTCGCCATCACGACGAGGCCGTTCTTCGTGACGACGTACTTCGCGGGGCGGAGGCCGTTGCGATCGAGGGTGGCGCCGATGACGTCGCCGTCGGTGAACGCGAGCGCGGCGGGGCCGTCCCACGGCTCGACGAGGCACGCGTGGTACTCGTAGAACGCGCGCTTCGCGGGGTTCATGTCCGCCTGCGTCGCCCACGCCTCCGGCACGAGCATCATCATGACGTGCGGGAGGGAGCGGCCCGACGCGAGGAGGAAGTCGACGACGTTGTCGAGCGACGAGGAGTCGGAGCCGTCGGGGCGGATGATCGGCTTGAAGTCCTCGAGGTGCTCCTCGAAGAGCCTCGACGCGAGGAGCGCCTCGCGCGCGCGCATCCAGTTCTGGTTCCCCCGCAGCGTGTTGATCTCGCCGTTGTGGGCGATGCGCCGGTACGGGTGCGCGCGCTCCCACGTCGGGAACGTGTTGGTCGAGAAGCGCGAGTGCACGAGCGCGAGCTGGCTCTCGAAGTCGTCGGCCTGGAGGTCGCGATAGAGCTCCGCGAGCCGCTCCGGGAGGGCGAGGCCTTTGTAGACGATGGTCCGCGCCGACGCGCTCGCGACGTAGAAGTCGTGGCCGTAGCCCTTCTGCGAGCAGAGCTTCCCCGCGCGCTTCCGGATCATGAAGAGGATGCGCTCGAACTGCTTCTTGTCCGCCATCCGCGCGACGAAGAGCTGCTTCATCGTCGGCATCGACGCGCGCGCGATCGGGCCCACCGCGCGGATGTCGACGGGCACCGTGCGCCAGCCGATGACCTTCTGGTTGTGGTAGCGGACGACGTCGCCGACGAGCTTCATCTGCAGCTCGGCGCGCATCGGATCGCGCGAGAGGAAACACTGCACGACGCCGTAGTCGCCGGAGTTCGGGAGCTCCTTGCCCTCGTGCGCGAGCATGCGCTCGAAGTAGCGATGGGGGATCTGCGTGAGGATGCCGGCGCCGTCGCCGCTGGCGGGATCGCTCCCCGCGGCGCCGCGGTGCGCGAGGCGGCGGAGGATCTCGAGGCCGAGCTCGACCGTCCGTTGCCGCGGGCGGTTCTTCAGGTCGGCGACGAAGCCGAGGCCGCACGCGTCGTGCTCGTGCGCGGGGTCGTACAGCCCAAACCGTTCGCCCTGCGGCACATCGCCCATCCCTGTACTTATAGCGAGTTGATGACGCGCCGCGCTACCCGATTTGGACACTCACGGTTGAGTGACGATGTGGGAGTCCGCTCGAGAATATGGGCCGGCCGGGCGGCGCGTGACTCGGTGCGTTACGAGGAGCGGCGGCGGGGCCGCGGCGGGGGGAGCGGGAGGTTCATGTCCTGCCACTCGGTCATCGGCGGGAGCACGACGTCGTCGTCGATCACGATGCGCGGGCGCACCTCGCTGATCTCCTCGAAGAAGACGTCGGGATCGTCGAGCGACACGAGCTCGACGTCATGGAGCGACGGCCGCTTGCGCACGCTCATCGTCGTCGGGTTGTAGGGACGGGGGCGCGGCGGGCTCGGGCGGCGGTCGAAACCATGCATCATGACCCTCAACGGCCGTAGGGGCGCCGACTTAAGCGCGCGTGGGGTGGAAGAACGGCTGGCCCGCGTCGCCTCGAACCTCTGAAGCGAACCGTGTTACGAAGCGGGCATGGCGCAAAAGTCGGTGCCGCCGGCGCGGAGAGAAGGCCTCGAGGGGAGGCTCTACGCCGGGGTCGCGGTGCTCGTGGCGGGGCTCGCCGCGCTCGTGTGGTGGTCGCTGCCGGGCGACAATCCGCCCGTCGTCACGATCAACGTCGAGGCCGGCGCGGTGCCGGCGACGATCGACACACCGCCCGAGGCGGGCATGAAGAACGTCACGCGCCCGCTCCGCGCGGTGGCGGAGCTCGCGGTCCTCACGACGCGGCCGGAGCGCGAGGCGGAGACGGCGGCGCGGCCCTCCGAGATCGCGAAGCGCCTCGAGGCGCGCCACTGCGGGCCCGCGCCCGCGTGTGACGCGATCAAGAAGCTGCTCGAGGACGAGGACAACGTCACGCTCGAGGTGCGCTCCGCCGAGGACGTGATCCTCCCCGGGGTCGAGACCTACGACACGACCGCGCTCACCCTCACGCCCGACGAGCGCCGGAGCCTCCCCGATCGCAAGAACGCGGTCGTGATCCGGATCGAAGGCAACGTCTCGAACGACCACCTCGTCGCGCGCGCCATCTTCGCGATCGGCTCCCTCCTCGCCGAGGAGCTCGACGGCGTCTCGTGGGACGAGACCGCGCGCCGCTTCCAGACGAAGCGCGAGCTCTCCGCGCTCGCGATCACGACGCCGCTCGGGGAGAGCGGGTTCGTCCCGCGTCACGTGCTCGTCCAGCTCCTTCGCCAGGAGGACGGCACCGTGCGCCTCGTCTCCCTCGGCCTCCAGCGCTTCGGCGCGCCCGACCTCTCGCTGCGCGGCGCGAACATGTCCGCCGCCCCGCCGCTCTCGCACGTGCTCAACGCCGCCGCCGCGCAGATCGTGGCCGGCGCGCCGCTCGACACCGTGACGGTGACGCTCGCCGACGTCGCGCGCGTGCTCGGCAAGAAGCCCGCGGAGCTCAACAAGAGCCCGGACGACTCGCGCCCGGTGAAGCTCGACGTCGTGCGCCCGCCGCCCGATGGCGACGATCCCGACAACGAGGTCGGCGAGCTCGTGCCGCCCGGTGGATCGACGCGCGAGGCGTGGGACGCCGTGCGCGCGAGCCTCTTCGGCGCGGCGGCGGCGCCGTCGACGCCGTCGAACGACGACGACGCGAAGCAGGAGCTGCCGGAGGCGATCCGCCGCTTCGATCGCGGTGAAGGGCTCCTCTACGTGAAGGGACCGTTCGGGATCCCCGACGAGGCGCGCGTCGACGGCGGCGCCGGCACCGAGCAGCTCTGGATCGAGGTCGCCTCCTGCAACGCCGAGCAATGTTTGGGCATGCCCTCGAACGAGCCGTCCTTCGCGACGAACCTCGCGCCCGGCAAGACGACCAGCGTCAAGCGCGCCGAAGCGACCGACTGGCTGCTGCAACAACGCGACGGCGGCGTCGCCCGGCCGCGCGCGAAGTAGCTCGCCAAACGCTACGGCGACGCCGTGAGGACGATGGCGCCGCGGATCGTCTTGCCTGCGTTGGGGCCGTCGGGGAGCTTGCCGTCGAACACGACGAGCATGCGCTCCGCCGCGTCGCCCGCGAACGTCGCGACGAAGCCGGGGGCCCGGACCTGGCCCGCGCCGGCGGCGTCGGACTCGATCTTCACGTCCGTCGCCGCGAGCGCGAGCGTGCCGCCGCCGCCGGTCGCGTTCACGCCGAGCGCGCTGCACTGGCGCGCGCCGAGATCGCACGTCGCCGACGCGCTCGCGATCGTCCCCGCCTCCGCGACGCCCACCACCGTGGGCGCGCTCCCGCCGAGCAAGGCGTAGCTCTTCGTCGCGGCGGGCCACTTCGCCGTCGGCGACTTCTGGCCGACCGCGTAGTGGAAGTCGTCGCCCTCGCCGAAGATGAAGCGACCGTTCACCGTGTACCACGTGCCCGTCGTCGGACCTTCGCGCCACGCGCCCCACGCCGCGAGGAGATCGGCGCCCGCGCCCGCGTTCGACGCGATGCCGATCGACAGGTTCTCGTCGTCGCTCACGTAGAAGCCGTTGAGCGCGCCGTCCGCGTCGAACGTCGCCTGCATGTCGGGCCGCGCGTCGATGCCGATCGGCGCGGGGCCGGAGTAGACGATGGAGAGCCCTTCGCCCGAAGGGAGCTTCGTCGGCGGCGGCCCCGTGTCGATCGTGGACGGCGGCCGGTAGGCGTCGGGCTCCGTGAGCGTCCGCTCGAAGCCGGCGTCGGCGGGGGCGGCCGGATCGTCGTCGCCCGAACACGCCGCGAAGGCGAGGAGCGTGACCTGTGACGCGAACCCGAGGAGCGCCGCCGACGTCTTCATGGGGCTCCTTCAAACGTGGGCCATTTGCCGCGCGGAAGCCAGTTTCTTGCCGTCTCCGCGAAGCGAGTATGCTCTCCGGGCCGTGTCTGACCCGCCGTCCAAGCCTCGGATGAGCTCCGCGCCCTCGGGCGTTACACCCGACGTGCCGCAGAAGAAGCTCCTCGACGAGGTCAACGCCCCCGCTCCGAAGCCGGCGAACGAGCCGCCGATCCGCCGCGTGCTGCGCTGGACCTGGAAGTGGTCCAAGCGCGCCGCGATCGCCGGCGTGGCGCTGTCCGTCCTCGCCGTCATCGCGGGGTGGCTCCTCATCCGCCACTACGAGGAGGGCCTCCCGAGCGTGGCCGAGCTCGAGAAGGGCTACCGGCCGTCGCAGGTGACGCGCGTCCTCGCGAAGGACGGCACCACCCTCGCGGAGATCTTCACCGAGCGCCGCACGGTCGTGAAGATCGAGGACCTCCCCCGTCACGTGAAGCTCGCCGTGCTCGCGGCGGAGGACGCGAGCTTCTACGAGCACGAGGGCATCAACTACCTCGGCATCGCGCGCGCGATGGTGGTGAACCTCCGCGCCGGCCGCACGCGGCAGGGCGGCTCCACGATCACGCAGCAGGTCGTGAAGAACATCCTCCTCGAGACGAACGAGCGCTCCTACAAGCGCAAGATGAAGGAGGCGCTCCTCGCGCGCCGCCTCGAGCAGGAGCTCTGCCCCGAGTGCGGCGCCGATCAGGCGGGCAAGGACCGGCGCAAGGACAAGATCCTCGAGCTTTACCTCAATCACATCTACCTCGGGCACGGGCGCTACGGCATCGAGGAGGCGGCGAAGGACGACTTCGGCAAATCGGCGAAGGACCTCACCATCGCCGAGGCGGCGATGCTCGCCGGCGTCCCCGCGGGGCCGGAGCTCTTCTCGCCGAAGCGCGATCTCCAGCGCGCGCTCACGCGCCGCGCGTTCGTGCTCGACCAGATGAAGGCGAAGCACTTCATCAACGACGCGGAGTACGAGGCGGCGAAGAACGAGGCGGTGCGCCTCGCGCCCTCCCACGAGATCGACAGCGAGCTCGCGCCGGAGGCGGTCGCGATCGCGAAGAAGATGCTCCTCGACCTCGAGCCCGAACGCGGTCCGCGCGGCGGCTTCACGATCACGACGACGATCGACCCCGCGCTCCAGGCCGCGGCGCGCAAGGCGCTCCGCGACAACGTCGGCGCGTACGACAAACGCCACGCGCTCCTCGCGCCGGTCAAGGCGCAGAGCGTCGCGGCGAAGGGCAAGGGCAAGCCGAAGGACCCGCCCTTCGAGGGGACGCCGAAGTTCGAGTCGCACAAGGTCCTCACCGGCACCGTCATCGGCTCGGACGACACGACCGGCACCCTCGACGTGCGGGTCGGCACCGTCGTCGGCTCGGTGAAACTTGCAGACTACAAGCGTTACAACCCCCAGAACCTCCCCCCGTCGGCGTTCGCCGAGGTCGGCGCGCGCGTGCGCGTCTCGCTCCTCGCGCCGGTGCCGAACGCGGCCGCGAACGTGCACGGCGACGCGACGACCGCGGTCGCGAAGGTGCCGCTGCGGCTCGAGCTCGGCCCCGAGGCCGCGCTCGTCGTGCTCGACGTGCGCTCGCGCAACGTGCTCGCGATCGCGGGCAACTACGAGGCGCAGAACGGCGGGCTCGATCGCGCGACGCAGTCGCATCGCCAGCCTGGCTCGACGTTCAAGCCGATCGTCTACTCGTACGCGATCCACTCGCGCCGCTACACCCCGGCGACGCTGATCGACGTGCGGCCGCGCGCGTTCGGCAACTACAAGCCCTCGAACTACGAGGGCTGGACCGCGGCGGACCCGCTCCGCCTCCGCGAGGCGCTCGCGAAGTCGGTGAACATCGCGTCGGTCGCGGTCCTCGACGACGTCGGCCCCGCGAACGTCGTCGACTGGGCGAAGGCGCTCGGCGTGACGTCGAAGCTCGAGCCCGACCTCTCGCTCGCGCTTGGCTCCTACGAGGTGAAGCCGATCGAGCTCGCGGGCGCGTACGCGACCTTCGCCGCGGGCGGCATGTACGAGGAGCCGCGGCTCGTCACGCGCATCGTCGGCCCCGACGGCAAGGACGTCGAGCTCCGCCCGCCGCCGCCGCCGCGCCGCGTGCTCGAGCCGGCGGAGGCCTTCGTCATCACGAACATGATGGAGAGCGTCGTCGACCACGGCACCGCGCAGTCGGCGAAGTCGCTCGGCCGCCGGGTCGCGGGGAAGACCGGCACGAGCAACGACGTGAAGGACACCTGGTTCGCCGGCTTCTCGCCCGAGATCGTCGCGATCTCTTGGGTCGGCTACGACGACAACAAGCCGCTCGGCTCGGGCGAAGCGGGCGGCACGACCGCGCTCCCGGCGTGGGTCTCCGTCATGGACGCCGCGCACAAAGGCAAGCCGCGCTCCGAGTTCGCGCGCCCGCCCGGCGTGAAGACAGTCGCGATCGATCCGGTGAGCGGCAAGCTGAAGGCGGAGGGCACCGAGGGCGACGCGATCGACGAGGTCTTCCTCGACGGCACGGAGCCGACCGAGACCGCGGACCCGCCCGAGCCCACGCCCACCCTCGTCGGAAACGAGGAGACCGCGCCCTCCACCGGCGCCGACGGAGGCACGCCGCTGCCATGAACCGCGCCGCGATCGCGTTCGGGTTGCTCGCGGCGTTCGTCGTGAGCCCGGTCGTGCTCGCGCAGCAGAAGAAGCCGGCGCCCGCGGCCGAGAAGGGCGCGCCGTCGGCGTCCGCGTCGGCGTCGGCGGCGCCGGCGCCGATCAAGGGCTCCGCGATCGTCCGCGTCGCCACGCAGATCGCGGGCGACCTCGGCGCGGTGCCGGCGGGCGCGCTCGTCGCGGTGTCGCCGCTGACGGCGGACGTGCCGGCGCCGAAGGCAGAGGAGCTCGCGAACCGCATCGCGGCGCAGATCGCGGGGCGCCTCGGCGTCGCGCACGCGCACACGCAGCCGGTCGCGCTGTCGGTCGCGCGCGGCGTCTCGGGGCGCGCGGCGTCGCTCGTCTACGTGCAGCTCGAGATCGCGAAGGGTGAGCTCCGCGCGACGGCCGATCTGTATCCCGTCGTCTCGAACGGCTGGGAGCGGCTCCGTAATCCCGTGCCGGGCCCGCGCGCGCACGCGTTCGCGAGCGCGCCGATCGACGCCGAGGTGCGGACGTTCCTCCAGCCGATCGTCCTCGAGCAAGCGGCGGTGCACAAGGCGAAGCACGACGAGGCCGACGTCGTCGCGATCGGCTGCGGCGACCTCGACGCGGACGGCGGCCTCGAGATCGTCGTCGCGTCGCGATCGCGCATCGCGGTCGGCAAGCTGCGCGGCGGCAAGCTCCACGTCGTGAGCTCCGCGCCGTGGAAGGAGCTCGCGTACGCCGCGCCGGTCCCGCTCCGCGAGCCGCTCGGCGCGCTCACCGTCGCGAAGAACGAGATCCTCGTCGGCATCAGCGACCGCTACGCGATCGCCCTCGACGCGACCCTCACCCCGCGCAAGACGCTCACCGGCCCGCCGATCCCGGGCGCCGACGCGTGTGTCCTCTTCAGCCCGGAGACGGGCGGCTTCGAGGGCGGCGGCGTCGTGTGCCCGCTCCCGGCGAAGGGGGCGCGCCCCGCCGAGGTGCTCCCGCTCCCGCTCTCGCGCTTCGACGCGATCGCGGGGCTCGATCTCGGGAGCTCCTTCGTCCTCGCCGCGCGCGACGCCGGCGGCAAGATCAAGCTGCGCCGCACGGAGGGGAACGCGAAGCCGGTGGAGCAGACGATCGAGCAGGCCGGCGCGCAGCTCGTCCTCGCCGACCTCGATCTCGACGGTGTGCCCGAAATCGCCTTTAGCGGCGATTTCGCTGAAACTGACGCGTTGATGGTGTGGAGCTGGGGCCTCCGCGGAGCGCTCCAGCAGCGGATGCGCGTGCCGACGAAGGAGCCGATCCGCGCGCTCGCGGCCTGTCCCCCCGAAGAGAAGGGCAAGCCCGGCCTCGTCGCGATCGTCGGCCCCGAGGTGTGGCTTGTGCGCTGAGCGGGCGCGCCTGCGCCTCGGTCGCCGCGCCTTCGTGCTCGGGTCGACCGTCGCGCTCGGGGCGCGCGCGAAGGGGCGCACGCCGCTCGGCGGAAGGGTCTCGCTCCGCGCGCCGTGGCCGGTCGGTCCGATCGATCCGCACCGCCTCGACGATCCGATCGCGGCGCTCTTCGGCGAGGCCCTCTTCGACACGCTGTTCGTCGGGGACGATAGCGGCGGCTACGCGCCGGCGCTCGCGGACGGCGAGCCGGACATCGAAGGCTCCACGATCAAGGTCAAGGTGCGCCTCGGCCTCAAGACGGCGCGGGAGAAGCCCTTCGGGACGAAGGACGCGGCCTTCGCGATCGCGCGCGCCCGCGCGTCCGGCGCGCGCGGCTGGCTCGGCGACGTGCCGGTCCCGCGCGAGGACGGCCGCGCGCTCTACTTCGTGGTGAAGGATCCGGCGAAGGACCTCCCGCGCCTCAAGGCCGCCCTCGCGTCGCCGCTCGTCGCGATGACGCCGCTCGGCTTCTCGCCCGAGACGCCGGACGGCACCGGCCCGTTCCGGTGGGGGATCCGCGACGGCGCGCTCGCGCTCACCCGCAATCGCTTCGCCGCGCGCGGACCGGCGTTCCTCGACGAGGTCGTCGTCCGCTCCGCCGCGAGCGTGTCCGCGTCGCTCCTCGCGTTCGAGGGCGGCACCGACGACATCGGCTGGTTCGAGCGCGGCCTCCACGAGCCGCGCGCCGGCTCGAAGGCCTTCGACTTCGGCGCGGTCGGGTGGGCGATGCTCTTCACCGGCCGCGACGCGAACAACTGGGACGGCCCCGGCATCGCGCAGCGGATCGCGGACGGCATCCCGTACGCGCGGCTCTCGAGCCTCCACGTCGGCGCGGCGTGGACCCCCGACCCGGCGCAGGGCTGGGGCGGCCCGCCGACGACGCTGCTCGTCCGCGAGGACGCGCCGTGGCTCATCGAGGTCGCGAACGTCGTCGCGGCGACCATCTCGCGCCCGTCGCACGAGGTCACGGTGAAGGCGGTGCCGGCGACGGAGATGGCGGCGCGCCGCGCCTCGCGCCTCTTCGGCCTCGCGCTCGACGTCGTGCGCCACCCCGGCGGCGGCAGCCTCGGCGCGGCGGTCGCGATGGCGACGGCGAACGATCCCTCGCGCGCGGCCGACGTCGTCGCGCACCCACCCAAGCTCGCGCCCGACGTCCCCGCGCGCACGCTCACGCGCACGTACCGCTGCGGCGTCGTCGGCGAGATCAAGCTGTCGGGCGGCCGCATGCCGGACCTCGTGCTCGTCCCCTCCCCGACCGGCTTCGGCGTCGACCTCGGCGCGAGCTACCGCGCCCGCGCGCGCTGACGTACGATCGAGGGCGTGATCTTCACGCCCGCCCAGATCCGTGGATTCGCCGAGCTGCGACGTCGACAGACGTACGCCGAAGCGCAAGGCGCGCGGGTTCACGTTCGACGAGGACCCTGCGTCGCGCGAGCTCTTCGAGGCCGGCCTCGTCCGCCTCACCTTGCCGCCCGGTGGCGCGGTGGTCCTGATCGCCAGCGACAGCCCGTACCTCGAGCAGGTGATCGAGCGCGCATCGACGCTCGACGTCGCGTCCGCCAAGCTGAACGTAGCGACCGTCGAGGACCTCCTCCTCCTGAAGCTCGAGGCCAACCGCCCGATCGACCTCGACGACGCGATCGCGATCAAGGACGCCTACGAGCACGATCTCGACCGCACCTACCTCGCGGCGCAAGGCGACGCGCTCGGCCTCCGCGGCCCGCTCGAGAACCTGCTCGGACCTCTTTAACGCAGGGGCTGCGCCCCTGCACCCCGCTCGCACGATGCAGAAAAACGTCAGACGTTTTTCTGCCGCGTGCTCGCTTTCGAGGTGGTTCGAGCGCGCCTACTACTTCGTTTTTGCGCTCGCGACGACCTTCGAGAAGGCGGCGGCGTCGACGATGGCGAGCTCGCTCAGGATCTTGCGGTCGAGCGCGATGTTCGCGTTCTTGAGGCCGCTGATGAGGCGCGAGTACGACGTGCCGTTCGTGCGGGCGGCGGCGTTGATGCGCGCGATCCAGAGGCGGCGGAAGTCGCGCTTCTTGCGGCGGCGATGCGCGTAGGCGTAGACCCACGACTTCATCACCACTTCCTTCGCGTACGCGAAGAGACGCGAGCGGGCGCTGTGGAAACCCGAAGCGTGCTTCAGGATCCGGTTCTTGCGGCGGCGGGCTTTGAATCCTCGTTTTGCGCGGGGCATGGTCTCTCCGTCCTCAGTTGTAAGGAATCAGCCGGCGGATCTTCCGCTGCAGCGTCTTCGGGACCATGTCGTTGTTGCGCAGGCGGCGGAGGCGCTTGCGGCTCTTGTTGATGAGGCCGTGGTTGCCGCCCGCCTTCGGACGGCGAACGCGGCCACTCCCGCTCACCTTGAACCGCTTCGCGGCGGTCTTGTTGGTCTTCATCTTGGGCATGATGCGCCTTCTCTCTTCATCGCTCCCCTGGGCCGCCTGTCCGAGCCAGGCCGTTGTCCGCCGAAGGGATGCGAAATGGGAGGCGCTTTATGGCGAACCCCGCCGCCAGTGTCAAGCGAGGCGCATTCTTCCCCCGTAATCTCGGTAATTTAGGGCGCCGGTCCGAAGAGGTTCGCGACGTTCTCTCGCGCGATGGCGTCGAGGACGCTCCCGCAGGAGGTGTCGCCGAAGTCGTCGAGATCGTCGGGGTACGGATCGAGCTTCGGGCCCGGGAACGGCAGCGGAAACCGCGGATCGTCTTCGTGATCGACCGGCTCGCAGTCCACGAGGTCGACGTCGGCGAGCTCGCCGCCGGTCACGACGCCGTCGCCGTCGGCGTCGGCCGCGGCGACGTCGTCGAAGCGGATCTGCTGGCCACGTCGCTCCGGCGGCACGAACAGCGCCGCGGCGTCGACGCGGACCCGGATCGGGGCGCCCTCGTTCGCGACGATCGTGACGGGGACGAGCCCGGCCTTCGTGGGACCGTAGAGCTCCGCGTCGAGCCCGAGCTCGAGCCGGAGCGCGCGCCCCGCCTTCTCCGCGCGCGCGAGGAGGACGAGGCTCGGCGTGCTGCGGTACTCGAATTCGCCCGGGAAGCTCGCTTCGTAGCGGGAAGAGCCGTCGGCGCGGCGGTCGAAGCGCTCCCGGAGGTCGTCGTCGATCCCGCAGAGCGACTCGCCCGCGAGCGGCTCGTACTCGGCGTAGCGCGAGCGGAGCTCGATGTAGGCGGCGGCGGGGCCGGGGCTCATCGCCGTCAACTTGAGCTCGCACGCGTCGTTCGGAGCGAGGATGCGCGGATACCCGCCGCCGCCGTAGCCATACGGTCGATCGCTCTCGACCCTCAGCACCTGCGCCGACACCGACGCGCGGACGGCGAAGCGCTCGATCGTGACGGTCCACCCGTCGACGGACGTGAACGACGTGCCCGCCGTCTCCGCCGACGGCGAGAGCCGCGCGACAACGCCGCCGCGTGGATTCAGCTCCTCCGTCGCCGGCACGCACGCGCCGAGCACGAGCAGCGCGAGCGCGCGCCCGAGCTTCACAGCGCCCCCTCCACCCCGATGCTCGGCGCGACGATCGGACCGATCTTCTCGTCGCGGCAGCGCTGCTGGCCGCTCTCGTCGAACGTGTTGCAGTTGCGCGAGACGATCTCCTGCTGCGCGCTCGCGTTGAGGGCCTCGATCACGAGGGAAATGTAGCCGTCTTTGCGCCATTTCCATCGCTTCTCGATGCGCGCGTCGACGCGGTAGAACGCGGGCAGGCGCCGCGTCGGCGGGCGGAGCGGCGTCGCGTCCTCGCCCTCGTCCGGCCAGCCGCGGTAGGTGAGGAAACGCGCCGACGTGCGCCAGCCCGCGCCGATGTACACCGCGCCGCCGACCTGGAACACGTGCGTGCGATCGAACGGGCTCACGCGCTCCTTCGCTATTTCGGTCGAGCCGATGACGCTCCGCGAGAGCGTGTACGCGACGAAGCCGCCGATGCGCTCGCTGAGGCGGCGGCTCAGGTACAGCTCGAGGCCGTACGCCTGCGCCGGCGAGTTCGGGACCGGCTGCGGCTCGTCGAACGAGAAGTCGTTCTGGTTCCGCGCGAAGTCGCGGAGGTTGAAGTAGCTGTGATGGAACGCCATCCCCTTGAAGAGGAACTTCAGCGGGAGGTCGCGCTCGACGCCCGCGCTCTTCTGCCAGCCGAAGCCGAGGCCGCCGGGGAGGCCCCGGTAGCCGATCGCGGGGACCGGGATCGCGAACGCCGGCGTCTGCGGCGCGACGCCGAGCACGCCGAGGATGCGCGTCTTGTCGCCGACGGGGAGGCGCGTCGTGAGGCGCGGGCTCGGACCGACCTCGACCGCGCCGACGCTCGTGAACACGTCGGCGCGCGCGGTCGCGGTGACGTCGAAGCCGTCCTCGCGGTGCCAGCGCCCGGAGACCCACGCGCCGGTCGCGCTCTCGGTGCGCGGCGAGAAGAACGCGCGCGCCTGCGCGTACTCCTCCGGCTGGACGGCGTATTCGCTCGGCACGTCGCCGGTGTAGTGATCGAGCATCGCGTCGGCGCCGACCTCGAGATCGAAGGTGCGCGTGATCGGCGCCCGATGGCGCGCCCGCACGCCGAAGACGAAGTCCTGCGCGAAGCGCGCGCCCTCGATCCGCGTCCGGTCGAGCCCGAAGGTCATGCCGATGCGGCTCTCCGCGCCGTCGTCGCCGCGGCGATCGAGGCGCAGGTCCGCGCGATGGAACTCCGACGCGAAGAACACGCGCTCGGTCCCGTTCCCGAAGTCGTCGTACTGGATCTGCGAGGCGTAGTCGAACGAGCCGAGCGTGAGGAGCGACGCGCGCCACTTGTCGTTGATCTCGTACGACGCGCGCGCGTTGTAGTCGCGATAGTTGATCGTGGTGTCCTTCGCGACGAGCGAGAAGAGCGCGCCGGTGTACGAGTAGCGGCCGCCGAGGCCGACCGACGCGCGGCCCTTCGCGAGCGGCGTCTCGACGTAGGCGCCCGCGTCGAAGATGCGGATGTTGCCTTCGCCGTAGAGCTCCGTCGCGGGATCGCGCGTGCGCCCCGCGACGATCGCGCCCGCGTAGCGACCGTAACGCGCGGGGAACCCGGCGGGATGGAGCGAGACCTCCTCCACGAGCGCGGGCTGGATGACGCCGGGGCCGAGCGCGAAGTGGAAGAGGTACGGGACGCGGACGTCGTCGATGAAGTAGCCGACGGCGGAGGGCGGCGCTCCGCGGATGTAGTAGTAGGGCAGGCCCGACACGGTCGGGACGACGCCGGGGAGCGCGTCGATCGCGCGGAACGGATCGCCGAACGCGCCGGGCACGAGCCGGATGTCGGCGCGCGCCATCCGATGCTCCATCGGCGACGACGGCGGCGGGAGCCTCGTCCCCGCGATCCTCACCTCGTCGACGCGCTCGGGAGGCGGCGGCGGCGGGATCGTCTGGAGCGGCGGCGCCGCCTCCGGCTTCGGCTCCACCGGGACGTCGGCCTCGGGCGTGAACTCGACGACGACGCGGATGCGCGCGGAGACGACGCGATCGCCGCGCTTCGCCGGCTCGAAGCGGTACGCCTTCACCGCCTCGATCGCGGCGGCGGCGAACGGCTCCGCGCCCTCGCGGACGAGCACGTCGCCCACGGTGCCGTCCTCCTTCACGACGAGCTCGAGGACGACGTTGGCCGCGCCGGTCGCGCCGGCGGGGTAGCGCGCGGGCTCGCGATGGATCGGCGCGGGCGGGATCAGCGGCGGCGGCTCGGGCGGGGGCGCCGCGAGGGCGCTCGACGCGCCGGTGAGGGACGCGCAGGCAAGAAACACCGCGACCAGCGCGGCCACCCCGAACCGAGACACGGCGCGATGCTAGCGGGTTTGCGAGATCTGCTGCGCGCTCGAAGAGCGGTGCTCGTCCAAAATCGCCCGCAAGCGGCGCATGTCGAGCGGCTTGTCGAGGCGCGGGACCTGGCTCCGCGCGAGGAAGTCCCGCGTCGCCTCGGTCGACGCGCCGCCGGTCATGATCACGACGCGCGGCTGGAGCGCGGGCCAGCGGCTCCCGACCTGCTCGTAGAGCCCCGCCCCGCTCATCCCCGGCATCGACAGGTCGCAGAGCACGAGGTCGAACTCGCGGCCGTCCTCGAAGAGCGCGATCGCCTCGAGCGCGCTGCCCACCGTCGTCACGTCCTCGGCGGGGGAGAGGGCGCGCTTGAGCGCGCGGCAGATCATCGGCTCGTCGTCGACGACGAGGACGCGGAGGCGGAGGCCGGACGCGGGCGGCACGGTCTCGACCGCGCGCGGGCGGAGGACGGAGCGCGCCCGCGCGCCGCCGGCGGACGGGAGCGCGATCCGCACCGTGGTCCCGACGCCGACGCGGCTCTTCACCGTCATCGTCCCTCCCGCCGCGCGCACGATGCCGTAGGAGATCGAGAGGCCGAGCCCGGTCCCCTTCCCTGCTTCTTTCGTCGTGAAGAACGGATCGAAGATCCGCGGCATGACATCGTCCGGGATCCCGCGCCCTTCGTCGGTGACCTCGACGATGACCTCGTTGTCGTCGTTGAACGCGCGGACGAAGACGCGCCGCTTGTCGTTCTCCTCCGGCGGGATCGCGTCGAGCGCGTTCACGATCAAGTTGAGGAACACCTGCGCGAGGCGACCGGGATCGGCGACGACCTCGGAGGTCTCGTCGTAGTGGGTGGAGATCTGCGCCGACGCCGGCATGCCGGAGCGCGACATCTGCACCGCGCGCTCCACGAGGACAGGGATGTTGCAGCGCCCCGACGGCATCGCGTCGAGCTGAGAGAACGCGCGGATGTCGCGGACGATCTGCGCGACGCGGCTGACGCCGTCGCGCACCTCCGTGAGCGTGCTTCGGAGCTCGGACCAGCGCGGCAGCGTCGGGTCATGCGTCGCGGCGATGAGCTCGTCCAGCTCCTCCTCGACGTAGCCGATGTTCATCAGCGCGTACGCGAGCGGGTTGTTCATCTCGTGGGCGACGCCGGCGGCGAGGGTGCCGATCGCGGCGAGGCGCTCGTTCTCCATCTTGCGGAGCTGCTCCGCGCGACGCGCGGTGACGTCGCGCATCACCGCGAGGTAGTGGAGGAGCTTCCTCGATTCGTCGTCGAAGAGCGGCACGAGGTCCATCTCGACCCAGAACGTGCTCCCGTCCTTGCGGTACTTGAGGAGCTCGACGCGCAGAGGCTCGAGCGCGTCGCGCGCGCGCTGGATCGCTTGGAGCGCCTCGACGCTCGTCTCCGGCCCGACCGTGATGTCGGGGGTTCGTCCGATCGCCTCCGCGGCGGTGAAGCCCGTCATCCGCGTGAACGCTTCGTTGACGAAGAGGATCTTGCGGCTGACGCCGTCGCTCGGCGTGCCCTCCACCACGATCAACGAATCGGGGAGCCCTGCCATCGCCCTCCCGACGAGCGCCGACACGGAATCAGCGACCATGCGTCTCAGCGCTACCCGGCGCGCGTCTCCACCTCAACCCCCTGAGGGGTAGTGTCCTGTCGATTTCGACTTTTTTCTGGGCGGACGTAGGGCGCCGTATGCTCCGAAAACCGTGTGGCTCCGCGCGCTGCTCATCCCGACCGGCCTCCTCGCGATCGCCTGCCACGGCAAGCGGGACGAAGGTGCGGCGCCCGCGCCGAGCACCACCGCGCGTGCGGCGGTGACGCTCGCGCCCGACGCGTCGGTCCCCGCCGGCGCGGCGTGCGAGCCGCTCGACGCGGCCGCGATCGCGCCGTTCGCGACGTGCACGACGAAGGTCGTGAAGGAGCCGCCGCCGGAGATCGTCGACCCGACCGCCTCGCTCGCGCCGTTCTACGAGAAGCTCGCGACGATCGAGCGCAAAGGCGCGACCAAGATGTTGCGCATCGGGATGTACGGCGACTCGAACCTCACGAGCGACTTCATCTCGGGCCACCTCCGGCGCGTGCTCCAGAAGCGGTGGGGCGACGGTGGGCACGGCTGGATCTCGCTCTCGCGCCCGTGGGGCAGCTACCGCCACGAGGACGTGTCGACGGGAGGGATGTGGAACCTCTTCAAGCAGTGGGCGCCCACCACGCACGTCGCGCCCGACAAGCAGTACGGCTTCGCGAACATGGCGGCGGAGACGAACGAGATCGGCGCCGCGGGCTGGGCGGGCACGACGAAGAACGCCCAGGCCGAGGTCGGCAAGGCCATCACGCGCTTCGAGCTCCACTACATGAAGCAGAAGAACGGCGGCTCGTTCCGCGTCGAGATCGACAAGAAGGAGGTGAAGGTCGTCCCGACCAAAGCCGACGGATGGGAGCTCGGGGTGGAGGACTTCGAGGTCGAGGAGGGACCGCACGAGCTCCGCGTCTTCGCGCGCGGCGACGGCAAGGTCCGCATCCTCGGCACCTCGCTCGATCGCGTCGCGAAGCCCTTCGACCCGGAGCGCCCCGGCGTCCAGCTCGACTCGCTCGGCGCGGGCGCCCTCAACTACGAGCGCCTCAATTGGGTCGCGAAGGACACGCGCAAGGCGGGCCTCCAGAAGCGGGACTACGACCTCGTGATCCTCTGGCTCGGCATGAACGTCATGTTCGTTCCCCCGAACGCGGAGTACGCGAAGTCCTTCCTCGCCGATCTCAGGGACGCGCTCCCGGAGACACCGATCCTCATCCTCGGTCCGAGCGACACCGCGCGCGAGGGCGAGACGAAGTCCGATCCGCGCATCGTGCAGGTCGCGAAGCAGATGCGTCAGGTCGCGGCGGACGCGAACGTCGCCTTCTGGGACTTCCGCGAGGCGATGGGCGGCGACGGCGCCGTGATCGGCTTCACGAAGCGGGGGCTCACCGGCGCGGACCACATCCACTTCGGCCCCGAGGGGAGCCGCCTCATGGGCGATCGCCTGCTCTGCTCGCTCACCGCGTCGTACGCCGCGCACGTGACCGCGCATCCGGATGCGGGCTGCGAGCATCGGAGCCCTCCGTGATCGATCTCTATTTCTGGGGCACGCCGAACGGGCAGAAGGTCAGCATCGCGCTCGAGGAGCTCGCGCTCCCTTACGTGGTGCACGCCGTGAACATCGGCCGCGGCGATCAATTCACGCCGGAGTTCCTCGCGATCGCGCCGAACAACCGCATCCCCGCGATCGTCGATCGCGATCCCGAAGGTGGCGGCCCTCCGATCTCGATCTTCGAGTCGGGCGCCATCCTCCTCTACTTGGCGGAGAAGACGGGCAAGCTCCTCGGGCAGGGCCTCCGCGAGCGCACGGAGATCGTGCAGTGGCTCATGTGGCAAATGGGCGGGATCGGCCCGATGTTCGGGCAGGCGAACCACTTCGCGGTCTACGCGCCGGAGCGGATCCCGTACGCGATCGACCGCTACACGCGCGAGGCGAAGCGCCTCCTCACGGTCCTCGACAAGCGCCTCGCCGATCGCGAGTACGTCGCGGGCCCGTACTCGATCGCCGACATCGCGATCTACCCGTGGGTCCGCTCCGCCGTCCAAGGCAAGCTCTCGCTCTCGCTCGCCGACTACCCTCACGCGAACGCGTGGTCCTCCCGCCTCGAGGGCCGCCCCGCCGTCACGAAGGGCCTCGCCATCCACACCGACGCGAAGACGGAGATGGACGAAGAGGCGCGAAAGCACCTGTTCCAGCGCTCGTGACTCGAGCGGAGAGCATGCTACGGTGGCGAGCAACGTGGACACCGACCGCTTCGAGAAGCTCGTCACCCAGGTGCTCGAGGAGATGCGCGCTCTCCGACAGGAGAACAACGAGAAGTTTCACGCGATCGACCAGAGGCTCTCCTCCCTCGACAAGAAGTTCTCGGCGGAGTTCGAGGTCGTCAACAAGAAGCTCGACATGCTCGGAGGCGCCGTCGTCGACCTTCGAACGCGCGTCGAGAAGCTCGAGAAGGTCTCTCAACGCAGGGGCTGCGCCCCTGCACCCCGCTCGCACGATGCAGAAAAACGTCAGAACGTTTTTCTGCCGCGTGCTCGCTATGCGGTGGGCCTAAGGGCGTGGTGCGGTGGCGATCCAGCTTGACCGGTTCTCCGCGTGCGGAAGGCGCGCAAGTTTGCGCAAGGAGTGGATGTAGGCGGACGGCACACACGCTGCAGGAGGGGAGGGCATGGCCCGGAAGCTCCTCGCGATCGCTCCTCTTCTTCTCTCCTTCGCCGCCGTCGCTTGTGCGGGGGAGGTCGGCGACGAGGACGAGGACGTCGGCACCGGCGAGGACATGGTCCTCGACCGCGGCGTCGCGCGCGGCGCCAAGACGGTGCGCTGGGCGATGCCGAACGGCGCCCCCGACGAGATCTGCGTCGTCCCGAAGCACCTCGCGATGAGCGACTACGACAAGGACGACGCCGAGACCGAGGCCGAGCTCTGCTCCTACGCCTTCTACAGCAACACCACGCCGCGCGACGGCGCCCAGAAGACCGACGTCGCGATCTGCCCGAAGATGTCGAGCACCAACCCCGGCACCGACGTCCACGCGCTCCTGCCCGGCAAGACGCGCGAGCAGACCGAGGCGAGCATCTGCAAGCTCTCCGACCGGCCGACCAAGCTGCTTGCAAAGTACAAGCAAAGCATCACCTGCAGCTACACGCCTTCGATCCTCGGCTACTACCACCTCTCGCGCCTCCTCGGCGGCGCGGGGGACGTGAAGCCGGCCGTGCTCCGCACGATGGACCTCGGCGAGCACAAGAAGATCACGGCGGAGGCGCTGTCGATCCTCGCCGGCAAGCCGAACGACTCGTACCCGAAGATCAGCTGGCTCTCGTTCCAGAGCGCCGAGTCGGCGCCGTCGACGACGCGCCACAAGGACGCGATCTTCACGAGCGACCTCGCCCAGATCTACGGCGGGCTCCAGGAGAACGTGCGCGGCGAGGCCAAGTACTCCGAGATCAACCGCCGCGGCGCGGCCCCGAACTTCGCCTCGCCGTTCATGGGCACGGCGCAGTGGAAGAAGGTCGCCGACGGCCGCCCGCTCTCGCAGCTCGCGGGCCGCACGCTCGCGGACTCGGCGCAGACGGTCCAGGTGATGAAGGACATCAGCGAGATGGTCGTGATGGACTACCTGATGAGCCAGCAGGACCGCTTCGGCAACATCCACGCGATCGACTACTACTACTTCCCGAAGAACGGCGGCGTCGACAAGGTCAAGAAGTCGAAGGTCGACGACGGCGAGGTCGCGAAGCCCGCCGGCGCGGTCCTCGTGAAGAAGATGATCCTGAAGGACAACGACTGCGGCGGCTGGACCAAGACCAACGTCGTCAAGAACGCCGGGCTCATCGACTCGATGCGCCACATGAGCGCGAAGACCTACGCCAACCTGCAGTGGCTCGCGGCGAACTTCGGGCAGGGCACCGAGATCCCGAAGTTCTTCGTCGGCGAGGCGCTCTTCGCGCAGAAGGACGTCGACATGATGCGCGCCAACCTCGCCGTGCTCGCGCCGAAGCTCAAGGCCGCCTGCACGAGCGGGAAGCTCCTCCTCGACCTCCACCTCGAGAAGCACCTCGCCGGCAAGGGCCACGATCCCGCGTCCTGCAACGCCGTCGAGCCGCCGAAGAAATAACGCGCAACCGTCCTGACCTCCGGGCCGACCCACCCGCCCGGAGGATGAAATGAACGTCGGCGAAGCAGCACGCAAACGCACGGGAGATCTGGTCGACGACGCGGTCCACGCCGCGGGCCTGGCGGACGAGGACACGCACGTCCGCGGCAACGCCCTCGCGAAGAGCGGCGCGCAGCTCCACAAGGAGCGGAACGATCAGGCGCACGCGGGGCTTCACGTCGTTGGGCAGCTCACCGCCGACGGCTTGCTCGAAGGGCTCGCGCTCGGCGCGGAGAGCTACCACGTCGGCTGGCTGGAGGGCGCCGCGGAAGGGCTGGCCATCCTCGTCTTCGCGTACGAGGCCCTCGGCGCCCTCTCCGAAGCGGAAGAGAAGGCCTACGCGATCGGGAAGGCGTTCACCAACGACGCCGTCAACGTCGCGATCGCCGGCAACCTCGCGTTCGATCCCGCGTTCGCGGCGCTCGAGCAGGCGGCGCGGCCCGGCGTGACGGCGGGGACGGGCAAGCTCACCGCCGTCCTCCAGGATCCGAACAACCCGACGAAGATGGTCCTCCAGGCGCGCGCCGACGAGGGCTACCTCGCGGCCGAGCGCGCGATGAAGGCGACCGCGAACGTCCCGAAGGAGCAGCGAGCGCAGGCGCTCTTGCAGTGGTTCAAGGACAACGGCTACGGCGAGCGGCTCTCGTCCGACGTCGCGTTCACGAAGGGCGTCGAGTACCACGCCTTCGTGCAGGCCGCGGCGGCGGAGCACAAGTACGGGATCGATCCCGCGAAGGAGCTCGCCAAGGTCGAGACGCGCGTCCCCGTCGAGCGCCCGCTGATGGTGCGGCCGTGAGCTTCCTCGCCGGCCTCTTCAGCGCGATCGCGCTCGCGTTTGGGTACACCGCGCTCGTGTCGCGCAGCAGAGCGGGGGTGCCGGCCGCGGCTCCTCCGCCGGTCGCGCCGGTTCGTCTCTCGCAGCCGAGCGCCGGCTACCCTTCGTACACGCGCATCCTGGTGCTTCGGTGAAGCCGGCGTTCCCTGCGACCGCCCCGCTCCGTGTCGCCGGCTACCGCGAGGCCGCGCCGGAGCGGACGCCGACCTCGCTGAGCGACGCCGACCGCGCCGTGCTCGATCGCGAGGAGGAGCGATGGCGCCGCCGCTCCAGCGTCTGGCGATCGGCGATCTTCGCGGCGGTCGGCCTGACCGTCGTGAGCTCCGTCGTCGTGTTCGCCGTCGCAGCGTTCGTCGGAGGCTGGACGGCCGTGCAGCTCACGACCCCCATCCTCTGGATGCCCGCCCTCCTCACGGCTCACGCCTACGACCGCTTCGCCACGAAGCACCAGCGAGCCGCGACGGAAGCGGCAGCGGAGCGCCGCATGCGCGTCGCGGCTTACGAGGAGGAGAACGCACTCGAAGACGAGGACGCGCGCTCAGCGTTGCGGCGGTAGCTCCTTGATCGTCGCGCGGACGCGGGCCATCGCCTCCTTGGCTTCCTTGAGCTTCGCGGCGTCGCTCGCGAGGTTCTTCGACTCCTTCGGATCGTTCGCGAGGTCGTAGAGCTCGGACGGACGGTTGCCCTGGAACTCGATCATCTTGAAGCCGGCGCCGGGGCCGAAGATGACCGCGCGGCGGAGATCGTTGTACGGGCCGTCCGGCATGTCGATGAAGATGTCGTGGTCCTCGAGCGGGCCGGTGTTCGCGATGTCCTTGAGCAGGCTCTTGCCGTGGAGGAGCGGATCGTCCGTCGCCATCCCCATGAGATCGAGGACGGTGGGCACGATGTCGATGTGCGAGCGGCGCGTCTCGATGCGACGCGGCGTGCCGCCGGGGATGTAGACGATGAGCGGCACGCGCACGAGCGGCTCCCAGAGCTCGCGGCCGTGGCCGTAATGACCTTTCTCGCCGAACGCCTCGCCGTGATCGGCGGTGAGGATGATCGCGGTCTCCGGCGCCCACGGCTGCGCCGCGATGTGCGCGAAGAGGCGGCCGATGTGCTTGTCCGTGAACCAGACCTCGACGTCGTAGGTGTTGCGCAGGGTGGGGATGCCGGCGCCGCCCATGCTCGCGAAGCTCGGCGCGTCCTTGTGCGTGACGTACGGCAAGTGCGGATCGAGGTAGTGGACCCAGGTGAAGAAGCGGCCGGTGTGCTTGTCGTCGGCCCCGACCGGCTTGCCGTCCTTGAGCGGGAGGTCGGCGCCGTTCTGCGAGCTCAGGATCCCGATCGCGGTGTCGGTGAGCTTCTCGCTCGTCGGCGTCGGATCGTTGTCGACCGAGTTGGGCGGGATCGAGCTCGTGTCCCAGAGGTCGAAGCCCTGGTCGAGCCCCTTCTTCCAGCCGAAGTAGCGATGGCACATCGCCGCCGCGGAGCGCCCGCCGTTGTCGTGGATGCGCTCCGCGAGGAACACGTTGTCGGCGCCGAACTTCGTGTAGTGCTCGTAGTCGCGATAGATCTCGCTCGAGTAGCGCCCGATCATCATCGGGCCGAGGCACTTCGGCGTGAACGACGCCAGCGCGTACGTCCGCTCGAAGACGACGCTCTTCGCCGCGAGGGCGTCGATGTTCGGCGAGACGGGGCGCGGGTAGCCGCTGAACCCGAGGTCGGCGCGGAGCGTGTCGACGGAGACGAGGATGACGTTGTACGAGCGCTGCACGCGCGGCGCGGAGACGGTCGTGCCGGCGTCGGCCGCCGTCGTCTCGACCCGCGACTCGGGCTCGCCCGCTCCGCCGTCGCCGTCGCCGTCCTCGTGCGCCTCGAGCCCCTCGAGATCGGTCGGCGCGCCCTTGAGGTGCGCCGTCGCCGCCCAGATCGCGAAGGCGCCGCCGAGGACGAGGGTCGCCGCCAGGATGCCGCCGAGATCGGGCGCGATCGCATCGAGGAAACGGCGCGACATCCCTCTCGCACTCTCACGCGTCGTGCGCTTCGAGGGTCATGCCGGCGGCGCGCAGCCGCTTCACGAGCTGCATCCCCATCCCCGTCGCGGGGGTGAGGATCCCCCAGCGCTGCGGGAGGCTCGCCTCGTCTTTGGCGAGGCACATCGCGCTCTCGGCGAGCATGATCGCGGTCCCGCCGTAGCCGGGGTCCTTGTCGCCCGCGACGCGGCCGCGGATCATCCGCCCCGACTCCGTGCGCGCGAGGACGTGCATCTCGAAGAAGCCCGACTCGATCGACGCGCGCGACGGCCCCTCTCCCGGCGCCGGCAGCACCGTGCGCTCGAGCGCCGCGCGCGCAGGGCCGATCGCGGTCGCGGCCATGAACGCGCCGACCGCGGCGACGACGGCGGTCGCGCTCAAGAGGCCGGCCGGTCCCTTCGCGAAGCTCATCGCTTCGTTGTAGCGGAAGCTCGGCCCATAGCCCTTGTCGTTCTCGGCCTTGAGGATGGCGTGCGATCGCCGGACCACGCGCGTGTTGATCGTCGCCATCACGAAGGGCGCGGTCCAGCGGCCGATGTCCTTGTCGAAGCGGACGCTCCGCTGATCGTCCTCGAACGGATCGCGATCGGCGTCGCCGCGCACGGGGTCGAGCCCGTGCGGATCGAAGAGGAGCTTCCGCACCTCGCGATCGCTCTTCGCCAGCTCCATGATCCCGAGCATCGAGGCGATCGTGCCGCCGCTGATCGCGCCCTTCACCTTGCCGACGAAGACCTTCGCCCACGCGAGGTCCTCGCCGGCGTGGTCGCGCGCGAGGAGCGTCCCGAGGTCGGAGGGGATCGAGTCGTAGCCCGCGCAATGGACGATGCGCGCCTTGTTCTTCGTCGCCTCTTCGTTGCACTCGTCGGCGGAGCGGCGCACGAACGGCGGCTCGCCGGTGAGATCGCAATAGCTCGTGCCGTGACGCGCGCACGCCCGCACGAGCTCGATTCCGTACTTCGAATACGGCCCCACGGTCGTGCATACGACCTTCGCCTGCGGCACGAGCTCGTCGAGCGAGGCGACGTCGTGCGACTCCGCGGTACGGAGCGGGAGGTCGAGCAGCGTCGTGTCGCTCCGCGCGAGGTCGCGCCGGATCGCCTCGAGCTTCACCGGATTACGGCCGGCGATGGCCCATTTCACGTCGCGGCCTTTGGCCTCTTTCGCGAGGTATTCGGCGACCAGCTTGCCGGTGAAGCCGGTCGCGCCGAAGAGGACGATGTCGAACGGTCGCTCGCTCATGAGTACCTCGCTGCCGCGCGCGACAAGATCGCGCGCACGTCTGCCACCAGCTCCGGAGGATCGACGACGCGCGCGGCGTCGCCCCACGAGAGCACGAACGCGACCGCCGCCGCCCGGTCGACGAGCGGGAGCGACAACCGCACGCGGCCGTCGGGCGAGCTCGCGGTGCGCTGGAGCGGGTGGATGCGCTTCGCCTTCACCTCGTCCGCGACGCGCGCGTCGAAGTCGACGGTGAAGCGGGCCTTCCCGATGCGCCCCACCCCGAGCTCGCCGTGGATGTACTGGTTCACGTCGAAGCCCGCGGGCAGCTCGAAGCGCTCCGTCTCGCTCGAGCGGATGTCGGTCATCACCTCGAGCGGCAGCGCCTCGACCTCACCGCCGTGGGGCACGCCGACGACGTAGATCGTGCCGCGGTGCATGACCATCGCGTAGGGACGAAAGACCTGCCGTTCGGTCCGCTGCTGCCGCGGCCGGTAGTGGACGACGCGCAGATCGGCGACGGCGCGGAACAGCTCGTCGAGGTCCTCGCCGCGCGCGGTGTAGGAGCGCGCGAGCGAAGGGGCGAACACGAAGCGGGACTCGAGCTTGTGCTCCCCCGAGATCTCGGTGCGCCCCGCGCGGAAGGGCGTCTGCGCGATCTTCGCGATCTGTCCGAGCGCGAGGTCGACCTCGTCGTAGAGCGCGGAGCCGCGGAGGACGTCGAACCCCTGCCGCGTCGCGAGGAGCGCGTAGGCCTGCGCGCGGCGGAGCGACACCGCGCGCCCGCGCTCGCCCGGCTTGATGCGCCAGCGGAGCGGCCCGCCGGGGCGCGTCGCGACCGGCTCGAGCAGCTCGAACTTCTCGTCGACCTTCGTCCCGTCGAGCTCGCGGAGGTAGCGGCGCACGGAGCGCTCGGTGATGCGCAGGTACGTCGCGATCTCCTCCAGCGTGAGGCCGCGCGGCTCGGCCTCGAGCGCCTCGCGCAGGCGATCGAGGCGGCGGTGCTGCGTGAAGCGACCGACGGGACGTCCCAGCTTCGGGGTCTTCGGCTTGTAGCCGTTCTTCGTCGAGGTCGGCCGCATCGTCAGATCTTCCGCGTGCGGATCTCGGCCTTGTACTTCTTCTTGTACTGGTCGTGGCACGAGCGGCACGACGCCTTGGCCGCCTGGGCGTCACCGTTGCGCGCGGCGGCCGCGCCGTCCTTCGAGATGGACACCCAGTTCGGGTAGTCGCTGCCGGGCGGCGCGAACGCGACCATCTTGTCGAGCGCTTCGGCGAGCGCGGGCAGGTCGGGCTTCTGCATCGGCGGGTTCGCGTTCTCCTTCATCCATGCCTGGAGCGGGCACGGGTTCTCGTTGGAGCCGCAGTCTCCGCCGTCGCCGACCGCGGCGGCGATCTCCTCGTGCGCCGCGGACGTCGCGGCCGTCGCCGCGGGCGCGGGCACGACGCTCGGTGCAGGCGCAGGCTCGGGTGCAGGCGCGGGCGCGGGCGGCGGAGGATCCGGCTTCGAGCAAGCGGCCACGAGCACCGCGACGCCGAGGAAGGAAAACATCCGGAACATCGGCCCGCAGCTTACCCCAAAGCGCTGTGACGGGTTACGCTCGCGGCCCCATGAAGCGCACGATCGTCGAGACCATCGAAGCGAAGCGGGACGGAGCGTCGCTCCCGCCCGAGGAGATCAAGGATTTTCTGCGATCGCTGGTCGACAACCAGGTCGCGGACTACCAGATGGCGGCCTTCTTGATGGCAGTGTTCTTCCGCGGCCTCGACGACGCGGAGACGGTGGCGCTGACGGAGGCGATGCTCCACTCCGGTTCGGTGCTCGATCTCTCGAGCGTGCCCGGCATCAAGGTCGACAAGCACTCGACCGGCGGCGTGGGCGACAAGGTGTCGATCTGCCTCGCTCCGCTCGTCGCCGCGTGCGGCGTGCCTGTCCCGATGGTGAGCGGCCGCGGCCTGGGCCACACCGGCGGCACGCTCGACAAGCTCGAGGCGATCCCGGGCTTCCGCACCGACCTCCCGATCGCGGACTTCGCGCGCATCGTGCAGGACGTCGGCACGTGCATGATCGGGCAGACGCAGGAGATCGCCCCCGCCGACAAGCGCATCTACGCGCTGCGCGACGTCACGGCGACGGTCGAGTCGATCCCGCTCATCGTCGCCTCGATCCTCTCGAAGAAGCTGGCGGAGGGCATCGACGCCCTGGTCCTCGACGTGAAGGTCGGCAAGGGCGCGTTCATGAAGGACGAGGCGAAGGCGCGCGCGCTCGCGGAGCGCCTCGTGAGCGTCGGCACGCGCGCGGGCAAGGAGGTCGTCGCCGTGCTGACGCGCATGGACGCCCCGCTCGGCCGCGCGATCGGCAACGCGAACGAGACGCGCGAGGCGCTCGAGGTCCTGCACGGCGAGGGCCCGAGCGATCTGGTCGAGTGCACGCTGGTCCTCGGCGCCGAGATGCTCGTCCTCGGCAAGAAGGCGGCGAGCATCGAGGAGGCGACGACGAAGCTCCGCGCCGCGATCGCCGACGGCTCCGCGATCCGCACGATGGAGCGGATGGTCGCGGCGCAAGGCGGCGACGCCTCGGTGGTCGCGACGCCGTCGAAGCTCGACGTCGCGAAGCACGTCGTGGAGGTGAAGGCCCCACGAAGCGGCTACGTCACCGGCATCGACGCCCTCACCCTGGGCCTCACCGGCGTCGCGATGGGCGCCGGCCGCACGCGCGCCGACCAGAAGGTCGATCCCGCGGTGGGCATCGAGATCGACAAGAAGCCGGGCGAAGCGGTGAAGACGGGCGACGTCGTCGCGCGCTTGTTCCTCCACGCCGCGAACGACGACCTCGTGACCCGCGCCGCGTCAGCCTTCACGTACGGCGACGCGAAGCCCGCCGACGCCCCGCTCGTCGTCGGCCGCATCACGGCCTGACGCGCCCCGCATCTGTTTCGTCGTTCACCGCCGCGCGCTCACCGACGCCGAGGTGCTCGCCGAAAAGAATCGCTGACGCGGCTTGCACAATCACCGCGTCCGACGTGACGATGGCCTATGACCCGCCGCGAGGAGGCTTCGTTTCGCCTCGACCCCATCACCTCGAGCTTCGTCGTCGACGACTACAACTGGGCGACGCCGTTCTCGAACTTCTTCCCCGGCATCGCAGGCAAGTGGGGAGTGCCGCTCTGGCTCTACTACGTGAACCGCGGCCAGGCGGTGAGCTCGTTCGGCGCGCGCGACAAGAACGGGCAGATCCTCGAGTTCCAGTCCTTCAACCACGCGGTCGCGCGGGTCGGGTGGGAGGGCTTCCGCACGTTCTTGCGGATCGACGGCGGCGCCACCTACGAGCCGTTCCGGAAGACGAGGGACCCGGCGATCCGGCAGACGATGGCGATCTCCGCGTCGGAGCTGGTGCTCACGGAGCGGAACGAGGCGCTCGGCCTCGAGATCGAGGTGACGTACAGCGCGCTGCCGAACCTCCGCATCGCGGGGCTCGCGCGCCGCCTCCGCGTCCGCGACCTCGGGGGGCGCCGCCGGCGCGTCGAGTGCGTCGACGGGCTCCCGCGCATCCTCCCCTCCGGGCTCGATCACGCGAGCATCAAGGGCATTCCGCGCCACATCGAGGGCATGTTCGGCGTCGTCGATCAGAAGGGCGTCCCGCTCTTTCGCCTGAAGCAGACCCCGGAGGACAGCGAGCGCGTGGGGCGGATCGAGGGCGGTCACTTCTACCTGAGCGCCGGCTCGAAGCTCGGGCGCGGCGTCGTCGTCGACCCCGAGGCCGTCTTCGGCGAGGCCATGAGCTACGAGCGGCCCTGGACGTTCGAGGCCGGGGGACGGAAGGCCGTGCTCGCCGCTCCGCAGTTCCACGAGAACAAGACGCCGTGCGCGTTCACGGTGCGCGAGGACGTGCTGCTCCCGAAGAAGGAGATCGTCATCGACTCCGTCATCGGCTACGCCGCGCGCGACGAGGACCTCCTCGCGCTGCGAGCATCCCTCGGACGCCCGGAGTTCCTCGCCCGCAAGCGCGCCGAGGCCTCGGAGATCGTCGAGGCGATCCGCGACCACGCCTTCACCGTGTCGGCGTCGCCGGCCTTCGACGCGTACGCGCGCTACGACTTCCTCGACAACGTGATCCGAGGCGGCATGCCGCTCGTGTTCGAGACCGAGGGCGCGCGGAGCGCGTTCTACCTGTACTCGCGGCAGAACGGAGACCTCGAGCGCGACTACCACTTCTTCACCCTCGAGCCGAGCTACCTCTCGCAGGGGAACGGCCACTACCGGAGCGTGCTCCAGAACCGCCGCACCGACGTCTGGTTCTTCCCCGAGACGGAGGACGCCAACCTGCAGACGTTCCTCAACCTGATCCAGCTCGACGGCTACAACCCGCTCGAGGTCGGGGTGATGAGCTACCGCGTCGTCGACCCCGGCGCGGTCGACGCGTGCCTCCGCCGGCACGTGCGCTCGGCGAACGATCGACGCGCGCTCTCGGCGTGGATGGCGCGATCGTTCACGCCCGGCGAGCTCGTGATGCGCCTCGAGGCCCTCACCGGCCGCCCCGCCCCGGAGTGGGAGGGCGTCCTCGCCGAGGTCCTCGCGCACGCGAAGCAGAACGAGATCGGGCACCTCCACGAGGGCTTCTGGGCCGACCACTGGCACTACAACGTGGACCTCCTCGAGCTCTATCTCATGGTGTACCCGGACCGCCTCCGGTCCGTGCTCCTCGAGCGCGCGACGTACACGTACTTCGACGATCCGGACGTCGTGCTGCCCCGCGCGGCGCGGAGCGTCGACGCCGGCGGCAAGATCCGGATGTACGGCGCCGTCCGGCGCGATCCGGAGAAGGTCTCTCGGATCGCCGCGCGGAGCGAGGCTCCGAACATGGTCCGCAACAAGCACGGCAAGGGCCGCGTGTACGAGACCTCGTTGCTCGTGAAGCTCCTCACGATCGTCGTCAACCGCCTCGCGACGCTCGATCCGGCGGGCACCGGCGTCGAGATGGAAGGCGGGAAGCCGGGTTGGAACGACTCGATGAACGGCTTGCCCGGTCTGTTCGGGTCGGGCCTCTCGGAGATGATCGAGCTGCGTCGCACGGTACGGATGCTCGAGGGCGCGCTCGCGCGGCTCGACGCCGATTCGTCCCTCACGGTCCCGATCTACGAAGAGCTCGTGCGGTTCATGCGTCCGCTCCAGGAGGCGCTCCGCGTGCGCAAGACGCGCGGCGCCGCGCGGGCGGCGCTCGCCTACTGGGACGCGGCCAACACGCTGAAGGAGGCGTACCGCGAGGAGACGCGGCTCGGCGTCTCGGGGAAGGACGTCGTCGTGCCGATCGCCGAGGTCCGCGCCTTCCTCGCCGACGGAAGGGCGGTCCTCGACCGCGTGCTCGTCGGACCCGAGCGCGCGAAGGCGATGTCGCCGGCGGGCGTGCCGTACACCTACCTCGTCAACGACGTCGTCGACTTCGAGCGAACCGGCGAGACCAGCCCGCTGGGGTATCCGACCGTGCGCCCGCGCTCGTTCCGCCAGCGCCCCGTGCGCCTCTTCTTGGAGGGCGCGGTGCACTGGATGAAGGAGCTGCCCGAGGAGGCGAAGGACGTCTACGAGGCGGTGCGCCGCTCACCGATCTTCGACAAGAAGCTCCGCATGTACCGCTCGTGCGAGCGGATGGACGGCGAGTCGCCCGAGCTGGGGCGCGCGATCGGGGCGTACCCGCGCGGCTGGATCGAGAACGAGTCGATCTACCTGCACATGGAATACAAGTACCTGCTCGAGATCTTGCGGAGCGGCTTGTGCGACGAGTTCTGGCGCGACGCGAAGACGGCGCTCATCCCGTTCATGTCCCCCGAGGTCTACGGACGCAGCACGCTCGAGGGTGCGTCGTTCATCGTCTCGAGCGCCTACGCGGACGCTCGCCTGCACGGGCGCGGGTTCCAGCCGCGCCTGAGCGGCATCACCTGCGAGTTCTTGCACATATGGATCCTGGCGGTGGCGGGCGAGCACCCGTTCCGCGTGTCGCCGGACGACGAGCTCGAGCTGGCCCTCGAGCCGAGGCTCCCGGGCTGGCTGTTCACGGAGGCAGCATCGACGGAGCGGCGCTACCTCGATCGCGTCGACGGATGGCAGTCGCTGACGCTGCCGGCGGGCACGTTCGCGTTCAAGCTGATGAACCGCGCGCTCGTCGTCTACCACAACGCCGCGCGCCGCCCGACGTACGGGCGATCGGGCGTGCGCCCCGTGCGCCACCACCTGACGTTCCGCGACGGCACCACGACGACGATCGAAGGCCCCGTCGTCTCGGGCGCCCACGCCCACGCCGTCCGCGACGGCTCGGTCCGCCGGATCGACGTCGACCTCAGAACGCGCTGAGCGCCATGCCCGCGTAGACGATCGCGCCGCCGAGGAGGCCGAGGCCGAAGGAGAGCGCGCGGCGGGCGCCGCCGTCGAGGAACGGCTCGATGCCGCGGCTCGTGACGCCGAGGCCGAAGAGGAGGACCGCGAGCGGGACGACGTACGGGATGAGGCGGCCGCCGTCGGCCGGCGAAGGGGCCTCCTCCAGCGAGACGAGCGTGACAGTCACGACGGCGAGCGACGCGATGAGGAAGAGCGCGCCCGCGGTGACGATCGCCCACGAGCGCGGGCGCGTCTTGAAGCCGTAGTAGCCGACGCCGATCGCGAGGATGAGGGCGACGCCGGCGAAGACGCCGCTCTGCACGGTCGACGACGCGTCGAGCGCGTGCGGGAGGAGACCGCCGATCGCGAAGCGGCCCGGGCGATGCAGGAACTTCAGCGCGGCGGCGACGACCGCGATGCAGCCGACGAGCGGGACGACGCGCGCGCCCGCGGACTCGAGGAACGAGACGTCGGGCTCCTCCGCCGCGCGGGCCGTGTTCGTCGGCTTGTAGGCGAGGTCGAGGGACGCGGGGCCCGACGCGATGGGAACGGGCGCGCGCGACGACGCGGACGCTCGTGAAGGCGCGGACGCGGGCGGGGACGAGAACGTCCCCGCGCCGCGCTCGATCGCGTCGCCGAACGGATCGTCGTCCTCCGCTGCGCCGAACTGGATCGCGACCGCCTTGCCTTGGTGATGCGGGTTGCTCGCGACCGGCGCCGCGGCGCTGATGCCGCGCTCGATGCCGCCGCCGAAGAGATCGTCGTCGTCTCCGCTCGCGGGCGCGGCGGGGCGCGCGGGCGCGGTGGGGGCCGCGGGGCGCTTCGAAGACGCGCCGCTCGCCGGCAGATCGAGATCCGGAACGCTCGGCGGTTTCCCCACGAAGGCGATGTTACTTCAGGCGCGAGCCGGGCGCGACGTCGTCGCCGATCGTCGCCAGGTGGAGGGCCTCCGATGGGCCCGTGGCGAGGAGCATGCCGTGCGAGACCAGGCCCTTGCCGAACTCGCGCGGGGCCAGGTTCGCCACGACCACGACGCGCCGGCCCACCAGCTGGTCGGGCTGGAACGTGAGCGCCAGGCCCGCGACGATGGTGCGCGGCTCCGCCTCGCCGAGGTCCACCGTGAGGCGGAGGAGCTTGTCCTTCTTCGGCACCTTCTCGCACGTCTTCACGAGGCCGACGCGGAGGTCGACCATCGAGAAATGGTCGTAGTTGATGATGAGCGACGTCGCCGGCGCCATCGAGACCGGGGGGAGATCCGGCCGCGAGGGCGGCGGGGCGGCGGGGACGGCGGGGGCGGGCTTCGGGACGAGGCGATCGAGGAGCTCCTTCTGCGCCTTGTCGTCGAAGGTCGGGAAGAGCGGGCCCGCCGGCGCGAGGGTGATCTCCGGACGCGACGGAGAAACCCCCTCCGGCCAGAGCGAGGCGCCGACCTTCGGATCGATCGGCGCGAGGCCGAGCTGCGCGCGCATCGCGTCCGCCTTCCGCGGCATCGCGGGCCAGAGCATCACCGAGAGCGCTTCGAGGAGACGGAGGAGGCGCGAGAGGATCTTCGCGACGCGCGCGGCGTCGCCCTTCTTCGCCTCCGCCCACGGGGCCGCCTTGTCGACGTAGGCGTTGCCGGCGTTCGAGAGCTTCATCGTCGTCTCGAGCGCGAGGTGAGGAGCGAGCTCGTCCCACTGCTTCTTTGCCAGCGCGGTGAGGGCGCGGACCTGCTCGTCGAGGTCGGTCTCGAGCGCCGTGTCCGGGCCGTCGTCCTTCGGCTGCGTCGCGTGGCCGTTCTTCGTGCAGAGGCCGAGCACGCGGTTCAGGAGGTTTCCAACGTTTTTGCCGAGATCTGCGTTGTAGCGCTCGAGGAGCGCCTCGTGATCGAAGTCCCCGTCCTGCCCGAACGCGACCGCGCGGAGGAGGTGGTAACGAAGGACGTCCGCGCCGAGCTCGCCCGCGACCTTGAGCGGATCGACGCCGTTCTTCAGCGACTTCGACATCTTCTCGCCGTCGACGGTGAGGAAGCCGTGCGCGAAGACGACGTTCGGCAGCTCCTCCTCCGAGTAGCCCGCCGCGAGGAGGAACGCCGGCCAGTAGACGGTGTGGAAGCGGAGGATGTCCTTGCCGACGAGGTGGACGACCTTCCCCTTCGGCGACCAGAAGCGCGTGAGGTCGCCGTGGCCGAGCGCGCTCCGGTAGTTCGTGAGCGCGTCGAACCAGACGTACATGACGTGCGCCGGATCGCCGGGGACGGGGATGCCCCATTTGAAGGTGACGCGCGAGCACGAGAGATCGTTCAGGCCCTCGCGCACGAACGCGAGCACCTCGTTGCGGCGCGTCTCCGGCTGAATGAGCTCGGGGTGCTTCTCGTAGAGGCGGAGGAGCGGCTCCTGCCACTTCGAGAGGCGGAAGAAGTAGGTCGGCTCCTTGAGCCACTCGACCGGCTTCTTGTGGATCGGACAGAGGTTGCCCGGCTGCTCGAGCTCCTTCTCCGTCTTGAAGCCCTCGCAGCCGACGCAGTTCCAGCCCTCGAAGTCGCCGAGGTAGAGATCGCCCTTGTCCGCGATCTTCTTCCAGAGGTCGGCGACGAAGGCCTCGTGATCGGGATCGGTCGTGCGGATGAAGCGGTCGTACTCGACGTCGAGCTTCGGCCAGGTCTCCTTGAAGCGCGCGCTGACCTCGTCGCAGAACGCCTTCGGGTCCTTCCCCTCCTCCGCCGCCTTGCGCTCGATCTTCTGGCCGTGCTCGTCGGTGCCAGTCAGGAAGTACGTCTCGTCGCCGAAGAGGCGATGAACGCGCCGGACCGCGTCGGCGATGATCGTCGTGTACGCGTGCCCGACGTGCGGGATGTCGTTGACGTAGTAGATCGGCGTCGTGACGTAGAACTGGCCCATGGAAGGGCCACGAAGCTACCACTTAAATGATCGAGTCGCGCTTCTCGACCTCGCGGGTCGACGGCGGCGGCGGGACGACGCGGGTGGCGAGCGGCGCCTCGTCGAGGACGCGGCGCACCGCGAGCATGAAGGGGCGATCGATCGCGACGCGCACGTCGCGCGAGGGCGGCGGCTCCGCGGGCGACTGGAGGAGCTTCAGGTCGCGCGTGAGGGCGCGACCGAGGCGGCCGTGCGCCTCGCGATGGGCGTTCGGCTCGCGCGGGACGATCGACGCGGGCATCGGCGCGACGAGCACGACCTCGCTGCCGTTCTGCGAGATCCACGTCGCTTGATAGAGCGCGGCGGAGTGGCCGGTCGACTCGTGGAACATCAGCGCGCGCCACTCGAGGTGGCTCGTGAGGTCGAAGGAGCGCTTGTCGATCGAGAGGGTGGCGCGATCGAGGGCGATCGGGACGCCGCGCCCGTCGCTCAGGAACACGCGGCCGAGCGGCGAGGCGTCGGCCTGCTCCTCCGCGTAGCGCACGATCGCGGCGGCGTCGCTCGCGGTCAGGGCGGCGTCGTGCGTGACGCCGTCGACGAAGTCGAGGTCGGCGAGCACGGCGATGCGGGAGAAGAGCTCGTCGTCGTCCTCGGAGCGCTCGTCGATGCGCGTCGGGATGTAACGCGTCTGCGTCGGCGTCGTGAACGCGAGGAGCGCGTGCGGGCGGCCGTACGAGGCGAGGAGCGTGACGCCGAAGGGCCCGTCCCAGGACACGATCGGCTTGGTCGCGTCGTTCGAGATGCGGGTCAGCCCTGCCTTGTCCGCGACGACGCTCACGCCGCTCGCGCGCGCGCGGTCGCGGCGGACGGCGGCGTAGAGGAGCGCGCCGGCGGCGACGAACGCGAGCGCGAAGCGAAGCGCGAGCGGGAGCCCCGGCACGACGGGCGCGGCGCAGACGACGAGGATCGCCGCGACGATCGCCGGGACACGTACGCGCGAGCGCCCCGCGACCTCGCCGGTGCGAACGACGAGAGGCCAACGATGGAGGCTCGAAGTACGGCGACGCATGACGCAGAGGCTTCTTCGAAAATAGCACTCCGAGCACGCGCACGCTCTTTCAACGTCGGGGGCTTCGCCCCCGACACCCCCACCCCAGACACGGCCCTCGCGCGGAGCGCGAGGGTTGCTTCGCAACCGCTTGCGCGGCCGCTTCTGGGGCCCCCGGGCCCGGGTCGCTCCGATGACCCGACACCCGTACCGGAACGTCACTCGGGCGTTGTTGCCGCCGCTTCTGGGGCCCCAGATCGCCCCGATGACCCGACACCGTTCCCCCAAGACACGGCTTGTGCTTCGCGCTTGGGTGCTTCGCAAAGCTGGGGCCCGAGTCGCCCCCGATAAGCCGACACCGTCACCCAAGACACGGCTCGTGCTTTTGCGCTTGGTTGCTTCGCATGCTGGCGCGGCCGCCTCTTGTTGCTTTGCGCCGCTTCTGGGGTCGTTCGCTGCTCGACATGTCGCGGCTCGACGCTGGCGGGCGGTGTTGTAGGCGCTCACGCGGCACCGGCGCTGCGCGGTCCCCCCGCCTCGCGCTGCGCGGTCCCCTACCTCGCGCTGCGCGGTCCCCCGCCTCGCGCTGCGCGGTCCCTACCTCGCGCTGCGCGGTCCCCTACCTCACAGCGCAGCGCGGTCCCCCGCCTCACGCTGCGCGGTCCCCTACCTCACAGCGCAGCGCGCCTCGCGCCTCGCGCCCCGCCTCACGCTGCGCGGTCCCCCCTACCTCAGCGCGGCGCGGTCCGCCGCCTCGCGCAGCGCGGTCCCCCGCCTCGCGCCCCGCCTCACGCTGCGCGGTCCCTACCTCGCGCTGCGCGGTCCGCCGCCTCGCGCAGCGCGGTCCCCCGCCTCGCGCCCCGCCTCACGCTGCGCGGTCCCCCCCTACCTCAGCGCAGCGCGGTCCGCCGCCTCGCGCGGCGCGGTCCCCCGCCTCACGCTGCGCGCCCCGCCTCACGCTGCCCCTACCTCAGCGGAGGGCGTGGGCGCGGTGTTGGGCGACCCAAGGGGAGAGGCGGGAGCCTTCTTCGCCGCGGGCGGCGGAGGTTGCGCCTGTCGCACGTTCCATGCGGGCGGCGGCGAGGGCGACGGCGACGGCGACCGCGTCGCGGTCGGCCTCGGGCACCTGCGGGTAGCCGAGGAGCTCGTCTTTGTGGCGCTCGATGAAGCCCGTGTCGTAGTCGCCGGCGGCGAACTCGGGGTGCGAAAAGAGTTTTTCGTGGAAAGCGAGGTTTGTTCGGATACCGGTCACGACGTACTCGGAGAGCGCGCGGCGCATGCGCGCGACGGCGCGCTCGCGGGTCGGGGCCCACACGCAGAGCTTCGAGACGAGGGGGTCGTAGAAGCTCGAGACCTCGGAGCCTGGGTACGCGCCGCCGTCGTCGCGGACGCCGGGGCCGGAGGGCGTGACGAGGCGATCGATGCGGCCCGGCGACGGGAGGAAGCCCGAGGCGGGGTCTTCGGCGTAGACGCGGCACTGAATCGCGGCGCCGCGCGCGACGAGGTCGGTCTGGGCGAAGGAGAGCTTCTCGCCCTGCGCGATGAGCACCATCTCGCGGACGAGGTCGGTGCCGGTGACGAGCTCCGTGACGGGGTGCTCGACCTGGAGGCGCGTGTTCATCTCGAGGAAGTAGAAGCTGCCGTCGTCGGCGAGGAGGAACTCGAAGGTGCCGGCGGAGTGGTAGCCGACCGCCTTCGCGCCCTGGACCGCGATCGCGCCCATCTTCGCGATGAGCTCGCGCGACGCGTGCTTCGCGGGCGTCGGCGTCTCCTCCACCACCTTCTGGTTGCGGCGCTGGATCGAGCAGTCGCGCTCGAAGACGTGGACCATGTTGCCGTCGCGATCGCCGAGGACCTGGATCTCGACGTGGCGCGGCCGGAGGATCGCCTTCTCGATGTAGACCGTGTCGTCGCCGAAGAACTTCTTCGCCTCGCTCCGCGCGCGCTCCCACGCGTTCGCCATCTCGCCTTCGGAGCCCACGAGGCGCATGCCCTTGCCGCCGCCGCCCGCCGCGGCCTTGAGCATCACGGGGAAGCCGATCTTCTTCGCCGCCGCGATCGCCTCGTCGGTCGTGTCGCACATCGCGCCCGGGACGATCGGGACGCCGGCCTCCGCCATCTTCGCGCGCGCCGCGGTCTTCGAGCCCATCGCGCGCATCGCGCTCGCAGGCGGGCCGATGAACGTGATGCCGGCCTTCTCGCACGCATCGGCGAAGGCGGGATTTTCGCTCAAGAAGCCATATCCGGGATGCACCGCGTCGCAGCCCGCCTTCTTCGCGACGTCGATGACCTTGTCGACGCGGAGGTAGCTCTCGCTCGCGGGCGCGGGGCCGACGGGATAGGCCTCGTCGGCCATGCGGACGTGGAGCGCGGCCCGGTCGGCGTCGGAGTAGATCGCGACCGCGCGGATGCCCATTTCGTGGAGGGTGCGGGTGACGCGGACCGCGATCTCGCCGCGGTTCGCGACGAGGACCTTCTTGAATGCGCGCATGCGGCGCGATCGTTATCCGGTTTGGCGGGCGGTGGCTATGCTGACGCTCCGATGAACGACCTCAAGCCGCCGCGCGAAGGGTTGATGCCGGGCGCGTCGGGCGCCGAGGAGCTGCTCTTCTCGGGCCATCCCGCCGTCATCCAGAGCTTCGGCGGGCTCTTGCTCGCGATCCTGACGCTCGGCATCTCCGCGCTCGTGCAGTACGTCCGCACGCGCGGGACGACGTACAAGATCACGACGCAGCGGGTCGTGATCGAGACGGGCGTCTTCTCGAAGCGGATGGAGCAGATCGACCTCTATCGCGTGGTCGACTACGTGGTGGAGCGCCCGATCGGCCAGCGCATCATGGGCACGGGCAACATCGTGCTCGAGGCGATGGACAAGACGACGCCGGAGATCCGCATCGAGGGCGTGAAGACGGACGTGATGCGGCTCTACGAGCAGCTCCGCTACTCGACCGAGCAAGAGAAGAAGCGGCGCAACGTCCGCCTCCTCGAAGCCGAGCACGCCTGATGGCGAAGGGACCGAAGCGCGGCGAGACGATCGCCTTCGACTTTGCCCTCCTCCCGCCCCGCCCGGCCGCGCCGCCGGTCTCGGAGGAGGCCGCGGCGGAGCGCGGCGCGCCTGACTCGCGTGCGCCTGGCGTGGCCGAGCCAGGCGCCCCCGCGACGCGCCCTGCCATGGCCGCCGCGGAGACCCCGTGGACGCCGGACCCGTTGCCCACCAGGAACGAGCCGTGGGCGCCGGCGCCGTTGCCGGAGAGGCGCGAGCCGGTGGCGTCGAAGCCCGAGGGGCCGCGCGTGCTCACGGTGGGGCAGCTCGGGCGGGTCGTGGGGCGGTCGCTCGAGCGGACGTTCGCGGCGGAGCTGTGGGTCGAGGGCGAGGTGTCGGGGGCGCGGCCGGCGGCGAGCGGGCACGTCTACTTCTGCATGAAGGACGAGGCCGAAGACGCGTCGATCGACGTCGTGCTCTACCGGAGCTCCGTGTCGCCGCGCGGGCGTGCGCTCGTGAAGGACGGGGCGCGGATCAAGGTGCGCGGGAAGCCGACGTACTGGTCGCCGCGCGGGAAGCTGCAGTTCGTCGGCGATCGCGTGGAGCCCACCGGCAAGGGCGCGTTGCTCGAAGCGCTCGAGAAGCTGAAGGAGAAGCTCTCGGCCGAGGGCCTCTTCGCGCAGGAGCGAAAGCGCGCGCTGCCGCACGATCCGCGCGTCGTCGGAGTCGTGACGAGCGCGAGCGGCGCCGTCATCCACGACATCTGCAAGGTCGCGTTCCGCCGCGGCGGGGCGCACATCCTCCTCGCCGCCGCGCAGGTGCAAGGGCCCGGCGCGGTCGACTCGATCCGGCGCGCGCTGCGGCTCCTCCAGCGCGTCGCCGCCGTCGACGTGATCGTGATCGGACGCGGCGGCGGATCGTCGGACGACCTCGGCGCGTTCAACGACGAGCACGTCGTGCGCGACGTCGCGGCGTGCCGCGTCCCGATCGTGAGCGCGGTCGGGCACGAGGTCGACGTGACGCTCGTCGACTTCGCCGCCGACGCGCGCGCGGCGACGCCGTCGCAGGCGGCGGAGATGATCGTCCCGGACCTCGGCGCGCGGCGGAAGCTCCTCGAGGAGCGCACGCGGCGGCTCGAGCGCGCGATGCGCGCGCGCCTCGCCGAGGACCGCGCCGAGAACGCGCGGCTGATGCGGGCGTTCGGCGATCCTCGGCTCCTCATCGCGAGCGCGCAGCAGCGCGTCGACGAGCTCACGCTCCACCTCGGACGCCTCGCGCAGCGACGCATCGCGAACGAGAAGGACGCGGCCCTGGCGCTCGACGCCCGCCTCCGCGTGCAGCACCCGCAGCTGCGCATCGCGCGCGACGGCATGCGCCTCGCCGACCTCGACGGCCGCCTCGCCGCTGCCGCGCGCCACCTCGTGCGCGAGGAGACGACGCGCACCGCCGCGCTCGCGGAGCGACTCCGGCAGACCGCGCCGGAGCTCGTGCGCACGCGGAGCGCGAACGCCGCCGCGCTCGGCGAGCAGCTGGCGCGCGTCGCGCCGGCGCTCGTGCGCGCGCGCGCGGCCGAGAGCGCGTCGCTCGCCGAACGCCTCCACCGCGTCGCGCCGCACCTCGTCCGCGATCGCGCCGCCGCCGTCGCGAAGCTCGCCGCCCGCCTCGACGCGATGAGCCCGCTCAAGGTGCTCGCGCGCGGCTACGCGATCGTCACGCGCGCGGAGGACGGCCGCGCCGTCCGCGACGCGGCCGAGGTGACGCCCGGCGACACCGTCCACGTCCGCGTCGGCGAGGGCGGCTTCGACGCGACGGTGGAGCGGTCGAAGTGAGGTTCGCCGTCATCGGGTCGCCCGTCGCGCACTCGCGGAGCCCCGCGATGCACGAGGCCGCGTTCCGCGCGCTCGGCCTCGACCACACCTACGAGAAGATCGAGACGACGGCGGCGGAGCTCCCCGCGCGGGTAGCGGCGCTGCGCGCGGGCGAGCTCGACGGCCTCAACGTCACGGTCCCGCACAAGAGCGCGGTGCTCTCCCTCGCCGACGAGATCGCGCCCGCCGCGGCCGCGATCGGCGCCGCGAACACGCTCCTCCGCACCGCGGACGGCCGCGTCGTCGCGCACAACACGGACGCGCCCGCGATCGCAGAGGAGCTCGCGCGGCTCCGCGGCTTCGACTTCGGGACGGCGGGCGGCGCGCTCTCGATCCGCGATCCGCGCACGTTCGCCGGGACCTCCGTGCTCGTGATCGGCAGCGGCGGCGCGGCGCGCGCGGCGGTGTTCGCGGCCGGCGCGCTCGGCGCGGCGCACGTCGTCGTTCGCGCGCGCACCGAGCCGATCGGCGCCGCGGACGTCCTCGCCGCCGGCGCGGCCTCGACCGACCACGCGCGCCCGGTGCTCGTGTTCGAGCCCCTCGGCGGCGCGCCGCACGCCGAGCGCTCCGACCTCGCCGCGATCGTGCAATGCACCACCGCCGGCATGCACGGCGGCCCGCCGGGCGAGCTCGCGGCCGGCGCCGTCCACTGGGACAGCGTCCCCTCGACCTGCGTCGCCTACGACGTCGTCTACTCCACCGGCCTCACCCCGTTCCTCGCCGCCGCCGCCGCCCGCGGCCTCCGCCATGCCGGCGGCCTCGGCATGCTCGTCACACAAGGCGCCCTCGCCTTCACCCTCTGGCTCGGCTGCCCCCCCCCGCGCGACGTCATGCACCACGCCGCAGCCACCCCCCACCCCCCTTGAGCCCTTGAGGGCCGCGCGCCCCACCCGGGGCCCCAGAAGCGGCCGCTCCAGCGGTTGCGAAGCAACCCGAGCGCGCAGCGCGAGGGCCGTGTCTGGGGTGGGGTGTCGGGGCGAAGCCCCGACGATGACATGCTAAGAGCCAGGCGTGACCACTGCGGCAGACCGTACGAGCTCGAGTGCGCCTGGAGCGGGGGAGCGTATCCGGCAGGTGACGGCGAAGAACGTTCAGCGTCTCGGGTATCGGCGCATCGTTCAGCTCCTCGTTTACCTGATCATCATCCCGACGGTGTTGCTCCTCTCGATCGGGATCATCCTGCTGTTCATCGGGGCGCGCATCAACCTGCTGTTCGGGGTCCTCACCGTCAGCTTCGTCTCCGTCGTCATCACCGGCATCGTCCTCGTCCTCGTCTTCGTGCGGCGCGAGGCGAACCTGTCCGAGCTCCAAGCCGACTTCGTCTCGAAGGTCAGCCACGAGCTCCGCACTCCCCTCACCGCGATCCGCCTCTTCGCCGAGACCCTCCAGCGCCCCGAGGTCGACGACCGGACGCGCGAGAAATGCACCACCCACCTCGTCGCGGAGTCGGAGCGCCTCTCGAAGATGATCGAGCGCCTGCTCGACTGGGGCCGCATGGAGTCGGGGCGAAAGATCTACGAGCTCCGCGAAGAGAAGGTCAGCGACGTCCTCGCCGACGCCCTCCGCGCGTACGCCCCGCACCAGGAGATCGGCGGCGAGCTCGACTTCGCGCTCGACGCGGAGGAAGACCTGCCCGACGTCGTCGTCGATCGACCCGCGATCGTCGGCGCAATCGTGAACCTCCTCTCCAACGCGCAGAAGTATGGCGGCACCCCGCCGAAGATCCGCCTCATCGCGCACGCGAAGAACGGCGTCGTCACGATCGCGGTCACCGACAACGGCGCCGGCATCCCGCCGCCCGAGCACCGCCGCATCTTCGAGAAGTTCTATCGCATCGACGATCGCCTCTCGCGCGACAAGGAGGGCTCCGGCCTCGGCCTCGCGATCGTGAAGCACGTCGCGCGCGCGCACCACGCCCGCGTCACGATCGAGAGCGAGGAAGGCAAGGGCTCCACCTTCGCGATCCTGCTCCCCGCCGTCACCCGTGACGACGAGCCAGCTTCGGGGTAAGGAGCGGCGTGTGAAGGCACGATGGTCGTGAGCTCCGACTCGAAGCGAAAGCCGGTCAGCCTGCAAGGGCGCCGCGTCCTCGTGGTCGAGGACGATCCGAGCATCGCGATCGGGCTGCGCATCAACCTCGAGAGCGAGGGCTACGAGGTGCACGTCGCCGACGACGGCGAGCGCGGCCTCGAGCTCGCGCGGACGATCGAGCCCGACCTCGTCATCCTCGACGTCATGCTCCCGCGGCGGAACGGGCTCGAGGTGCTCCACGAGCTGCGGAACGAGGGGCGCACCGTGCCCGTCATCATCCTCTCCGCCAAATCGACGGAGATGGACAAGGTCGCCGGCCTCGAGCTCGGCGCGGAGGACTACGTCGCGAAGCCGTTCAGCCTCGCGGAGCTCCTCGCGCGCGTGCGCGGCGCGCTCCGGCGCACGACGCAGGCGCAGGCCACCTCCGCCGCCGTCGCGCCCGCGCGGCCGCGCATCCTCTTCGGTGACGTCGAGGTCGACGTCGCGGCGCGGACGATCAAGCGGAAGGGCGAGCTCGTCGACGTCACCGCGACCGAGTTCGACGTCCTCGTCTGCCTCGTGAGCGAGCGCGGCCGCGCGATGTCGCGCGACGACATCTTCCGGCGGGTGTGGGGACCGAACCATCACGGCACGCCGCGCACGGTGGACAACTTCATCCAGCAGCTGCGCGCGAAGCTGGAGGTCGACCCGCAAGAGCCCGCCTTCATCCAGACCGTCCGCGGCGTCGGCTACCGCTTCGACTTCGCGCCGCCCTGAGCCCGCCCCGAGACCCGAACGAGCACGTCATGGACCACAACCTCCTCCGCCAGTACCTCTCGAGCGTCTACGACCTCCCCACCGCGACGGGCCCGCTCCGCGTCTCGCTCGACGGCGACATCGTGCAGGACGTCGCCTCGCTCCCCGAGCTCCTGACGAAGCCGTTCACGATCCTCACCGCGTTCAACCCGCGCTCGATGCTCTTGCCGCGCAAGGTGAACGACGCGCGCCACGCCGTGCTCCGCGACATGCTGATCCTCGGCTGCTACCGCGTCGAGCAGTGCGTCGGCTACGAGGAGGACCCCGAGGGCACGTGGCGCGAGCCGTCGTGGCTCGTGCACGGCATGGACCGCGACGAGGCGATCTCCTTCGGCCGCGTGTTCCGCCAGAACACGATCGTCGTGAACCGGAACGGCCGCCCCGAGCTCATCGTGACGGACCCGACCTGCGACGAGCTCGCGAAGAGCTTCGTCGGCAACTGGCGCGTCCGCGGCTGAGCGCTACGAGGCGTCCTTCGCGCAGCGGAAGCCGAGCATCCGGAGCTTGAAGCGCGCGTGGTGATGCACGCGGTTCGTGCTCCGCAGCCCGGGCCCCGGGTAGTTGTACGCGCCGCCGCGGATCGACTTCTCGCACTCGGTCGGGATCGGGTTCGTCCCGGTGAAGCCTTGCCGCCCCTCCGCGCGCAGCTTGTTCTGCGCGGCGAGGATCTCGTCGCAGCCCCCGCCGCGGCCGTCCGGCGTCGATCGCGTGTACGCGATCGGATCGTAGTCGTCCTCCATCCACTCCCAGACGTTGCCGGCGAGATCGTCGTGGCCGTAGGGTCCGCGCCCGGCCGGGTGCGTGCCCACGTCCTCGGGGTAGTTCGACGGATGGAACACGGTGCGCTCCTTCGTCGGCGGCTCGTTCCCCCACGGGAAGCGCCGCCCGTCGTCGCCGCGGACCGCGCGCTCGAACTCCGCCTCGCGCGGGAGCCGCTTCTGGCGCCACGCGCAGTACGTCCGCGCCGCGGTCCACTGGACGCCGACGACGGGGCGGTTCGGACCCTTGAACGGACCCGGCGCCGCGATCGTCCCGAACGTCGCGAGGATCTCGGGATCGGCCGCCACGCACGCCCCCGCCGCGACGCACTCGTCGTACGCCTTCTGCGTGACCTCCGTCACGTCGAGCCAGAACGACGCGACCGTCACCTCGTGCGCGGGTCGCTCGTCGAGCTCGCCCTCGTCGTTCGACCCCATCATGAAGGTGCCGCCCTTCACGAGCGCCATGTCGGGCGGACCGACCGGCTCCGGAGGCGGCCCCGCGTCGACGACCGCGACCGCCGGGGGGGGAGCCCCCGCGTCCTCGAGCACGACCGGCGGCGGAACAGGCGGCGGCGGCTCCGGTCCTGCGTCATCCTCCGACAATTCCGGAGCGTTCGCCGGCACGTGCGAGCGGCACGCCGCGAAGAGGAGTAGGACAAAAAGTCGGGCGTGTCTCACGACCGCGCGATCCCCACTCGACGATTCCCTCGCTTCCGGCGACTATCCCGCATGGCTCAATCCAGTGGTCCGAGCGGGGGCTCGGGGTGGACCGTCGGTAGAAAGGTAGCACTCGGCTTCGGTCTCTCCTTCGCCCTGCTGCTCGTCATCGGCGCAATCGGGTACCGGAGCACCGACGCGCTCATCGAAAACAACGCGCGCGTCACGCACACGCACGCCGTCCTCGAGCGCGTCGCGACGACGCTCTCGCTCATGAAGGACTGTGAGACGGGGCAGCGCGGGTTCGTGATCACGGCGGATCCTGCCTATTTGGCTCCCTATGAATCCGCCTCCGCCGCCCTCCCGGGCAACTTTGCGGAGCTTCGCCGCCTGATCAACGACAACCCCCAGCAGCTCGCGCGGCTGAGCCAACTCGAGACCGCCAGTCAGTCACGCAACGCGACGCTCGAGCGCGTCATCCAGGAGCGCAGGACGAAGGGCCTCGAGGCGGCGGTGAGCTCCGTCGTGAGCGGCGACGGCAAAGCGCAGATGGACGAGGCCCGCCGCATCGCGAGCGACATGGAGAACGAAGAGCGCTCGCTCCTCGCGCGGCGAACCACCGCCGCCGAGGCGGGCGCGCGCGACGCCAAGGTCATGGTCGGGGTGGGCGCGCTCATCGCCCTCGTCGTCATCACCTTCGCCGGGACGACCATCACGCGCACGCTCGGCAACCAGCTCGGCTCCGCCGTCGCGAGCATCCGCAGCTCGTCGTCGGAGCTGCAGGCCGCCGCGACGCAGCAGGCCTCGGGCTCGCGCGAGCAGCTCTCCGCGACGACGGAGGTCGCCGCCACCATCCGCGAGCTCCTCGCCACCTCGCGCCAGATCACGGAGAGCTCCCAGCGCGTCGCCCGCATCGCGGAGGACACCGCGAGCGGCGCGGGGACCGGCCTCCAGACGATGGGCGGCGCGCGCGAGGCGATCGACGCGATCCGGCGCCAGATGGACGTCGTGGTGGCGCACATGCTCGCGCTCGGGAAGAAGTCGCAGGAGGCCGGCGGCATCCTCGACCTCGTGAACGAGCTCGCCGAGCAGACGCACATCCTCGCGATCAACGCGACGATCGAGGCGGCGGGCGCGGGCGAGAGCGGCCGCCGCTTCGCCGTCGTCGCCGACGAGATCCGGAAGCTCGCCGATCGCGTCGGCGGATCGACGAAGGAGATCCGCACGATCGTCGACGACATGCGCGGCGCGGTGAACACGACCGTGATGGCGACGGAGAGCACGGTCAAGGCGGTGGACGCAGGCACCTCGCGCTTCGCGGAGGTCTCGACGCAGCTCCAGAAGATCGCGCAGCTGGTCGGGACGTCGACCGAGGCGGCGCGGGAGATCGAGCTCTCCACCAAGCAGCAGGCCACCGCCGTCGAGCAGGTGAGCTCCGCGATCGGCAACGTCGCGCAGGCGACGCGCGAGTCCGACGCGAGCGCGAAGCAGACGCTGCAGGCGGCGAGCGAGCTCTCCGAGCTGTCGCGCGCGCTCCTCCGCCTCGTCGACGCCACGGCCACATGACGGCGGCGCTGCACGTCGTCTTCCGTCCCGCTCGCGGCGCGCTCGCCGCGCTGCCGGCGCGGCACGTCCGCGAGACGATGCGCCCGCTGCCGATCGAGCCGCTCGCGGGCGCGCCGTCGTTCGTCGCCGGCGCGGCGATCGTGCGCGGCCGCGCGGTCCCGGTCGTCGACGCGGCCACGCTCTTCAGCGGCGCGCGCGACGAGCGTGACGCGGCGACGCGCTGGATCGCGATCGTCGTCGGTGATCGCGATGCCGTCCTCGCGGTTCACTCCGTCGTCGGCGTGCGCGCCCTCGCGGCGACGAACGACGCGGTCGCGCCGCTCCTCGCGCGTTCGGCGCGCGGCGCGATCGCCGAGCTCTCCACGCTCGACGGCGAGCTCCTCGCGATCCTCCAGACCGCGAAGCTCGTCGACGAGGAGGTATGGCGCGCGATCGCCGGGCAGGACGATGCGCGTTGACCCGACAGCGCTCGCACGAATGCGCGCGATCGTCGCGCGTGAGCTCGGCCTCGAGCTGAGCGACGACGCGGACGAGGTGCTCGCGGGCGCGCTCGCGCAGCGCATCGCCGAACGGAAGACGACGGCGACGGCCTACCTCGACGCGCTCTCGGCGCCGGACACGAAGGCGCCGGACGCGTCGGCGCCGGACGCGTCGGCGCCGGACGCGACGGAGCTCCACACGCTCGGCCAGCTCCTCACCGTGGGCGAGACGTACTTCTTCCGCATGCGCGGCCACTTCGAGGCCTTGCGCGCACTCGCGACCGAGCGCGAGGGCGCGCCGATCGCGGTCCTCTCCGCGGGCTGCTCCACCGGCGAGGAGGCCTACTCGATCGCGATGACGCTCCTCTCGATCGGCCGGAGCGACGCGCGCGTGACCGCGATCGACCTGAGCCGGCGCTCGCTCGAGGCCGCGCGCGCCGCGCTCTACTCGGAGTGGGCGCTCCGCGCGGTCGCGCCTCCCGATCGCGATCGCTGGTTCACGCGGAAGGGCCGCGCGTGGGAGGTCCGCGCCGACGTGCGCGCGATGGTCGACCTCCGCGCCGCGAACCTGATCGACGCCGACGCGATCCCGCTCGGCCCGTTCGACGCCGTGTTCTGCCGCAACGTCACCATGTATTTTACACGCGATGCGGCGCGCACCGTCATCGCGCGCCTCACCGCGTCGCTGAAGCGCGGCGGCCTCCTCTTCCTCGGCCACGCGGAGACGTTGCGCGGCCTCTCGGAGGAGTACGCGGTCGAGGCCTGCGCCGGCTCCTTCCACTACCGTCACACCGGCGGCGCCGCGGTCGCGCCGTCGCCGCCGACCGTGCGCACGGCGACGCCGCCGAAGTGGATGGCCCCGCTGCCGCCGGAGCCGCTCGCCGCGGTGTCGCCCGACGTCGTCGCGCTCGTCGCGGAGGAGCGGTTCAAGGAGGCCCTCGCCGCGATCGCGCCGGGACCGAGCGTGCTCCGCGCCGTCGCGCTCCTCGGCGACGGCGAGGTCGACGCGGCGGAGGAGGTCTGCGCGCACCTCGTCGCGACGGAGGAGGGCGGACCGGAGGCGCACTACGTCCTCGGTCTCGCAGCGGAGCACCGCGGCGATCGCCCGGCCGCGATCGATCGCCATCGCGCCGCGCTCTACCTCGAGCCCGACTTCGCGCTCGCGCACCTCCAGCTCGGCCGCCTCGCGCGCCGCGAGGGCGACGCCGCCGCGGCGCGCCGCGACCTCCGCCACGCGCTCGATCTGATCGCGCACGAGACCGCGACCCGCATCGCGCTCCTCGGCGGCGGCTTCGACCGCGACGCGCTCCTCGCCCTGACGCGCGCCGAGCTCGCCGCAATCGACACGGAGGAGAGGAAGGCATGACCCGCGCGACCGAACCGCGAAGCCGTGGCGGCTCGAGCCACGCGACCGAACCGCGAAGGCGCGGCGGCTCGAGCCGCGCGACCGGGCGGCCGCGAGGGGCGATGGCATGAAGACGGTCGCTCAGATCGCGGCGGAGTTCGATCGCGCGTTCGCGGAGCCGGCCGTGCTCGATCGCGGACGCGGCGCGCCTGCACTCGCGATCCGGGCCGGCGGGGCGCGCTACGTCGTGCCGCTCGCGGCCTTGAGCGTCGTCGGGCGGAGCCCGAAGATCGTGCCGCTCCCCGGCGGCGGCGCGGCGCAGCTCGGGCTCGCCGGGATCCGCGGGAGCCTCGTCGTCGTCCTCTCGCTGCCCGCGCTGCTCGGGCGCGCGAACGGCACCCACGGCTGGATCGCGACGCCCGCCGCGCGCCGCGGCCTCGCGCTCGCGTTCGACGAGCTCGAGGGTCAGCTCCTCCTCGAGCCGGGCGAGGAGCCCGCCGAGCTGCTCGATCTCGCGGCGCTCCTCGCGCGCGGAGGGATCGCGACGTGAGCAAAGACCCGTACCGTTACTTCCGGATCGAGGCGCGCGAGATCGTCGACGCGCTCCAGCGCGGCGTCGTCGAGCTCGGCGCCGCCGCCGATCCGGAGAAGCTCCGCACGCTCTTGCGCGCGTCGCACACGTTGAAGGGCGCCGCCGGCGTCGTGCGCCACGCCGAGATCGCGCGCCTCGCGCACGAGGTCGAGGAGCGCCTCGCCGCGCGCGCCCCCGCCGACGCGGTGCTCCCCCTCGTCGACGCGATCGCGCGCGAGCTCGCGACGCTCGGCGCGCCGGCTGCGCCGAAGGTCGCGGCGCCGAAGTCTGCCGCCCCGCCGCCGCTCGCGGCGGAGTCGGTGCGGCTCGATCTCGAGGAGGTCGACGCGCTCCTCGCCTCGCTCGCGGACCTCTCCGCGCGGATCGCCGCCGCGCGCGCGAAGACAGGACCCGAACGCGAGGCCCTGCTCGACGGCGTCGATCGGCTCGCGCGCGACACGATCGAAGACGCGCAGCGCCTGCGCCTCCTCCGCGCCGACACGGTCTTCGCGGAGGTCGCCCGCGCCGCGCACGACGCCGCGGCGCGCGAGGACCGCGCGGTGGAGCTCGAGACCACCGGCGGCGATCGGCGCCTCGACGCGCACGTCCTCGCCGTCGTCCGCGACGCGCTCCTCCAGCTCGTCCGCAACGCGATCGCGCACGGGATCGAGCCCGCCGCGGAGCGAACGCGCGCGGGGAAACCCGCGAAGGGGCGCATCGCGATCGGCGTCGACCTGCGCGGTTCGCGCGCCGTCATCACGTGCCGCGACGACGGACGCGGCATCGACGAGGCCGCGCTCCGCGCCGCGATCGTGGCGAAGCAGCTCGCGCCGGACGAGGCCGGCAGCCACAGCGCGGACAAAGGAGCGGCGACCCTGACGCCGGACGAGGCCGGCGGTCCCACCGCGGACAAAGGGGCGCCACCTCTGACGCCGGACGAGGCCGCGAAGCTCGACGCGACTGGGCTCTTTCGGCTCGCGATGCGTGGCGGCGTCTCGACGCGCGCGGCGGCGTCGGAGCTCGCGGGGCGCGGGGTCGGCCTCGGCGTCATCGCGGCGGCGCTCGATCGTGTGCGCGGATCGTTCACCGTGCAAAGCCGCCCCGGCGCCGGGACCGAGATCGCGCTCGAGGTCCCGGTGACCCTCACCGCCGCGCCCGCGCTCATGGTCGAGGCCGCCGATCGCGTCGTCACGGTGAGGCTCGACGCGATCCGCCGCACGGTGCGCTTCACGCCCTCCGACGTCGTGCGGACCGCCGACGGCGACGTGCTCAGCGACGGCGACGGCGACCGCGGAGAGCGCTGGCGCTACGGCGCGCTCGCCCGCGTGCTCGGCGTCGACGCCGTGAGCGCCGCGCGGACCGCGCTCCTCCTCGAGGTCGGCGGCGCGCGCGCGGCGGTCGGCGTCGAGCGCGTGCTCGGGATCGTGAACGAGGTGGTGCACCCGCTCCCGCCCGCCGCGACCGCGGCGCCGATCGTCGCCGGCGCGTCGCTCGACGGCGAAGGCAACCCGCGCCTCGCGCTCGATCCGCGGCTCCTCGTCGATGCGATCGCGGCGCTCGGTGCGGCGGCGGAGCAGGCCGCGCCGGAGAAACGTGCCCCGGCGCGCGTGCTCGTCTGCGACGACTCGCTCACGTCGCGCATGCTCGAGCAGAGCATCCTCGAGGCCGCGGGCTACGTCGTGACGACGGCGGCCTCGGGCGAAGAGGCGCTCGAGAAGGCCCGCGCAGGTGGCTTCGCGCTGTTCGTCGTCGACGTCGAGATGCCGGGCATGAGCGGCTTCGAGACCGTCGCCCGCATGCGCGCGGACCCCGCGATCGCGAACACTCCCGCCGTCCTCGTCACCTCCCGCAGCGCGCCGGAAGACCGCCGGCGTGGCCTCGAGGCCGGGGCTCGGGCATACATCGTGAAAGGTGACTTCGCGCAGGTGGAGTTCCTCGAGACGGTGCGGAGGTTGATCGGATGACGGAGGGAAGCGGACCAATTCGCGTGCTCGTGGTCGACGACTCGGCGACCGTGCGCGGTCACATCGTCGACATCCTCTCCGCCGATCCGACGTTCACGGTCGTCGGCGAGGCGACCGACGGGCGCCAGGCGATCGAGGCGTGCGAACGGCTCCGCCCCGACGTCATGACGATGGACATGATGCTGCCGGTGCTGAGCGGCCTCGCCGCGACCGAATACATCATGGCGTATTGCCCGACGCCGATCGTCGTCGTCTCGTCGGCGGAGAACCGCGGCGAGGTCTTCCGCACCTACGACGCGATCGCGGCCGGCGCGGTCGACGTCCTCGAGAAGCCGACCGCGTCGACGCCGCCAGAGGAGTGGGCGAACAAGCTCGCGTTCGTGCTCCGCGTCGCGTCGCGCATCCGCGTCGTCACCCACCTCCGGAAGCGCCTCCCCGCCGCGCTGCCGAGCGTGCGCGCCGCGCCGGCGAGCGAGATCCGCGTCGTCTGCGTGGGCGCGTCGACCGGCGGCCCCGGCGCCGTGCGCCGCCTCCTCCTCGATCTCCCCGGCGGCTTCCCCGTCCCGGTCATCCTCGTGCTCCACATCGGCGAGCCCTTCGACGCGACGCTCGCGGACTGGCTCGACGCCCAGACCGCGCATCGGGTCGGCTTCGCGACGCACGGACAGTCGCTCTTCGACGCCGGGCCGCGCGTGATCATGGCGCCGGCGGGACGGCACTTGCGCGTGGCGAGCGGAAAGCTTTATCTGGACGATGGTCCGGAGCGACATTCGTGTCGTCCCTCCGTCGACGTGCTGTTCGAGTCGATCGCGAAGGAGATGGGAGTGAACACGGCGGGGGTGCTCTTGACGGGGATGGGGCGCGACGGCGCGAACGGCCTCCTCGAGATCCGCAAGGCGGGCGGGTACACGATCGCGCAGGACGAAGCCTCGTCCGTCGTGTACGGGATGCCGCGCGCGGCGGTCGAGCTCGGCGCCGCGAAGTCGGTGCTCCCGCTCGACCTGATCGGCGGCGCGCTCGCGCGCGTCGTGCGAGGAGCCCGCGAGTGAAGCCGCGCGTCCTCGTCGTCGACGACAGCCTCACCGTGCGGATGGACCTCCTCGAGGCGCTCGAGGCTGCGGGGCTCGACGCGGTGGGCTGCGGGACGATCGCCGACGCGCGCGCCGCGCTCGCGAAGGAGCGCTTCGACCTCGCGATCCTCGACGTGCGCCTCGGCGACGGCGACGGCGTCGAGCTGCTCGGCGAGATCCGCGCGCAAGAAGGCCCCGCCGCGCGGACGCCGGTGATGATGTTGTCCTCCGAGGCCGAGGTGAAGGACCGCATCCGCGGCCTCGAGCGCGGCGCCGACGAATACGCGGCCAAGCCCTACGCGGTGTCGTGGGTGATCGCCCGCGCGCGCGAGCTCACGCAGCGGCGCGCGGAGGACCCGCGCAGCGTGATCCTCGTCATCGACGACAGCGTCTCCTTCCGCGAGGCGATGCGCGAGGCGCTCGAGGCCGCCGGCTACCGCGCGGTGCTCGCCGCGACGGGCGAGGACGGCCTCCGCGAGGCCGCCGCGATCCGCCCCGCGCTCGTCATCTGCGACGGCGAGCTCCCCGGCATCGACGGCGCCACCGTCGTCCGCCGCCTCCGGCTCGACGCGGCGCACCGTCATACGCCGGTCATCATGATCAGCGGCTCCGACATCGACGCCGGCGAGATCGGCGCGTTCGAGGCCGGCGTCGACGCGTACCTCGGCAAGAAGACGCCGCCGGTCGAGATCGTCGCGCGCGTCGCGGCCCTGCTCGGATCGAACCGCGAGGCGCCCGTCGCCTCGGTGCGGAGCGCGCTCGCGACGCAGAAGGTCCTCGTCGTGGGGAAGGACCTCGACGCGACGATCGCGGCGCTGCGGCGCGACGCGTTCGACGTCGCGCGCGCGGCGTCGGCGGAGGACGCGCTCTTGCTGCTCGAGCACTTCGTCCCCGCCTGCACCGTCGTCGAGGCCTCGGTCGCGAGCTGCCGCGCGATCCGGGCCGCGGTCCGGCGCCCGAACGCGATCGTCGCGGTGACGGCGGACGAAGACTCCACCCTCGCGGTGGAGTGCCTCGGCGCCGGCGCGGACGAGGTCGTCTCGCGCGGGACCGCCGGCGCGCTCCTCGTCGCGCGCGTGCGGGCGCAGCTGCGACGAAAACAAGCCGAGGAGGAGGCCACGCGCGAGCGCGACGCCCGCGTCTCCGCCGCGCTCGCGGAGGCGCGGGCCGCGCACCTCGCCGAGGTCGAGAAGAAGAACGCGGAGCTCGAGGTCGCGAACGAAGAGCTCGAGGCCTTCAGCTACACCGTCTCGCACGATCTCCGCGCGCCGCTCCGCGCGATCCAGGGCTTCGCGCGCGCGCTCGAGGAGGACGAAGGCGATCGGCTCGGCGAGGACGGCAAGGGTCACCTCGCCCGGATCCACGGCGCGGCGAAGCGCATGAACGAGCTGATCGAGGACCTCCTCGGGCTCGCTCGCGTCACGCGCGCCGAGATCGTCCGCCGCGAGGTCGACCTCGGCGAGATCGCGCGCGCGATCGTCTCCGACCTGCGCGCGCGTTCGCCGGAGCGGACGGCGGAGGTCGTGATCGCGGACGGCCTCGTCGTCCAGGGAGACTCGGGCCTCCTCCGCGCCGTGCTCGAGAACCTCCTCGGCAACGCGTGGAAGTTCACGGCGAAGAAGACGGACGGCGTCCGGATCGAGGTCGGCGCGATCGTCCGCGACGGCGAGCGCGCGTTCTTCGTCGCCGACAACGGCCCCGGCTTCGACATGGCGCACGCGGAGCGCCTGTTTCGTCCCTTCCAGCGGCTCCACTCGCCGAAGGAGTTCGAGGGCACCGGCATCGGGCTCGCCACCGTGCGCCGGATCGTCGTGCGGCACGGCGGGCGGGTCTGGGCCGAGAGCGCGCCCGGCGAAGGCGCAAAGTTCTGGTTGTCGCTCGGGTGACGCGGTAAGCGGAGGGCCGAGTGATCTCGGTCTCGCACCTCGTGAAACGCTACGGCCCGAAGGTCGCGGTGGACGATCTCTCGTTCGCGGTCGACAAAGGCGAGGTCGTGGGCTTCCTCGGCCCGAACGGCGCGGGCAAGAGCACGACGCTCCGGATCATCGCCGGCTTCCTCGGCGCGACGAGCGGCAAGGTCGAGGTCGCCGGCCACGACGTCGCGAAGGAGAGCTTCGAGGCGCGGCAGAAGCTCGGCTACATGCCGGAGGCGGTCCCGCTCTACCCCGAGATGCGCGTCGCGGAGTACCTCCGTCATCGCGCGGAGCTGAAGCGCGTCGCGTCGGGCGCGCGCAAGGACGCGGTCTGGGACGCGATGGGCAAGGCCGGCGTGCGCGACGTCGCCAACGTCGTCATCGGCAACCTCTCGAAGGGCTACAAGCAGCGCGTGGGCCTCGCCGACGCGCTCGTCGCGCGCCCTCCCCTCCTCGTCCTCGACGAGCCGACCGCGGGCCTCGACCCGAACCAGATCCGCGAGGTCCGCGACGTCATCCGCGCGCTCGGGAAGGAGCACACCGTGCTCTTGTCGACGCACATCCTGAGCGAGGTCGAGGCGAGCTGCACGCGCGCCCTCGTCATCGCGCACGGCAAGCTCGTCGCGGCGGGCACGATGGAGGAGCTCGCGAAGAAGCGGCGCGCGGCGGGCCTCCGCGTCGTGGTGCGCGGCGACGCCGAGCGCGCGGAGGCGCTCTTGCGCGGCACCTCCGGCATCGCGAAGGTGCAGCGCCTCGAGGGCGAGGGCGGCGTCCACACCTTCTCGTGCGCGTGGCAGAAGAAGCTCGAGTCGCCGGCGAAGACGGCGGAGGACGCGGTCACCGCGCTCGTCGGCGCGGGCCTCTTCGTGCGCGAGGCGTCGCCGGTGAAGAGCTCGCTCGAGGAGCTCTTCGCGGAGCTGACCGGCGCCGCGACGCCGGAGCATGACGCAGAAGAGGCGGCCTCGTGAGGAGCTTCTGGCCGCTCTACAAGCGCGAGCTCTTCGCCTTCTTCGTGACGCCGCTCGCGTGGGTGCTCATCACCGCGTTCCTCGTCGTGCAGGGGATGCACTTCTTCCTCCTCGTCGATCACTTCTCGAGCGCGGGGCAGACCGTGAGCGACCAGACGCCGCTCCAGGCGTTCTTCGGGAACACGGTCCTCCTCTACCTCGTGCTCTTCCTCCTCGTGCCGCCGATGACGATGCGGCTCTTCGCGGAGGAGCGGCGGAGCGGGACGATCGAGTGCCTGATGACGGCGCCGGTCTCGAGCGTCGCGGTCGTGCTCGCGAAGTACCTCGCCGCGGTGACGACGTACGCGGCGATGTGGCTCCCCACCCTCCTCTACCTCGTCATCCTCAAGCAGACCGGCGAGATCGACTGGCAAGCCGCGGGCGCGGCCTACCTCGGCGTCTTCCTCGTCGGCTGCGGCTACATGGCGATCGGGCTCCTGATGAGCGCGGTCACGAAGAGCCAGTTCCTCGCGCTCGTGATGACGGCGATGGTCATCCTCGTCCTCTTCATCCTCGGCATCGGCGAGTTCGTCACGCGCGAGGGCACGCTCATGCACGACGTCTGCGCCCACGTCTCGATCTGGGCGCACATGAACGACTTCGCGTCCGGCGTCGTCGACTCGCGCCGCCTCGTGTTCTACGGCTCGCTCACGGTCGTCCCGCTCTTCGCGACCGTGCGCGCGGTCGACGCGTGGAGGTGGGGATGAAGCCGTGGATGAAGCTCCCGCGCGTCGATCCGCAGCGCCTCTCGCAGCTCGTCGCGGTCGCGCTCGCCGTCGTCGTCGCGGTGCTCGTGAACGCGATCAGCGGGCGCCACTTCACGCGCTGGGACTGGACGAAGAACCAGCGCTACTCGCTCTCGCCCGCGACGCTCGAGACGCTGCGCTCGCTCTCCGAGCCGATCGAGATCTGGGTCCTGCTCGGGCCCGCCGATCCGATCGAGCAGAGCGTGAAGCAGCTCCTCGTCGCGTACCAGGCGGAGACGACGAAGCTCGACATCCACTACGTCGATCCCGATCGCAACGTCGTCGCGCTCGAGGACGTGAAGAAGCGCTTCAAGATCGAGACCGGGCGCACGGAGGAAGGTCACGTCGTCGCGGACGCGATCGTCGTCGTCGCGCGAGGCCAGCGCCACTGGTTCCTCGGCGCCGCCGACATGGTGGAGGTGCAGACTGGCGACGACACGCGCGTGAAGCCGAAGGAGGAGCGCGCGATGACGGGCGCGATCCGGAGCGTGCTCGGCTCGTCGAAGTCGAAGCTCTGCTTCACGACCGGCCACGGCGAGATGAGCCCGGAGGACCCGGGGCAGGAGGGCGCGGGCCTCCTCAAAGACGTCCTCGTGAAGGACAACTACGAGATCGACCGCGTCGAGCCCGGCGCGCCGGACCAGGCGACGCCGTTCGCCGGCTGCGCGGTCGTCGTCGTCGCGGGGCTCCGCGGCGCGTGGACGAAAGAGGAGACGGAGCGGCTCCGCACCTACCTCCTCGAGGGCGGGAACCTCTTCCTCGCGACGAGCCCGATCACCGGCAACAGCGAGACGGGGCTCGTCGGCACGAACCTCGATCGCGCGCTCTCGCCGTTCGGCATCGCGCTCGACGACGACCTCGTAATCGAGGAGGACCCTGCCTTGTCGGTGCCCGGCACCGGCGGCATCCGCTTCTTCGCGCAGGCGCGGCAGCACCCGCTCACCGCCGCCCTCGCCCGCGGCGACGAGAAGCGGGACGTGCCGAAGATCGTCCTCCACTTCGCGCGCTCGCTGCGCCGCGCGTCGGAGCCGGGGAGCGCGAACCCCTCCGATCTGCTCTTCACCTCGAACAAGGCGTTCGGGCTGATGAACGTCGCCGGCGCCTCGGAGTGGAAGGAGGCGCCGCAGAAGAGGGCGGGCGACCTCGCCGGCCCGCTCGTCGTCGCGATGGCGTCGGAGCGCCCGAAGGTGCAGAAGGACGCGCCGCACGGACCGCGCGTCGTGGTGGCGGGGACCGCGAGCGTGCTCACGTCGCCGACGTTCCGCGAGCCGCTCCCGCTCCGCGGCGCCGCGCTCTTCACGGAGAGCGCGATCTCCTGGCTCGCGTCGAAGCCCCAGGTCCTCGACGTGCCGGAGCGCGCCTCGGTGTCGGCGGGGATCCGGATCACGGAGGACGATCGCGCGGCGGTCCGGCGCTACGTCCTCTTCTTGATGCCGGGGACCGTCGCCGTGCTCGGCGTCTTCATCGCGCTCTGGCGCCGGCGGACGGAAGGCGCGGAGGCGCCGGCGCCGGCTCCGACGCCGACTCCGACTCCGAAGAAGAAGAGCAAGAAGAGGTGAGGCGGCACGTCACCACCATCGTCCTCTTCGTCGCCGCGATCGTGCTCGGGGTGTACTTCTGGCGCGATCGCGCGAGCGTGAGCGAGGGCGAGCGGCGGAGCCGCGAGAACAACGTGTTCCCGGCGTGGCGGCGGGAGGAGCTGTCGCGGATCGAGATCGCGCACGAGGGCGAGGCGCTCGTGCTCGTCCGCGAGAAGGCCGACGCCGCGTGGCGCATGACGTCGCCGCGGAACGAGCGCGTCGATCAGCAAGCCGTCGAGCGCCTCGCGACGACGCTCGAATTCGCGACGCGCGTGCGCAAGCTCGGGAGCGGCGACGAGTCGGCGCTCGGCTTCGCGGCGCCGCGCGCGAGCGGCGCGGTCACGATGGGCGCGCTCTCGTTCCGCTTCGTCCTCGGCGGCGTGTCACCGCGACCGGACGGCTCGGCGTACCTACGTATCGACGACGGCGATCCGTTCGTCGCGTCGAAGGAGCTCGCCGAGACGCTGCTCGCGCCGTCCGACACGTACCGCGATCGCAGCGTCGTGCCTTACCTCTCGCTCGAGCTCGCGCGCTTCGAGGTCGTGCACGCGGGCGGCGGCTTCATGGTGCGACGCCACGACGAGCGATCGTTCGACGTCCCCGACCTCGGTGTGCTCGCGTCACGCACGGCCCTCGACAAGGCGTGGAGCGCGCTCGCGGAGATGCGCGCGGAGGCGTTCCCGAAGGACAGCGACGCCGACCGCCTCACCGCGTCGCCGCGGATGACGATCCGGATGCACCCCAAGGACGCGGCGAAGCCGATGGGCGAGCTCGTCGTCGGCGAGGCGTGCCCCGGCCACCCCGACGACGTCGTCGTGCTGCGGAAGATGCCGACGCGCGTCCTCGCCTGCGCGCCGAAGGGCGCGATCGAGCAGCTCGCCGCGATCACGCCGGACTGGCTCGTCGACCGGCGGCCGTTCTCGTTCCGCCACGACGAGATCGAGGAGCTGCGGCTCGAGGGCGGCGACGCGAAGCCGATCGAGATCGCGCGGAAGGGCACCGGCTTCCACGAGCGCGAGCCGGTCGATCGCGATCGCGTGGGCCCCGACGCGGAGGGCGCGAGCGAGCTGCTCGTCGCGATCGAGCGCACCGAGGCGCTGGAGGTGAAGCCGGGCGGGAAGCCCTTCACCGCGATCGCGAAGGCGCGGGTGCGCGCGTCGTCGTCGGGCGCCGAGCACGAGGAGACGGTGGAGGTGGGGACGCTCGGCGGCGAGACGGTGGAGCTGCGGCGTGTCCGCGACGACGCGCGGCTCACCGTGAGCGCGGCCGCCGCGCGCCGCTTCGTCCCGCGCGAGACGACCCTCCGTCCGCTCGCGCTCCTCAACGAGACGCGTCGCGTGACGAGGGTGGTGCTCCGCTGCGGGGAGCCGCAGGAGCTGGTCGACGCGGGGGAAGGTCTTCGTCTCGTGGAGCCGCGGGGCTACGAGACGGACGGCTCCGTCTCGCAGCTCGTCGACGGGCTCGTGCGCGGGAAGGTGCTCGCGTGGACGGCGGATCGCGACGACGGGACGTTCGGCCTCGGCCCCGACGCGTGCCGCGTCGTGCTCGGGTTCGCGGACGGCAACACGCCCGTCACGGTGAGCTTCGGGAAGCCGGCGGAGGGCGGGGTGTACGGCAACGTCGACGGGCGGCCGGAGGTCTTCGTCGCGCCGAGCGCGCTCGAGGAGCTCGCGAAGCGCATCTACGTGAGCCGCGCCGCGCTCCGCGTCGCGCCGGAGCAGGTGGCGAGCGTCGCCGTCACGGTGAAGGGTCAGCCCGCGGCGCTCGCGCCGTCCGCGCAGCTCCGCGAGGCGGCGGGCTCCTTCTACGCCGAGCGCGCGGTGAAGCTCGGGACGAACGACGTCGGCGCGGCGGACGTCGAGATCGTCATCACGGTCGCGGATGGCGGCGCGCCGAAGCGCGTCTCGTGCGCGACCAGCGACGACACGAGCCTCCGCTGCGCGACGCCGGACGTGAGGGCGGTCTTCGAGGTGAAGGCCTCGACCGTCGCGCGTTTCGTCGTCTCTCCCCGCGACGCACGCGATGCGCGCGATGCGGCCGTTGACGCAGAGTGAGCGCTCCGACTACGTTGAACGCTGCCGAGATGGGTCGAACCGCCGCCGTGCAGCAGCCGAGACCGGACCCGCGGCAGCTCTCCCTGGTGAAGGATCCCGATCCACGTCCCTTCCTCAAGTGGGTCGGCGGCAAGACGCAGCTCCTCGATCAGCTGCAGCCCCTCCTCCCCGCCACGTTCCGCAACTACTTCGAGCCGTTCGTCGGCGGCGCGGCGCTCTTCTTCGATCTGCGCGCGCGGTGGCGCCTCGAGAACGAGGTCACGCTCAGCGACGTGAACTCGGAGCTGATCGAGTGCTACGCGGCGGTGCGCGACGACGTGGAGGGCGTCATCCGCGTGTTGCGCGATCACGTCTACGAGAGCGATCACTACTACCGCGTGCGCGGGCTCGATCGCGCGGGGCTCTCCGCCGCCGAGAGCGCGGCGCGCACGATCTACCTCAACAAGACGGGCTTCAACGGCCTCTACCGCGTGAACCGATCGGGCCGGTTCAACGTGCCCTTCGGGCGCTTCACGAACCCGCTCTTCTGCGACGTCGAGAACCTGCGCGCGGTGTCGCGCGCGCTCCGCAGCGTGAAGCTCGTCAACGGCGACTTCTCCTCCGTCATCGAGACGGCGAAGAAGGGCGACTTCGTCTACTTCGATCCGCCGTACGTCCCGCTCTCGCCGACGTCCGACTTCACGGGCTACATCCCGGGCGGCTTCGGCGAGGCGGAGCAGAAGAAGCTCGCCAAGGTGTTCGCGAAGCTCGCGCGGCGCGGCGTCCACGTGATGCTCTCGAACTCGGAGACGCCGCTCGTGCGCGAGCTCTACGCCGACTTCGACGTCGAGGTCGTCTACGCCTCGCGCAGCGTGAACTCCAACATCACGCGCCGCGGCAAGCTCCCCGAGCTCGTGGTCCGCTCCTACGGCGGCAAGAAAGCCGGCGCGAAGAAGGCCGCGAAGGCCGCCGCCAAGCAATGAACCGCCCGCCGCGCGGCGTCGATCCCGGCCCGTCCGACCCGCACTCGCACGCCCTCGCGCCGGAGGAGGTCCTCCGCTTCAAGGTGAAGGCGGAGCTCCGCAAGCGCATGCGCGGCGTACGGAAGACGACGCCGCTCGAGTCGATCGCGGAGCGCTCGGCGAAGATCGTCGCCGCGCTCACGGAGCACGAGGCCGTCCGCGCGGCGAGGTCGGTCGCGCTGTTCTGGCCCATCGTCGCGCGGCACGAGGTCGACCTCCGCGCGCTCGACGCCGCGCTCCGCACCCGCGACGTCCGCGTCGCCTACCCGACGATCGACGCGGAGAACGACGTCATGTCGTTCCGCTTCGTGTCCGACGTCGCGAAGCTGGAGGAGCAGGGCTACGGGTTCGCGGAGCCGCCGGCGGACGCGGCCCACGCGACGGACCTCGACGTCATCGTCGTCCCCGCGATCGCGATCGATCCCACCGGCCACCGCATCGGCTACGGCGCGGGCTACTACGATCGCACGCTCCCGCGCTACGCGCCGCCCGCGGTCACCCTCGCCGTCGCCTTCGACTGGCAGCTCATCGCCGAGGTCCCCGCGACGGACGGCGACGTCCGCGTCGATTGGATCGTCACCGACGCCCGCGTCGCGAAGGCCGAGCCCTCGGGAATCTGAAATCGCGCGCCGGCCCCGTGGCTCGCGGGAAAGGCCGGTGCTACCGACAGGCATGTCACGAGGTCTCTTTCTCGCGGCCGCTGCTGCGCCGCTCGCCCTCCTCTTCGCGTGCACGACCGAGGTGAGAGAGGTGCAGGCGCCGCCCGCGGCCGACGCCGACGGCGGGAGCGATCCGGCGCAGACGACCTCCGCGACGGAGCCCACGATCGGCGAGAGCTGCCAGAGCTACATCGACTGCGTGACCGAGATGACCCCCGAGGCCGCCGGCGTCGCGGTCGAGACGTACGGATCGACGAGCGCTTGCTGGAAGGGCACCAAGAAGGAGCGCGCGGCCTGCGAGAAGGCTTGCGGGGCGGCGTTCAAGACGTGCCGCGCAGGCGTGTGCGCCCTCAAGAGCGGCAGCAAGTGCGTCAGCTGCTGCAAGGGCATCGAGCCGAAGGGGGTCGATGCCTTCCGCGAGATCTACCTCACGGAGCTCGACAGCCAGGCGTGCGCGTCGTGCAGCGGCTGCTGCACCAAGAGCTCGCTCTCGTGCCGGCAGTGCGCGAAGAACTACGACGACAGCGACGCGCGCAAGGCATGCGACGACGACGCGTCGTGCGCGACGATGCTTCGCTGCGTCGACTCGTGCGATAGCGAGTCGTATCTCTCGATGGAGCCCTGAAGCCGAGCGCTTGGAGCCGTAGCGGCGAGCCGTTGCGATTTGAGGCTGTGAAGCCGTCGCGCGTCGCAGCCTTCCTTGCGTTCGCCGCCTGCGGAGGCCGCCACCGCGTGCCTCACGACCGCCGCCGTCCGCTACGCGAAGAAGCGCGGCTCAGTCGCAGAAGAGGTCGACGTTCTTGATCGCTTTGTAGATGGCCGCGTTCTGCGCGGGCGTCGCCGGCACGCGGGCGCGCGCGCGGGCGAGGATCAGCTCGGAGCGCGCGTTCTGGCACGCGTCCGCGCGTCGCTCCTCGTCGCTCGGCCCCGGCCCGACGACCTCGCAACGAGGAGGAAAGCCGCCGTTCGCGCACCTCTCTTCTTCGCCCCGCGGGTTGGCCGGCGTGCAGACGTTTGCGCGGATCCGAACGCTCGCGGTGTCGAGATCGCCGTCCGCGTCCTCCTCCTCCTCCGCCGCCGCGTCCTCTTCGTCGTCCGCGTGACCGCAGATCGCGGACGTCGTGTCCCCCATCTCTTCCCGCGCGGTCTCCGGCGCACAGCCCGTCGCCGCCGCGACGAGCAACCCAAGACAACCGAGCCACTTCGAGAGCATGGCCTCGAGAAAGCAAACGATGCGCCATCGCGCCCGCGCCGAGCGCTCGACGCGCGATCGACCAGGAACACACCGAGATCGCGCGCGCCGTGCCGTCGCCTGACCACCCGCGACGAGGGTCCTGCATGCTCCACCTCCATCGCAACCGCCGGAGGTCACCGATCCACCCCGATCAAGACACGTCGACGAGCTCCGTCTTCGCCCAACGCGCGATCAGCTCGGCGCGCGAGCTGACGCTGAGGCGGCGGAAGATCCTCCCGAGCTGGTGCGTCACCGTGTGCTTGCTCTTGCCGAGGCTCGCCGCGATCTCGTCGCTCGACTTGCCGCGGAGGAGCGCGCGCACGACGCGCTGCTCGGCGGGGGTCAAGCTCGCGAGGTCGTCGAGTGACACGTTGGGCCGCGGCCCGGAGAAGACGAGGAGCTCCTGCTCGTTCGCCTGCATTCGCGTGAGATGCTCGGGCGGCGCGAGGCGCTCGATCAGCCCGACGCGCGATCGAACGCGGAGCTTCTGGTAGACGCGCGCGAGGAGGCCGCCCACCGTCCCCACGCTGACGCCGAGCTCGTAGCCGATCAGCTTCTGCGAGTGGCCACGGATCGTCCAGCCCGCGACCGCGGCCTCCATCGGCGCGAGCCCGCGTGGATCGCGCACGCCGGGCGGGTTCTCGTACGCGATGACGTAGCGCCGGCCGTCCGACTCCACCCGTCCGACGAGGGTGTACGTCCCCGCGACGAGCGCGCGCCACGACGTGAGGAGCTCGTCCGGATCCGCCCGCGACGAACGCGCACGCTCGAGGCGAATGACGCGCTCACGCAGCGACTCGAGCGCGCTCTCGTGACCGCGCTCGACGTGCGCGACCTTCCCCGACGGCGCGAAGATCGCGCCGGGCTCCTCCGCGCCGGAGGCGACGAGCCTCCGCGCCGCCGCGACGTGCGCGGCGATCATCGCGAAGCGCGCGCGCTGCTTGGGGACGAGCCGGTGCCGCGCCGCGAGGTTGAACGCGAGGAGCACGCCGCGCCCGTCGGGGTCGACCGCGTTGACGTAGACCGCGTCGTACGACGCGACGCGCTTCGCCGCCTCGGCGCCGTGCTCGTGCTGCTCCGTGAGGAGCGTGCCCATCGTCTCGCTGTAGGTCGCGGCCGGCTTCATCCGTCCGAAGAGCGTGCGGCGGAAGTCCGCCGGCGCGTGCGCGAAGCTCTGGTAGACCTCCTCCGCGAGCGCCGCCGGCGCGCCGTCGGTGACGACCGGATACGACGTGCGCCACGCCTCCGGCGGTCCGGAGAGATCGTAGACGTACGCGACGCCGGAGGGGCTCTCGGGGATCAGCCCATGCAAGCCGGCGAGCACCGCCGGCAACCACGACGCGCGCGGCTCCTCGTAGATCGCCTCGACGACGTCCACGAGCGATCGCGCCGATCGCCGCCCGTTCTTGACCACGATCGCCGAAGCTAGCTTCCTCCGCCGTGGCGTCCGAAGCGCGAAGTCATCGTGCAAAGAAAGTGGCCATGTCGCCGCTCCCGTCGCGCGCGACGAGCGCGAGGTAGCTCCGCCAGCGCAGATCGCGCCTGACGCGTGGCCGATCCCGCGTCGGCGGACCGCCGTTCAGGAGGTCGACCTTCGCGCCGCTCTCGAGCTGGGCCTCCGCCACGATCCAGCCGTCGTCGCGCGCCGGATCGGGAGAGAACATCGACCACCGCTGCGTGAGGCCGAGCGGGCGGAGCACCGCGCCGAGCGCAGGCGACGGCGCGCCGGAGAGCTCGCCCGCGTTCCAGGCGACGATCGCCGCGAGCGCGTCCCAGAACGGCGGCGGCAGGAAGAGCGCCCAGCACGCGAACATGATCCACGGGAAGAGATCGAGCCGCATCGTGAGGAGCATCCCGGCGTGGAGCGACGGCGGCCCCGGCAGGCTCGAGAGATCGAGCCCCGCGAGCGCGGCGCGCGGCAGACCGCGAGCGCGCGGACGTCGAGGGTGAACGTCCGCGCGAAGAGGCCGCTCAGGCGGCGCTACCGTTGGGATGGACGTAGTAGAAGACGGGCGGGAGGATGTCCTTGCTCGTGTGAGAGATCGGCTTCGGCTGGGCGACGCCGTACTGCATGTCCGTATGGTTGTAGTTGGCTTGGCGGTGGACGAGCTCGACCAAGATCGACTTCGGTGAGGTCTCGTTGAAGGTCATACGGAAGACGACCGGCTCTCCGTCGAGGACGTAGCTGACGGAGGCCACGCGGACCGAGGCGTACATCGAAGCGCTCGCGCTCACCCTCCTGAATCCGGCAGGGATCGTCCTGTCGACGAGCGCCCACCTGGACCCGGAGGGGGACGGCACGAGCGCCTTGTACGAGAAGGACGGGACGAAGAGCTCGCCGCTCACCTTCACGTTGATGAGGGTGGGCTGGCTCTGGTCACGCGTCAGGGTGACCCTGAAGCCGGGCGAGGTCATGCTCTGGGGGATGCCGCGGCTCGGCACCACGTGCTTCGCGACGCCGCCGTTGAACGCGAGGATGTCGGCGTCGGTGATGGGCGTGGGCACAGCCGATGCGTCCGACGCGACGGCCATCAGGGCCGCGACGCCGAGGCCGGCGAGGAGCGTACGGCGGGAGCAGGAGGTGCTGGTCTTCGTGGTCATGGTGTCGGTCCTTCCTCTACGTGCAATCGTCTTCGACGACGCGGGGAACGCTCGAGTCATCGCGCAAGGAAAGACGCCATCCATCGGCCGGCGGCGCGATGGCGCCTTTCCTTGCGCGATGGCGTGCGCGCGCTCACCCGCGGTAGACCTCGTCCTGCTCGATGCGGGAGAGGACCCAGTCGAAGTCGGCGGTCGTGACCTTGGCCTTGCAGAAGCCGCAGTGACCGCCCATCCCAACGTCGAGCGGAGCGCCGCAGCGCGGGCACTCCTTCGATCCCGCCGTCGCGGCGCGGCCGCGGATGACGGTCCAGTATTCGGTGTAGCGGCGAGGCACGGCGCGGTCGCCGCTCACGAGCGCGCCCGTCGCGTCGGACAGGGTGTAATCGAGGCTCGACGCGTGGACGCGGACCGTCACCGCGTCGTAGTACGCGTCCTCCGTCACGTCGCAGAGCTCGAGCTTCGAGATGCGCGCGCCCTCCGTGACGTTGCGGAGCCCCTGGCGACGGTACTCCTCGACCCAGAACGTCTGCGCCGCGAAGAGCGCGTCGCTCATGAGCGGGCGCATGCTCGCGAGATCGCGCGCCGCCCACGCCGTCTGGAACGTCGTGAAGATGGCGTGCACGCGCTGCGAGACGGCGTCCCAGCCCGCGGCGGGATCCGACGCCGACATCGCGGCGAGGCGATCGGCGGCGCCGTCCGCGACGACGGTCGCGAGATCGGTGCCTTGCTCGACGACGTCGCTCGTCAACATGGGGCCGCGCGCGCTCGTCTCGTGGACGACGACCTCCTCGACCGACCAGTCGAGCTCGCCCGACGTCACGTGGCTCCCGCAGTGCCCGCAGACGCCGGCCACGACGACGTCGAGCGGAGCGCCGCAGCTCGGGCAGCCGATGACGCGCGCCTTCGCCGGCGCACGGGAGCGCGCGTCGCGGCGTCGCCGGAGCGTCCACACCTCGCGCGCGTAGACGCCCTTCCCACCGGCGGTGTAGTTCGACTCGAAGCCCACCTTCACGCGGACGTGCGGCGACGACGGCTCGAGGCCCTCCACGTCGACGACGGACACCGCGCCGACGAGCACCGTCGCGATCGTGCCCTCGCTCGACGCGAGCGCCGCGCGCGCCGCCTCGCCGAGGTACGGCGCGTAGCGCGCGAGGGCGCCGCTCCCCTGCGCCATCTTGATCTCGGTGTAGAGCAGCACGAGGAAGTCGTCGAAGAGGACGAGCGAGAACGCCGGATCGCCCTCCCGCAGCCGGAGGAGCTCGCGGCGCGCGCCGGCCCTCGGCGCGACGGGCGGCGGCGCGCCGGCGCGCATCTGCTTCTCGAGCGCACGCCTCCGGTCCTCACGCCGCCCCATGAGGGTGCCGATGACGAAGAGCGAGACGAGCACGACGGCGAGGCCGGCGACGAGGATGGTCCCGTGCTCCTTGCTCACCGAGGCCGTGGGCCGATCGTCGTCCGCCGGCGCGGCAGGCTTCGGCGAAGGCGAAGGCGAAGGCGAGCGCGAGGGGCTTCTTGGCGACGCGGGCTCCGGCTTCGTCGGCTCGGGCGCCGAGCGCGGCGGCGGTCCCGAGAACGCGCCGCCTCCCCCCGGGCGCGCGTCGGCGCCGCCGGCCGCGGCGACGAAGACGAGCACGGTGAGCACGCGGAGGAGCTTCGCCGACGACATCACGAACGACGACGGTACGCGTCGCGATCGAGGCGCTCGAAGCGCGAAGTCATCGTGCAAGGAATTCCGCTACGAGGCCCTTCGCTCGCGATATACTGCCGGTGTTTGCGCGCACGCCGAGTCGCTCAGGTCATCGACGCCGTCGAGCGGATCTACGCCGGCGTCGAGACCGCGGCGCCCCACGTCTGGCTCGGCGACGCGCTGGAGGCGCTGGAGGCGCTCGGCGTCGAGAGCCGCGGCGGGTTCGCCTACGCCTACGACATCAGCGGCCCGGTGTCGTCGTGGCGCATCTCGCGCCCGATCGTGAAGGGAATGCCAGAGGCGATGGGCGACGCGATCCAGGCGAGCTTCGCCGCCGCGCCGCCGGAGTATCGCTCCACGCTCATGCGCCTCGGGCCGACCGGGACGCTCGCCGCCAGCGTCGGCGTGCGACTGAACGAGTCCCCGGGCCCTGGCCCGCAGGTCGCGCGGGCGCTCGAGGCGGCCGACGCGCTCTACGTCAACGCCGTCGATCCCGATCGACGCGGCATCTTCATCGGGTTCACGATCCAGGGTGAGCGGCGCCTCCACGTCGCCGAGCGGCGGCGGCTCGCGATGATCGCCGCGCACCTCGCGAGCGCGCGGCGGCTCCTCGTGTCGGGGCGGAGCGAGCCGGTCGCCGTCTTCGAGCGATCCGGAGCGGTGGCGCACGTGGGCCGCGATCACGTCGGGGCGCTCGACGCGCTGAAGACGCGGATGGACGAGATGAAGGGCCTCGACCGCCGGACGAGCGATCCCGACGAGGTCCTCGCGCGCTGGACGGCGCTCGTCTCCGGGCGCTACTCGATCGTCCGCCGCTTCGACTCGGACGGCCGCCGCTACGTCTTCGCCTACGAGAACCCGCCGAACGTGTCGGATCCGCGCGGGCTCGCGCCGCAAGAGGCCGCGATCGCGAACCTCCTCCTCTGCGGTCATTCGCAGAAGCTGATCGCCTACGAGCTCGGCCTCTCCGTCGGCACCATCGGTGGCCTCCTCGCGCGCATCTTCGAGAAGGTCCGCGTGCGCTCGACCGCGGCGCTCATCGAGCGGCTCGCGATCCCGACCCAGGTCGCGACGTCGACCGAGGCGGGGCGCGAGCTCCTCCTCTTCTCGGCGCCGACGGAGCCGTCCAGCGCGCCCCTCCCGCTCACCGGCGCGGAGCGTGAAGTCGCCCTCGCCGCCGCGCGCGGAGCGACGAACCACGAGATCGCGCGATCGCGCGCGACGAGCGCGAGCACGGTGCAGCACCAGCTCACGAGCGCCTATCGAAAGCTCGGCGTCGCCTCGCGGAGCGAGCTCGTCGCGCATCTCCTCTCCGCGCGCGCCGACGAATAGGAGCGCGCATCGTGCAAGGAAAGCCGCCATCGACGCGCGCGGCGCGCTCGATCGACGATGCGCGCCATGCGTTCCATCGCCATCTTGTTCGCCACCACCGTCCTCGCCACGAGCGCGTGCTCGAAGAAGGACGAAGGCACGGCCGGCGCAGCGGGCTCGGCGTCGGCGGCCTCGTCGACGACGGCGGCCGCGCCGGCGCAGCTCGACCCCACGCTCGTCGAGCACGTCAAGGCGCACGTCGAGAAGTGCACCGTGAACGTGGAGCAGGGGCAGGCCTACTCGTGCAAGGACAAGGTGACCGAGGCGATGGCGGCCTACGTCCGCGAGAAGAAGCCGGAGGGCTTCGCGTCGACGCTCATCGCGCTCGTCCAGAAGAAGGACGACGAGAAGACCTCCGCCGCCGCGGTCGCGCTCCTGTCGGAGCAGTTCGACAACCTCGGCGAAGAGGGCAAGCGAAAGAACGCGTCGGCCGCGGTGACGACGAGCGCGCTCGCGATGCTGAAGGAGAACGCCGGCAACCGCGCGACGCGCCTCGCGCCCGCCGTCGCGCAGCTCGCGACCTTGAGCGGCTCGTTCGACGACCTCTACGCCGCCGTCGACGCGCACCCGGTGAAGGAGGCGCGCGACAACGCCTACCGCAACCTCCTCGTCTTCGGGCGCCTCAAGACGCTCCCGAAGCTGAAGGAGGTGGCGGAGAAGAAGAGCGAGCACGCCGCCGCCGCGCTCGACGCACCCCGCAAGCCGATGACGAAGTGGACCGACGAGGAGCGCGGCGCGATCTGCGCGTGGGCGAAGGGCTACCTCGCCGACAAGAGCCTGACGACGGCGTCCGTCGCCGCCAACGACATGATCCTCTGCAAGGGCGAGTACATCGACGCGCTCCTCGCCGAGGCCGAGACGCGCCTCAAGAACAAGGAGTTCAAGGACCCCTTCGCGATCGTGATGCGCGAGCCGTGCTTCCAGATCGTCCAGGACCTCACCGCGAAGGCGGCGGGAGAGGCGCAGTGCGAGGCGGTCTACACCTTCCTCGAGAAGGTCGCGAACGACGCGTCGGCCGAAGACTCGGTGCGCGGGCTCGCGCTCTGGAACATCTACTACCAGCGGCGTGACGAGAAGACGCTGAAGCTGATGAGGAAATACGAGAAGCACCCGAACGCCGAGGTCGCGAAGCGCGCGAAGGAGGCGATCGCGTCGCTGACGACGACCTACAAGCTGAAGGGCTGATGGCGCGTTTCCTTGCACGATGACTCGATGCGACGCCCGCATCGTCGAAGACGACTGCACGAAGTGGGAAGGGAACAACGACCATGAACACGAACACGAACATCGCCTCCTGCACCCGTCGTACGGTCCTCGCCTGCCTCGGCGTCGCCGCGCTGATGGCCGTCGCGTCGGACGCCTCGGCCGCGCCGCTCACCGACGCCGAGCTCGGGGCGTTCAGCGCCGGAACGGCGAAGCACATACCGAACCACGCGCTCAACACCCGCATCCCGCAGAACGCGACCTCGCCCGGCTTCAAGCTCACGATGACGCGGCAGCAGGCGCTCATCCAGGTGCGGACGAACGGCCAGGTCTTCATCCCGCCGTTCTCGTACAAGGCGCTCGGGGGTTCGGCCGGCAAGTGGACGCTCGTCGACAAGCAGTACCCCGGCGGCTTCGTGAACGTGAACCAGACGGACTCGATGGTCCGCGACGCGACGACCATCGTGTATCGAAACGTCAACACTGGGACCGGACCGTTGGTCGATTTCTCGCTGACCTTCAACTCGGCGAGCACTCCGAAGACGGTGCTCGTCACGGTGACCTACCAGCAGCGCGAGTACGACTACTATGACCTGCATAAGGTCGTTACTCCGTTGCCGCGCAGCTACACCGCCAAGCAGCTCGGCGGCGCGTTCATCTACGCGATCCAGCCTCCCGCGGCCTCCGGCGGCGCCGCCTGAGCGGAACGCCGATCCAGCCCCGCTGCCTGAAGCCCTCAAACGTCATCCGTTGTCATCGGCGATTGGCGGCAGGAGCAAAACCGATCTCAAGAAGCAGGGGCGTCACGTTCACGCTCACGATCCCGCTCACCGCCCGCTCCGAGACGGTCTCGCGGGTCACGGCGGCGTGAGGACCCGGCCGCCGCCGCCGACCGTTGACCGATCGCGCGAAGCCGCGAATGCTCGTGCGGATGGCCGACGATGCACTCCTCTCGCGCGACGAGCTCGTCGCGCAGGTCGCCAAGGCACACCACGGCGCGTCGTACGCGGAGGCGTCCGCGACGGGCAAGGCGCTCGCGGCGTGCTCCAAGCTCCCGCGCGTCGTCGCGGAGAACGTCGGCGCGGGCTTCGGGCAATGGGACTTCTTTCCGGAGGCGACGGAGATCGTCGACTTTGCGCTCGCCTACGTCCCTCCCGCCGACGAGGCGGCGGCGATGGCGATGGCGAGGACCTGGGCGGCGGACGACGCGGGCGGCAAGCGGACGATGCTCGCGCTGATCGGGCGCGACGTCCTGAAGCACGAGGCGCGCCGTCTCGGTCTCACGACGCTCGTCGAGCTGTGCGAGGAGACGCGCGCGACGCGCGCGAACGAGCTGCGGAGGAGCCTCGGCCTCGAAGCAGCGGCGGTCGCGAAGCCGAAGCCGGGGCCGGACGCGCCGGCCAAGCCCGCCCGCAAGCGGGAGCGCGCCGCGCCGAAGGCGGAGTTCCAGGTGCCGGCGCGGATGCCGAAGCCGGCGTTCGTGCCGCCGAAGAAGGCCGCGCCGCCGCCGCCCGCGCGTCGCTTCAGCCATCCGAAGTTCGGCGAGGGCGTCCTCGAGCGAACGGAGGGCAACGGCGACGACGCGAAGCACACGGTCAAGTTCGCGAGCGGCACGAAGACCCTGCTCGCGCGTTTCCTCACCGAGATCGCGACGACCTCGGAGAGCGCGGCGTCCCAAGAGCAGGGCTGATCGCGTACGCTCGATCGATGCGCACCGCGCTCGTCCTGCTCTTCGGCGCCCTCGCCGCTTGCTCGTTCAGCACGAGCTCCAACGCTCCCGCGCCGGCGGCGCCTCCGCCGAACGGCGCGTGCATGAACGGACCGCCGATGTGCAGCCCCGATCGCCGCGCCGTCATCCAGTGCCAAGGCGGCGCGTGGCGGATGCTCCAGGCGTGCGGCGGCGCGCAAGGCTGCGCCGTCGTCGCGAACATGATCCGCTGCGATTCGAACGCCGCGCCGCCGGCAGCGGGACCGTGCGCGGAGGGCGGCTACGACTGCGCGCCGGATCGACGTTCGCTCCTCGTCTGCCGCGGCGGGCGTCAGGTCATCGCCTCGACCTGCCGCGGCGCGCGCGGCTGCACCGTCGCGAGCGCCGTCGACTGCGACCACTCCATCGCCGCGCTCGGCGACCCATGCGAGAGCACGACCGAGATCGCCTGCGCGACGGACGGCAAGCAGCTCCTCCGCTGCGCCGGCGGCACGTACCAGCTCGGCGAGCTGTGCCCGAACGCCTGCCTCTCCACGAGCGGCCGCGTCCTCTGCCAGTGAGCACGCGACGAGGTCATCAAGAAGATCGCGCCGGGTCTCGGGGCGGGCGGGCGCGCGCGGTCTTGGCCTGGCAGTCCGGGCACGAGCCGTACATCTCGTGCTTGTGGGACTTCAGGACGAAGCCGTAGCGGGCGGCGATGCGCTCCTGGAGCTCCTCGATCTTCGGCTCCTCGAACTCGACGATCTTTCCGCAGTCGACGCAGATGAGGTGATCGTGGTGGCTCGACTCGTCCGCGAGCTCGTAGCGCGTGAGGCCGTCGCCGAACTTGCGCTCGAAGGCGACGCCGCACTCCGTGAGGAGCTTGAGCGTGCGGTACACCGTCGCGTAGCCGACCCTCTTGTCGTGCTGGCGCACCTCCGCGAGCAGCTCCTCGATCGAAATGTGGTTCGGGACCTTGAAGAAGGTCTCCACGATCAGGCGCCGCTGATCGGTCGAGCGGAGGCCCCGCTTCTCCATGTGCTCGTGGAGGAGCGCGCGGAAATGCTCGAGGTTCGGCGGGGCGTGCCCGTCGTGCGTGACTGACTTCGCCGCCTTCGCGCCGCCACCCATCCGTCCTTGAGATGTCGCGCCGGGCCCGCGTCCCGTCAAGGCGGATCGGCTCGTCACGGGCGCTCGACCGGAAGACCTTCCGACTCCCAGGCCAAAATGCCGCCCTCGAGGAAGGCGACCGGCGTGCCCTGCTCCGTCATCTGCGCCGCCAGCTCCTTCACCTTGTCGCCCGCGCGATCGTAGAGCGCCGGCTGCCCCGGCAACATGTAGAGCTCCGCGAGCCGACCCTCGATCTCCTCGAACGGGAGGCTCTTCGCGCCCGGGAGGTGGGCTCGGCCGTAGGCCGCCGCGTCGCGAACGTCGACAGGGGTGACCACACCCTGCTTGATGAGCTCCGCGAGCTCCCGCGCCTTCAGCGCGCCCGCCGAGCGCGGGAGGAACGGCTCGACCATCGCCTTCAGCTGCTTCTTGCCGAGCGGGCCCACCTGCGCGTCCGCGAGCCGCTGCTCCGCGAAGAGCATGAACGTCGGCACCCCCTGGAGGCGGAGCTGCCGCGCGAGCCCCGGCGACTGATCGATGTCGAGGCGGACGACCTTGACCTTGCCCTCCATCTCCGCCGCGAACGCCTCGACCTCGGGCGCGATCTGCTTGCACGCCTGCGAGCGATCGCTCGTGAACTGAACGAGCACAGGCGTCTCCGCGAGGAGCACCACCTGCTCGAAGTCACGCTCCGTCACCGTCGCGATCGGCCCACCTCCACCAGCCGGCGCTGCCTTTCCCCTCGCTCCGCCTCCGCCGAAAATGTGCATCGACGCGGAGAGGTAACGCAGATGCCGAGCGACGCCAAGCGGGTTAGCGGCGGGGGTCGAGGAGGTCGCGGAGCGCCTCGCCCATCACGTTGTACGCGATGATGGTGACGACCAGGAGGAAGCCCGGGAACGCGAGGAGCCACCACGCCCCCGGCGCGTCGCGGAACTGGCTCATCGTCTCGCCCCAGGACGCCGCGCCGGGCGGCGTGCCGACGCGGAGGAAGTCGAGCGACGCCTCGGTGAGGACCACGCCGCTGACCCCCATCGCCGCGACGACGACGAGGGAGGCGCGCACGTTCGGGAGGATGTGGCGCCGCAGCACGCGGAGCGGGGTCGCGCCGAGCGCGCGCGCCGCCACGACGTAGTCGCGCGTCGTCGCGAGCAGCACCTCCCCGCGGACGAGGCGCGCGATCTCGGGCCACCGCGTGAGCGCGATCGCGAGGAAGAGCGTGAAGAGCGTGGCGCGCGGGACCGCGGCCTGGATGCCGAGGACGAGCACGAGCGGCGGGAACGCCGACACCGACTCGACGATGCGGCTCACGAGCGCGTCGAACGCCCCGCCGAAGAGGCCCGCGATCGCGCCGAAGAGGACGCCGAGCAGGAGCGAGGCCGCCACCGCGGCGAGCGCGAACACGAGGTAGCCCCGCGCCCCGTGGACGATGCGCGCGAACACGTCGTTGCCGTCGCGATCGGTGCCGAGCGGGTGCCCCTCGAGCGCGCCCGGTCGCGCGAGCGAGGTCGCGACCTCGCCCGGGCGGAGGCGCGGGCCGTGGAAGACGAGCGGGCGGAGCATGAAGCTCGCGCGCGCGTCGAGCTCCGCGCGCGAGAGCGGCGTGAGCGCGGCCGGCTGCGTGACGTTCGGGAAGGTGTAGAACGCGCCGTCGACGCGGCACATGATCGGCAGGTTGCTCGCGAAGAGGTCCGCGAACACCGCGACGAAGAGGAGCATCATCGAGAGGAGGAGGCCCGCCTTGCCGAGCCGCTCCGTCGTCTTCGCGTAGTTCGTCCAGTCGACGCCCGCGAGCGGCGGCGCGGCGGTCTTCGGCGCCGCGGGGGCGGGGCGCGGCGTCTCGACCGCCGGCGGCATGGAGGGACGCGAGAGCCGCGCGAGGAGGAGCGGCGTGCTCTCTCGATCGTCGGGGAGGTCCTCGGGCGAGCTCACGCGACGCGCCTCCGCCGGCCCTGCGACTCGCGCACGCGCGGATCGAGGAGGCCGTAGGCGATGTCGCTGCCGACGATGCACGCGGTCGTGACGACGGCGCACAGGAGCGTGACCGCGACGATCCACGCCGCGTCGTGCGACTCGATCGCGCGCAGCGTCTCCCAGCCGAGGCCGTGGACGTCGAAGACCTCCTCGACGACGAACGCGCCGCCGATCAGCGCGGGGAGCTGCACGCCCGCGATCGTCACGGTGGGCACGAGCGCGTTCCGCAGCGCGTGCACGATCGCGACGCGGAGCGTGCGCGCCCCCTTCGCGCGCGCGGTGCGGACGTAGTCCTGGCCGAGCGCCTCGAGCATCGACGCGCGCTGCTGCTGCCCCATCACCGACAACGACACCGTCGCGAGCGCGAGGATCGGGAGCCAGATCCCGTTCCTGCTCCACATCGCGAGGACCTCGGCGACGAGGAAGGTGGGGACGGAGTAGACGAGCAGGAGCGCGGCGCCGGCGGTGAGGTCGATCGCGTGGCCGCGCCGCCACGCCGCCGCGACGCCGAGCGGGACGCCGAGCGCAGAGCTCACGAGGAGCGCGAGGAGCGCCATCCCGAGCGTGACCGGCGCGCGCGTGAGGAGCTTGTCGAAGACGGGGAGGCCGTCCCGCGTCGAGAGGCCGAGCTGGCCCGTCGCGGCGCCGAGGACCCACTTCGCGTAGCGCGTCTGCGCGACGCTCGCGGTCACCTTCTCTCCGCCCTTGAGGACGATGAAGTCGGTCTCGTGGACGTACCACCACGAGAGCCACTCGGAGACGACCTGCCGCACGCGCAGCGGGGGCGCGTTCGGCTCGATCACCTCGATGCCGGAGCGACCGGTGACGTGCGCGGCGATGCGGGTGAGGCGATGGAGGACGGCGGGATCGCTCGTCGCCCGCATCGCGCCGATGAGCTCCTGCAGCGCGAACGTGTCGACGAGGCGGATCTCGCGCTCGATGAGGTCGTTCTCGCGCGCGGCGAGGCGCTGGACCGAGCGGCGCACCGCGGGCTCGGTGAAGTCGACGGAGCGATCGGCCCAGAAGCGGATCCAGAAGAGCGCGGCGCGGTCCGGGTTCGTGAGCTCGGCGTCCTCCCCGATCCCCATCCGCCGCGCGATCGGCGCGAGGGCGATCGCGAGGCGGCCGCGCGCGACGGGGGGGAGCGCGTCGAGGCGGGGGAGGAGGTGCGGGAGCGCGGCGCCGCCGATCCGCTCGAGGCGCTGCGCGCAGAACCGGGCGTCGGCGTCGTCCGCGCCGACGTGCGTGATGCAGTCGTCGACCGTGACGCGCACGTCGCGCGGCGCGACGTTCACGAGGCGGGGGAGATCGAGGAAGTGCGCGCGGCGGGCCTCGTCGCGGCGCACGCGACCGGCGACGTCCTCGGGCGCGACGACCTGGATCGCCTCCGGATCGGGGAGGAGCGTCGTGAGGAGGAAGACGACGAGGCTCACGCCGAAGAGCGTAGGGATCGTCCAGATCGCGCGGCGGAGCGCGAACGCCAGCATGCTCGCCGGAGGATATCGTGCGCGTCGGCGCGCATGCTATGTCCCGTCGTCAATCGACGTGATTTCGCTCAGCAACATCTCGAAGCAGTACGGCGGTCAGATCCTCTTCCTCGAGTCGAGCTTCTTCCTCGGGGACGGGGAGAAGGTCGGGCTCGTGGGTCCCAACGGCGCGGGGAAGAGCACCATCTTCCGCCTCATCACGGGGGAGGAGCAGCCGGACGACGGCGTCGTCGATCGCCCGAAGCGCACGACGGTGGGCTACTTCCGGCAGGACGTCGGCGACCTCAAGGGCCGCTCCGTCCTCGCGGAGACGCTCTCCGGCGCGGGCGAAGCGGGCAAGCTCGGCGAGGAGATGAAGGAGCTCGAGGCGCTCCTGAACGATCCCGAGCACCCGAAGTTCAACGAGGCGGTCGAGCGGTTCGGCGACGTGCAGACGCGCTTCCAGGAGCTCGGCGGCTACGACCTCGAGGCGCGCGCGCACGCGATCCTGGCGGGCCTCGGCTTCGCGCAGGAGCAGGTCGAGGACGACGTCGGCAAGCTGTCGGGCGGCTGGAAGATGCGCGTCGCGCTCGCGCAGATCCTCCTCGCGAAGCCGGACGCGCTCCTCCTCGACGAGCCGACCAACTACCTCGACATCGAGTCCATCCTCTGGCTCGAGCAGTTCCTCCGCGACTACAAGGGCTCGGTCCTCATGACCTGCCACGATCGCGACGTGATGAACCGCGTCGTGAAGAAGATCGTGGAGCTCGACGCAGGCAGCATCAACAGCTACTCCGGCGACTACGAGTTCTACGAGCAGCAGCGCGCGATCGCGCAGGCGCAGCAGCAGGCGCAGTTCGAGCGGCAGCAGGCGATGCTCGCGAAGGAGGAGGCGTTCATCGCGCGCTTCAAGGCCCGCGCGTCGCACGCGGCGCAGGTGCAGTCACGCGTGAAGAAGCTCGAGAAGATCGAGAAGGTGCAGCCGCCGAAGAAGATCATCGAGAAGACCTTCGACTTCAAGAAGGCGCCCCGCAGCGGCGACGACGTGATCAAGGTCGACGGCGTGACGAAGGGCTTCGGCGCCCGCGTCGTCCACAAGGACCTCTCGCTCCTGGTCCGCCGCACCGAGCGCTGGGCGGTGATGGGCGAGAACGGCTCCGGCAAGACGACCCTCCTCAAGATGATGGCGGGCGAGTCCCAGCCCGACGCCGGCAAGGTCACGATCGGCGCGTCGGTGACGATGGGCTACTTCGCGCAGCACCAGATGGAGCAGCTCAGCGCGGACCGCACCGTGATCGAGGAGCTCGTCGCGCACTCGCCGACGACGAACCTCGGCACGCTCCGCACCCTCGCCGGCGCGTTCGGCTTCCACGGCGACGACCACGACAAGCCGATCCGCATCCTCTCCGGCGGTGAGCGCGCCCGCCTCGCGCTCGCGAAGATCCTCTTCGACGCCCCGAACCTCCTCGTCCTCGACGAGCCGACCAACCACCTCGACATCGTGACGAAGCGCGCCCTCGTCAAGGCGCTCTCGGAGTACGAAGGCACGATCGTCTTCGTCAGCCACGACCGCGCCTTCCTCCGCGCGATCGCGACCCGCATCCTCGAGCTCACCCCCAAGGGCCCCCACGTCTACGGCGGCCCCTACGACGAGTACGTCGCCACCACCGGCCGCGAAGCCCCCGGCATGCGCCAGCTCGCGTGAAGTACGACCGTACGGTCATCGCCTACCATGGGTGCGACGCCTCGATCGCCGAGCGCATCCTCGCGGGCGCGCAGTTCAAGAAGAGCCAGAACAACTACGACTGGCTCGGCGAGGGCATCTACTTCTGGGAGTACGGTGCCGATCGCGCGCTCCGCTTCGCCGAGGAGCAGGTGGCACGGGGAAAGATCGAAAAGGCCGCGCTCGTCGGCGCACTCATTCAGCTCGGGAACTGTTTCGATCTCATGGACACCAAGTTCACGGACGAGCTGCCGGTTGCGTACGCCATGCTGGAGAAGCTCCACGCCGCCGCGGGGACCAAGCTGCCGGCGAACCGTGGGAACACGCCTGACAAGAAGCTCCGACGACTCGATTGCGCCGTGCTGAACCTCTACCTGCGGCACCTCGAAGAGAACGAGGACATCGTCTACGACACGGTCCGCTGCGGCTTCGTCGAAGGAGCGCCAGCATTCAAAGGCAGTGGGATCATGCATCAGAGTCACGTTCAACTCGCCGTTCGGACCCCCGCTTGCGTCGTGGGCGTGTTCAGGCCCACAATGAACGGGTGAGCATGAAGTCGAAGCGCCTCGATCCGAACGCGCCTGGTCTCGACGAGATGACCCGGCGCCGCCGTCGTGCACTCGCGGCGATGCAGAAGATGACGACCGAAGAGCTCTTCGGTCTCGCCGTTCGCGCCGGCATCTACACACGAAGCGGGAAGCTCGCGAAGCCGTACCGCGCGAGCAGCGAACCGAGCGCGTCGCGCCCGGCTGACTAGCCGCTACGCGACTGCGGAGCTAGCGGCTCGCGTCGACCGTCTCCATCCGCGTGATGCTCGGTCGCAGCTCGCGCCAGCTCGCCTTCGCGGCGCGTGGGTCCCACTTGCCGGCGCACGCGCACGACGCGAGGGCCTCGCCGAGCTCCTTCGCCGAGGCGAAGCGCTCGCTCCGCGTCTTCGCGAGGCACTTGAGGATCACCGCCTCGAGGTCCTTCGGCACCTCCTCGCCGAGGCGCACGCTCGGCGGCTCCGGCATCTTCTCGACGTGCGCGAGGACCGAGTCGTGGAAGCTCGAGCCGCGGAACACCGGGCTGCCCGTCACCATCCAGTAGAGCACCGCGCCCATCGAGTACACGTCGCTCGCGGGCGAGGGCACCTCCCCCTTGATGATCTCCGGCGGCATGAACGCCGGCGTCCCGCGCATCGCGTCGGTCGTGGAGTGCCCCGGCGCGGTGAGGAGGCGCGCGAGGCCGAAGTCGAGGACCTTCGCGTAGTCGTACTCGGCGCCGACCTTCGTGACGAAGAGGTTCGCCGGCTTGAGGTCGCAGTGGACGATCCCCGCCGCGTGCGCCTCCGCGAGCGAGTCGCAGATCTGACGCGCGAGGTACACCACGCGCGGCGCCGGCAGCGGCCCGAGCCGATCGACGAGCACCTCGAGGTCGAGCCCGTCGAGCAGCTCCATCGCGATGTAGAACACGCCGTCGTCGCTCGCGCCGAAGTCGAAGACGCGGATCGTGTGCGGGTGCTGGAGCCCCGACGCCGCCTCCGCCTCGCGCTTGAAGCGACGGAGCGCGGCCGGATCGCGGAGCGTCGACTCCTTCAGGATCTTCAGCGCGACGCGGCGGTTCAGCGGCATCTGCCGCGCGAGCCACACCTCCCCCATCCCGCCCGCGCCGATCCGCGCGACGAGGCGGTACGTGCCGAGGCGCCGCGCCTGATGCACCTGCTCGCGCGCCGCCCAGAGCAGCTGGCTCGCCCCCGCCGCGACGCCGCCGCCGAGCACGAGGAAGACCGAGGTCTGGACGAAGGTCCAGAGCGTGAGCGGGTCCTCGAGCTGCGCCTGGATCCCGGGGGCGAAGCGCGCCGCGACGAGCACCGTCACCGGGAACATGAGCGCGCACCCGACGCTCGCGGGGAGCGTCCGCTGCCACGGGCTCGGGAGGACGCCGCGCGTCACCGCGCAGAGCGCGACGCCGAGCGCGAGCGGGCTCGTCGCCCCGCCGCACGGCAGCGCCGCGAGCGAGACGAGGAGCCCGCCCATCGGCGGGGTGCCGCTCTCGAAGAACGTGACGACCCAGCCCGGCAGCTTCTCCGAGCCGGAGAGCAGGTACATCGCGAGGCCCATGCCCGTGCCGGCGAGGCGCAGCGCGACGAGGTACGCGATCGACGCGTCGTGCGCGCGCGCGGCGATGACGTCGGTGACGACGAACGCGGTCCACGCGAAGACCGACATCAAGATGAAGCGGCGGAACGAGAGGCGCCGCTCGTCGACCGTCAGCACGCGCCGAGCGTACCGAAGTGTGCTAGCCCCGGGGCATGGATCTCGACGCCGTTCTCGCTCGCGCCCGCGCCTGGGCCGACGCCGATCCCGATCCCGCCGCGCGCGCGGAGATCGAGGCCCTCCTCACGTCCGCCGATCCCGGCAAGACCGACCTCGCCGACCGCTTCGCGGCGGAGCTGGAGTTCGGGACCGCGGGCCTCCGCGGCGTCCTCGGCGCCGGCCCCAACCGCATGAACCGCGCGGTGGTCCTCCGCACGACGTGGGGTCTCGCGCGCCACGTCGTAGAGACCTTCGGCGACGACGGCAAGAAGGCCGGCGTCGTCATCGGCTACGACGGCCGCCGCATGTCGCGCGAGCTCGCGGAGGACACGGCGTGCGCCCTCGCCGCCGCCGGCGTGAAGGCGCACCTCTTCGCCGACCTCGTCCCGACGCCGCTCCTCGCCTACGCGGTCACGAAGCTCGGCTGCGCCGCCGGCGTGATGATCACGGCGAGCCACAACCCGCCCGAGTACAACGGCTACAAGGCCTACTGGAACAACGGCGCGCAGATCGTCCCGCCGATCGACGTCGCCATCGCGGCGCAGATCGCGAAGGCGCCGCCGGCGAAGGACGTCCCGCGCACGACCTTCGACGAGGGCAAGAGCTCCGGCCGCATCGCGATGGTGAGCGACGACGTCGAGCGCGACTACCTCGCGGCGGTGAAGAAGCTCGGCGTGCGCCCCGGCGAAGGCGATCGCGCGCTCTCGATCGTCTACACGCCGATGCACGGCGTCGGCGACAAGCTCACGCGCCTCGCCTTCGACGACGCCGGCTTCACGAACGTCGTCTCGGTCCCGGAGCAGCAGCAGCCCGACGGCGCGTTCCCGACGGTGGCGTTCCCGAACCCCGAAGAAAAAGGCGCGATGGACCTCGCCTTCGCGCTCGCCCGCGCGCGCAAGGCCGACCTCGTCCTCGCGAACGATCCCGACGCCGACCGCCTCGCCGTCGCGTTGCCCGACGGCAAGGACGGCTTCGTGCAGCTCACCGGCAACCAGGTCGGCGTGCTCCTCGGCCACTACCTCCTCACCGGCGGCCTCGCGAGCACGGACCACGCGCTCACGCCCGCCGGCGGCGGCGCCCCGCTCGTCATCGCGTCGATCGTGAGCTCGCCGATGCTCGGCGTCATCGCGGAGGCGCTCGGCGCGAAGTACGACGAGGTCCTCACCGGCTTCAAGTGGATCGCGAACCGCGCGATGGAGCGAAAGGCGAAGAACGGCGACACGTTCGTGTTCGGCTTCGAAGAGGCCCTCGGCTACACCGTCGGCGAGCTCGTCCGCGACAAGGACGGCGTCAGCGCGGCGGTGATCTTCGGCGAGCTCACGGCCGTCCTCCGCCAGCGCGGCACGACCGTCCTCGCGCACCTCGAGGGGCTCTATCGCCGCTACGGCCTCTTCGTGAGCTCGCAGGTCAACGTCACGCGCAAGGGCGCCGAGGGCCTCAAGGAGCTCCGCGCGATCATGCAGAAGCTCCGCGACGCCCCGCCGATGAAGATCGGCGACCACGACGTCGTGAGCGTCCGCGACTTCTTCCACCAGACGACGACCGCCGCCGACGGCACGAAGACCCCGCTCGATCTCCCCAAGAGCGACGTCCTCGCCTGGCAGCTCGCCTCCGGAAGCCGCGTCATCGCCCGCCCAAGCGGCACCGAGCCCAAAGCCAAATTCTACTTCGACGTCCGCGAGCCCATCCAGGGCAACGAGCCCCTCCCCACCGCCGAACACCGCGCCGCCGCCACGATGAAGTCCCTCTCCGACGCCTTCGTCGCCCTCGCCCTCTGACGCGCCCCCCGCCCGCCTCGCGGCGCGGCCCCCTCCCCGCCCTCAGCGCGGACGCCCTCGCCCGCTACCAGCGCGAACGCCCTCCCCCACCAGCACGACTTGCGCGGACGGCGCCCTCGCTCGCCCAGCGCTGCCCCGTCGCAAATACGACGAAAAACATATTTTTGACGTTGCACGGGCGTCTTCTCCACCGGGAAGCGTTTCGCGTGCGGCGTTGCGGGCGTCTTCTCACCGGGAAGGCTTGGCCGCTGCGCCGTGTCTCTCCCGGTCCTCGCCGCGTGGCCCCCACCCCCAGCGCTGCACCTGTCCCTGCGCCGCGCGTGCACGAGCTCGAAGAGCGCTCATGCTCGCCGGGCGCTTCGTGAACGCGGAGGTCCGGCGCCGCGGCGGTTATTTTTGAAGGCTTCTCGTGGCTCCGGCCAAGTAGGGGAGCGCGGCGCGACCGCCGCGTGAAAGGAAGCCATGATGCGTGGAAAGAGCCTCTTGTTTGGAGGCGCGCTCCTTCTTTGTCTTGCGGCGTGCTCCGACGATGACGGTCCCGACGTCCTGACCTCGACCGTGGAAGGAACGGTCGAGCTCGCGAGCTTCACCGCGGGCGCCCCGACCGGCGTCGACGCGATCGACGAAGCCGGCGTGCGGACGAACGCGCCGCTCGCGCCCGACGGAGCGTTCAAGCTGACGCTGCAGAAGAACCACACCTACGAGCTCGTCGTGCTCTTCCCCGGCGGCGAGCTGCCGATCGTGCACCCGCGCGGACCGGCCCGCATCGTGAAGACCTTCCACCTCGACGACGGCAACGTCGTCCTCGCGCTCGGCGTGGTGCGCCGCCTCGAGCGCGCCCCCGACGGCGGCTTCACCACCGCGATCGCGACCCCCACGTGCGCCCCCGGCGTCGCCGCCGATCCCGACGACGACGACGACGATCGCGGTCCCGCGGAGAAGGACGCCGATCCGGCTCAGCCGTTCGCGCTGCCGGACGCCGCGGCCCCGGCGATCGTCGGCGGCTGCGACGACTGAGCCGCCGAGGCGATCTAAGGTCTTTGCATGTGGCCGAGCCTCGCATGGATGCTCGCCATCACGATCTGCGCGGAGCCCGACGTGACGATGGAAGGACAGCCCGGAGACAAGTGGCGCGACGCCGTCGCGGTGGTCTGCGCCGACCTCGGCGCGCTGAAGGACCGCGACCCGACCGCGACGGTGCGCCTCGTGGCCGCGGGCGACGACCTCGTCGTGGAGGTCACGCTCGCGGACGGACGCACCGCGCTTCGCCGCGTCCGCGAGCCCCTCGCGCTGCGCCGCGTCCTCGAGGCGCTCCTCTCGCTGCCACCGACACCGACGCCGACGCCGACGCCAACGCAACCGGCGCCGGCTGACCTTGCAAAGCCACCTCCCGAGGTGCACGAAAATGAGAGCGGGAGCACGGCTCCCGTCCTTAGCGGTGACCGGCAGCCACCTCCCCCGCCCGTCGCCGAGAGACCCACGCCGCCGCCCGTCGCGAGGACGACCCCAACCGCGGAGCTCTCCGTCAGCACCGCGGGTCGCGCGGGCGGCGGCGCATGGTCCGTCGCGCCCACCGCCGAGGCGAGCCTCCTCTTCGGTCACTGGCAGCTCGGCCTCTCTGCGCGCTGGGACGTCGTCCAGCACATGAACGCACGGAGGGCGGAGGACTTCGAGATGGAGAGCCTCGCGGTCGGCCTCGCCGTCGCGCGGCGGATCGACCTCGGTCGCGTCGACCTCGACGTCGGCTTCTCGCCGCGCCTCGTCGTGGAGACGCAGAGCCACGAGATCGACGACGACGACGAGACCGAGTCCGCGACCGACGTACGCGCCGCCGCGTTCGGCCGCTTCTCGTTCGGCCGCGGCGCCCTCCGCCCCTTCCTCGCCGTCGACGCCGAGCTCTCCCCCGCCCGCGTCCGCCGCAAGATCCACCTCGCCCCCGAGCTCCCGCCCCTCCCCCCATGGAGCGCCGGCCTCGCGCTAGGCCTCACATGGTCGTCACCGTGAAGACGCCCCATCTCCCCGCTCGCAGCGCCGCGCTCGCGCTCACCTGGTGGTCGCCGTGAAGACGCTGAAGACGCCGGTGAGCCTCCGGGTCGTGCGGTCTGCGACCGAGATCTCGGACGGCGAGGCCTTCGCGCGTGTCGCGGCGGGGGAGCGTTCGGCGCTCGGCGTCGTCTTCGATCGTCACTCGCGGCCGCTGCTCCAGTTCGCCATGCGCGTCGCGGGACGCGCCGACGCGGAGGACGTGGTGCAGACGACCTTCGAGCGCGCGACGTCGCTCGCGGCGAGCTTCGATCGCGAGGCGACGAGCGCGCGGCCGTGGCTCTTCGCGATCGCGTCGCGCGTCGTGCTCGAGCGCCGGCGCGCGTTCGCCCGCTTCGCCGCCGCGCTCGCGCGCCTCGGATCGAGCGCGCCGCCGCCGTCGCAGCTCGACACCGCGCGCCTCGACGTCCTCGACGGGCTCGAGCGGCTCGCGCCGGCGAAGCGCGTTACGCTCGTCCTCGCCGAGATCGAGGGCTACCGCTGCGAGGAGATCGCGCGGATGCTCGACGTCCCGGTCGGGACGGTGTGGACACGCTTGCATCATGCACGCACCGAGATGCGCGCGTTCCTCGCGGAGGGGAAACCATGAGCTGCGCGCGGAAGCAGAGCGTCGAGGCGCTGCGCGACGGCCGCCTCCCCGCCGACGAGCAGCGCGAGCTCGAGCGCCACCTCCTCTCCTGCCCCGACTGCGCGGCGGAGGACCGCGCGCTCGACGTGCTGCAGGACCGCCTCCGCGCCGCGAAGCCGGAGCTCCCCGACGAGCTCGCGCTCCGCCGCCTGCGCCGCCGCGTGCTCGAGGACCCCGCGCCGGCACCTTCACGACGTTCGCGGCCGCGCCTCGTCCTCGCGGCCGCGCCTTCGCGACCGCGCTTCGTCCTCGCGTCCGCGGCGGCCGCGGCTGCTGCGGCCGTGGCGGTCGCGGCCCTGCTCGCGATGCGCTTCGCGCCATCGTCGTCGTCGTCGTCGTCGTCGCCGCCGGCGTCGCCGCCCGTCGAGCCCGTCGAGCCCGTCGCCACGCACGTCGAGGCGACGGACGAGGGCGGCGCGCGCTGGTCGGCGTTCGACGAAGGACCGCTCCGCCGGATCGATCTGCTCGAAGGCTCGCTCGCGCTCCGCGTGGATCGCCCGCCCGGCGGACGGCGCGTCGTCGTGCGCGTCCCCGACGGCGAGATCGAAGACGTCGGCACCGAGTTCCACGTGCAGGTCTCGGGCGGACGCACCACCGCGGTGCGGGTCGATCGAGGAAGCGTCGTGCTCCACCTCGACGGCATGCCCGCCCACACCCTCGGAGCGGGAGAGACCTGGAAGCGCCCGCCGCCGCCCCCGCCGCCCCCGCCGATCGCATCGTCGCCCGCGCCCGCGCCGTCGGCCGCCGCGCGGCCCGCGTCGAGCGACGACGGCGAAGAGGATCGCGCCTACGTCGAGATCGTGCGCCTGCTGCGCGAGGACCGAACCGCCGAGGCGCGCGCCGCCGCCCGCGCGTACATGCAGCGCTTCCCGAACGGCTTCCGCCGCGCCGAGGTCGAGCGCGTGATCGGTCGCTGAAGCTCACTGACGCGACGGCGGCCCCGCGACGCCGAAGCGAGGACGCTCAGAAGTCGGCGCCGCCGCGGGCGCCGAGGGCGCGGGGGACGAAGACCTTGGCCTTGGGCGGCGGGGCCTTCTTCTCGACCTCGAACTTCTGGTCGAGGAGGAAGACCTCGTCGTGGCTCGGGACCACGAACGTCCGCGACGGGTTGATCGGCTTGATGTCGTGGCGCTCGATCGTGTTGAGGACGACGCTGAAGTTCGTGCCGGGAGGCACCTCGAGCGCGAAGCTCGCCGCGCCGCCGACGTCGGTGCGCGTCACCGCCTTGTCGAGGTACATGACCGGCAGGTTCGGGCCGTTCTCCGCGCGCACCGCGACGACCACGCGCCGCATCGCGGGCGGGCACTGCTGCAGGTACTCCGGGATCTTCGTCTTGTCCGCGATGCGCGTGAGCTTCACGCTCACCGGCTTCGGCGGCATCTGGTAGCCCTCGGGGCACGTCACCGTCACGTCGGTGAACTCCCCCTCGACGCCTGCGATCTTGAGGTTCACCCGCCCCTCGGCGTTGGTGGTCCCGAGCAGCTTGTTCGCGCGCGAGATCGACGCCCCCGCCATCGGCTTGCCCGGATCGCTCTCCACCCGAATGGAGATCTGGAACGGCTCCGCGGGCGGCGGCTCCGTGCAGCCGGCGCCGACGAAGGCCAGGAGCGCGACGAGGGAGAAACGACTCATCTCCTCTCAGGGATAGCAAGGCCCTGACCATAGACGCGAGCGGGAGAGGCGCCGTGTCGCGCACGCAGCCGCTCGTCCCCGAGAGCCCTGTTGCCCACATTGCGCAATTTTGCGCGATCACCCTTGGATCCGGCGGCGTCCATGTTCTGCGACTGCATGCGATCCAGGAGACGCTGTAGGTGTTGCTCGCCTTGCAACATCGAACGCTGAGAAAACCCGGAGATACGTTGCTGCGCGAGCAACCGGCAATTTCAGGCTGCCATGGCACGGGACGAGCAGAGACGTTGTTCACGAAGCAACGAGCCGCGGCCCGGCGGTTCTAGACCTCCTGCGAGAAGAAGAAAGAGAGCCCTCCATGAACAAGATGATCAAGAAGGTCCGCGGCGCGTCGATGGTCGAGTACGCCCTCCTCCTCGTCGCCATCCTTCTCCTCGCCGCCGGCGCGTTCAAGGCGCTCGGTCCCAAGGTCGGCGCCGCAGCGAAGAACTCGGGCGGTCAGCTCTAATCGTCGCGTCGTCGCTACCCCCGAGCTCCAACCGAACCCCGCATCCCGAAGAGAGAGAATCACATGAACAAGATGATCAAGAAGGTCCGTGGCGCGTCGATGGTCGAGTACGCCCTCCTCCTCGTCGCCATCCTTCTCCTCGCCGCGGGTGCGTTCAAGGCGCTCGGCCCCAAGGTCGGCGCCGCAGCGAAGAACTCGGGCGGTCAGCTCTGATCGTCGCTTCCGGGCCTTTCGTCCGGGTGTCGCGTAGCATCGCGACACCCGGCTGAACGATGGGAGAACCGTACGAGCACGTCGTCTTCGTCGTCGCGATCGCGGTCGCCTTGGTCGCCGCCGTGCACGACTGGCAGAAGGGCGAGATCCCGAACTGGGTGACCCTCCCCTTCATCGTCGCCGCGCCCGTCCTCCACATCGTCCGTTACAAGCTCGCAAAAGAACCGATGGAGGCGGCCTTGTTCGAAGGCGCCTACTCCCTTGGCGGGGCCGCTCTCGCAGCGGTGGTCCCGCTTCTCTTGTTTCGGCAGTCCGCGATCGGCGGCGGCGACGTGAAGTTGTTCATCGCCCTCGGCGCGCTGCTCCAGCCTCGGTTCGGCGTCGAGGCTCAGATGTACGGGTTCTTCGCCGGAGCGATCCTTGCACCAGCTCGTCTCGCCTACGAAGGCAAGTTGATCAAGGCCATCAAGAACTCGCTCGCGATCCTCTCGAACTTCTTTCTTCCGAAGCCACGTCAACGCACGGTCGACGCGTCCGCGCTCACCTGGTTTCGCTTGGGCCCCGCCGTCTTTCTCGGAGTGGTCCTGACCGCGTACCTCCACTGGTAGGAGATCCCATGAAGCGAAGAAAGGGACAGCGTGGTGCGGTGCTCGTCGAGTACGCCCTGCTCCTCACGGCCTTCGCCATTCCCACGATGATGGGGATCGTCGCCGGCGGCGTCGTCATGATGAAGGAGTATCAGGACGCGCGTAACTACATGATGCGTCCGTTTCCGTGAGGGGAAGAACGATGTTCAAGCGGCTCATGCGAAACACGAAGGGCGCCGTCATGGCGGAGTTCGTAATCGCCATTGTCCCCGTGATGACGACGTTCTTCTCGTTCGTCCAGCTCTCGCGCATCGCCACCGCGCGCCTCGTCGTGAAGCACAGCGCCATCGTCGGCGCGCGCGCGGCGGCGGTCATGTCGAACGCGAACGACAACACGCCCGATCAGCCGGGCGGCAACCAGCAGGGCGAGGTCTCGAACGCGGTGAAGACGGCGATGGGCCCGTGGTTCACGAAGGCGGGCGGCTTCACGGTCGTGAACGTGAGCGTGACCGACTCGTCGTCGCGCAGCGACCCGTACGGCTGGGTCGAGGTGAAGGTGAACACGCTCTACGCGTGCAACGTGCCGATGGGCTTCATCGCCTGCGGCGGCAACACGAAGCGCCTCGAAGAGACCTTCCGCATGCCCCACCAGGGCGCCATCTACAAGCAGAAGTGAGGAGACGATGGATACCATGACCCTCGCCCTCTCTCTCGCATCGCTCCCCTCGCGCGGCCGCGACGGGGTCCCCAGAAGCGGCCGCGAAAGCGGGCGCGAAGCGCCCCGAGCGCTCCGCGCGAGGGGCGAAGCCCCGACGTTGAAAGAGCTCAAGGACGACAACCGCGGCGCGATCATGATGACAGGGCTCTTCATGTCCTGCTTCCTCGTCGGCTCGCTGTGGTTCGTCATCGGCATCGGCGACGCGATCGTCTTTCGCGATCGCATGCAGGAGGCGGCCGACCACGGCGCGTTCTCCTCCGCCGCGCTCCACGCGAAGGGGCTGAACTTCATCTCGCTCTGCAACCTGATCCTCCTCGTCGCGGTGACGATTCACATCATCCTCGGGATGCTGCACGACATCGCGCTCGCGGTCTGCATCATCACCCTCGGCTTCGGCTGCGGATTCTGGGGGACGATGAAGCGGATCTGGGACGGCTACTTCAAAGTCCTGAAGCCGGCCGCGCAGGCCATCGCCTTCGCCGAGAAGGCGGCCGCGATCGGGTATCCGGCGATGGGCGCGATTGACGGTTATCAAACCGGCACGAGCTACAGCTACAAAGAGACCAGCGTCACCGTATTGCCGCTCAGTCCATCGCTCATCCCAGGCGGCGGCAAATCGGGTTTGCCCGTCACGCCGCAGCCGATGAACTACCTCTGCGTGAAGCTGACGAGCATGCTCGATCAGCTGTTCCAGAAGGCGCTCGGCCGCGCGCCGAAGATCGTCGGCGGCGTCGTGAGCAAGGTCATGGGCTGGATCGGCAAGGCGCTCCAGTTCCGTTACTGCAACCCGATGAACGGGACGATGGGCGAGCTCGGCAACGCCGCCCTCCAGGAAGCGAACAACGAAGGCAACAAGACGATCGACAAGGTCAACGAGGACATCCGCAAGCAGAACGAGAATCGGCCGGAGGGCACGGCGGCGAAGGACGAGCTCAACCCGGTGAAGCCGAGCGGCGGCGGCGGCGGCGGCATCGACCCCGGCTTCGACGCCTTCTGGGGCAAAGACGGGCCGATGACGATCTTCTCGAAGGGCGCGAACGGCAGCGCCTGGTTCTCGGTCTACGCGATCAACGTCGCGCCCTCGATGAACGACACCTCCGAGAGCAAGGTCGGCCTCGCGCAGGGCACCTCCAACACGCAGGCGAAGGTCCAGAAGTACACCAAGACGAACCGCGCGCTCGGCTACTTCGCGCAGTCCGAGTTCTACTTCGACTGCGACTCGAACTGGGCCTCCGCCGCGTGCAACGAGGCCGACAACGCGACGTTCGCGATCAAGTGGCGCGCGCGCCTCAAGAAGTTCTCGATCGGCTCGACCGGCGACAACATCCTCAACATCGGCCTCACCGCGCTCAACAACCTCGGCAAGATCGATCAGATCAAGGGCGTCCTCGGGAACCTCGACAACCGCGGCCAGCAGATCATCAACGGCGTCACCGGCCAGGGCGATCTCCAGCGCGCGTTCGACGCGTTCAAGCAGGACAGCATCGACAGCGACATCGGCGACGTCCAGAAGGCGTTCGGCCTCAACCCCGGCGGGATGTACCACTGATGAAGACGCGCAACCGCAAGCGCTCCCGCGGCGCGGCCATGATCGAAGGCGTCATCGTCGTCTCGACGATGCTCGTCTTCATGGGGTTCATCAACTACTCGCGCCAGTCGTACGGCATGAAGCTGGACCTCCAGCAGCAGACCCGCTCGAACACGCTCTTCTTCGCGTCGCACGGCTGCGAGGGCGGCGGCGCTTCGAAGGGGGCCGGCGGCACCGTCCCGGGCGACAACCCCGCCGCGGGCGCGGCCGGCAAGTCGGGGCAGGACGGCGCGGCGGCCGCGTCGCGCAGCTACAACACCGCGAGCGCGAGCGCGCAGAAGACGGCGAGCTTCCAGGCGACCTGGGACGTCAACGCGAACGGCGGCGACAGCTCGATCAACCTCCAGAAGCAGACCGGCAGCCGCCAGATCAACGCGGCGTCGAAGGTGACCTGCAACGAGAAGCAGTACAAGAACCAGTGGACGGCGTGGGCGGAGTTCGGGATGGACTTCGCGATGAACCTCGGCGGCGCGAGCTCGCTGTTCAACTAGGAGCGAAGCGACCCTCATGAGCCTCTTCATCTGGCGAACGAAGCGAATGAAGCACGTGCGCGGGCTCTTCCGCGCGGCGGGGTACCTGTCCGTGACGGCGCTCGCGTTCAGCGCGTACTCGATCAAGGTCGCGCGCGCGGAGATGCAACAGGGCTCGATTCAGATGGGGCGCGAGATGCTCCAGATGATGCAGACGACCTCGCACCACGCGACGACGCCGATGGTCCTCAACGGCCAGAAGATGTTCGTCGGCAGCTCGGTGAGCGACGACGATCCGCACACCATCCTCGATCGCTACGAGGCCTCCTGCAAAGCCGACCCGGGCCAGCCCGCGGCGGGCTGGAAGGACCTCGCGAAGGGCAAGGACGGCGAGCTCGCGAAGGCGGGCAAGGAGGCGGAGATCGGCGCGACGGGCCTCTTCCGCGCGGGCTCCGAGCGGGAGGGCACCGTCCTCTGCTTCGTGCGCGGCGAGAACACGAAGGCGACGGCGCAGGAGGCGTTCGACAGCTTCATGCAGACCGGCGAGCTCGGCGCGCTCGGCCGCGTCCGCTACGTGTACGCGAAGAAGTCGAAGGAGAACCGCACCCTCGTCCTCACCGCGTGGACCGACTCGAAGTTCAACCTCGCGGAGATGCTCCCCGGCGAAGGCAAGGACGCGCCGGGCGAGGACTTCCCCGAGATCCCGCGCGTGCCGAACGGCTTCCGCGCCCTCTCCGCGCGCGCGGAGGGCCTGCCCTACGGGATGAACGTCTACAAGACGACCGACGCGCCCGCGGCGACGCTCAAGTTCTACGACAAGCAGATGACCGACGCGGGCTGGCGCGCGTTCGACCCCGAGCTCGACGAGGGCCACGACGGGACGCAGGGCGCGCGCAGCTACCTCAAGGACGGCATGGTCCTCACCGTCGGCGCCCGCGTCCAGCCCGAAGGCAACTTCGTCGCGCTCGGCCTCGCCGGCGTCGCCGCCGATCAGAACGGCGCGCCCGTCGTCTCGCGCTGACCGCGGAAAAGCCGCGCTCACCTCGACCGCGTTGCATGGCTGACAACGCGGGCGGTGAGCGCTTGGGTTTGCGAAATGCCACGCGAAAACGCGCGCGGTTCTGTACCATCCGATCGGGATGAACCGTCGCGCTCTCTTCATCGCGGTCCTCGTCGGCATGCTCGGGGCCTTCTTGCTCGTGCTGTATCAGCGTCGCTTCGAGCTCGAGGCGTCGGGCGGCGAGAAGGTGAAGCTCCTCATCGCCGTGAAGAAGATCGATCGCGGCAAGCCGATCACCGACGACATGATCTCGGTCCGCGAGATCCCCCTCGCCTACGTCGACGAGCGCGCGATCCGCGAGACCGAGAAGAACAAGATCCTCGGCCTCAAGACCGGGAACACGGTGAAGGAGCAGCAGCTGCTCCTGTGGGCCGACCTCACCGCCGCGGACGAGAAGCGCGACCTCTCGTCCCTCGTCCTCCCCGGCTACCGCGCGGTGTCGATCAAGGCCGCGCGCGACGACACGAGCATCGCGCTCATCAAGCCGGGCGACTACGTCGACGTCATCGCGGTGCTCGGGCCCGGCCAGCAAGCGGCGGTCGCGGAGGCGAAGAACGCGGTCGTCCTCCTCCAGCGCGTGCTCGTGCTCGCGACCGGGAGCGACACCTCGCCGGAGGCGGCGAAGGACACGAAGGAGGCGAACCCGTACCTCCAGGAGAACCTCCTCACCTTGAGCCTCACGCTCAACGAGGCGCAGGTCCTCGCCCTCGCCGCCGAGCGCGGGCGCCTCGCCGTCGCCGTGCGCCACCCCGACGACCAGGCGCGCACGAGCGGCATCGTCGACCTCAACTTCAACCAGATCCTCGACGAGAAGGAGCGCGCCAAGATCCGCAACGTGCGGACCGGCCCGCGCGACCTCACGGCTCCCGGACAATGACCAGGCTCACACGCGTCCTCGCGCTCGCCGCAGCTCTCGCCGCGGGCGGCGTCGTCCTCGCCGCGCCGGAGGCAGCGTGGGCGCAGAAGAACAAGGGAGAGCACGAAGACATCGCGCTCGCGATCGGCGAGACGCGCACGCTCCCCGCCACCGGCGTCCGCGAATACTCCGAAGGCGTGAAGGGCATCGTCGACGTCGTCCCGACGCCGGACGGCAAGACCTTCATCCTCACCGGCCGCCGCGAAGGCACCACCACGCTCCTCCTCATCGGCGCGGGCGGACAGCAGACCGTCTACGAGGTCAACGTCGCCAAGCGCAACGTCGGCGTCGTCGAGCGCGAGGTCCAGGAGCTGATCAAGGACATCAACGGCCCGCGCACGCGGCGCATCGGCGCGAAGGTCTTCATCGACGGCGCGGTCGCGACGCCGGCGGAGAAGGCGCGCGTCGATCAGATCGCGAGCCTCTACGGCGAGCAGGTGCAGTCGATCGTCACCGTCGGCCGCTTCGAGGAGCGGAAGCTCCTCGTCCGCCTCGACTTCTTCTTCGTCCAGTACGAGAGGAACTCGACCTACAACGTCGGCCTCGGCTGGCCGGCGACGATCGGCGGCCAGATCCCGGGCGGTCAGGAGCAGGTCTTCCAGAACCAGTACACGTTCGACCTGATCTCGCGCACGACGACGTCGGCGCAGGCGTCGATCGTGAACCAGCCGATGCCGCGCCTCGACATCCTGCAGACGCACGGCTGGGTGAAGATCGCGAAGCAGTCGAGCGTCATCACCGCCAACGGCAACGAGGCGACGTTCCAGAGCGGCGGTGAGCAGAACTTCATCATCTCCGGCGTCGGCGCGGCGCAGATCGTCCCGGTGAAGTTCGGCACGAACGTCACCGTGCTCCCGCGCTACGACTCCAACACGCGCGACGTCGAGATGAAGCTCTCCGCCGACGTCGCCGACCTCACGCCGCCGCTCGTCGCGAACGGCCCGCCGGGCCGCACGACGACGCGCCTCGAGACGCAGGTCGTCCTGAAGCTCGGTCAGGCGCTCATCCTCTCCGGCATCAAGACGGCGAACCAGCGCCACAACGTGGCGGGCCTCCCCGGCCTCTCCGAGATCCCCGTCCTCGGCCTCCTCTTCGGCACCCACTCGAACGCGAAGGACGAGACCGAAGGCGCGGTCTTCATCGTCCCCTCCGTCGTCGACACCGTGCCGAAGAGCGCGCTCGAGCTCATCAACAACGCCATGACCACGTACAAGGAGTACTCCGGCGAGATCGAGTACGTGGAGGCCTACCCGAAGACGCCCCCCAACGCGAAGTAGGCGCGCGAAGTAACCATGCATCTGCAAGTGGTCGTTCAATCAGACGCAGGCCAGCAGCGGACGGAGCTCTACCCCGCCAGCGGCCCGCTCACGATCGGACGCCACCCGCAGTGCTCGCTCCGCCTCGACAGCGACCTCGTCTCGCGCCAGCACGCCGTCGTCAGCGCGGGCCACGGCGCGCTGCGGGTGGAGGACGTCTCGACCAACGGCACGATCGCGGGCGACCTCTTGCTCCGCCGCGACATCGTCGACGTGCCGTACGGGACGCCGATCGTCGTCGGCGACTTCACCGTCTTCGTCTACGCCGTCGACGAGCAGGGCAACCCGATCGGCCCGCCCGCGCATCAGCCCTCGACCGAGACGCGCCAGCGCTACACGCAGGCCGGCCCCTCCGGCTCCGCCTCCGTCGCGGTGACGAACGGGCGCGCGCGCGCCCACGCGCCGACGACGGCGGGGGTGCCGATCCCGAACATGTCGGGGATGAACCCCGTCATCGCGCACGTCGGCGGGCAGCCCGGGCCGCGCGGCGTGCACCTCCCCTCGCGCGGCGAGGACGAGCGGAGGCAGAGCGAGGTCTCGCTCCGGCGCGAGATCCACAAGCAGCTCCTCGAGCACCTCGACCTCGCCACGATCGACGCGAAGAAGCTCGACGACCCGTCGATGCGCCCGAAGGTGCTCAACGCGCTCCGCCGCATCGTCGCCAACCTCGACGCGCGGATCCCGCCGGAGATGGACCGCGACGCGCTGATCGGCGAGCTCGCCGACGAGGCGCTCGGCCTCGGCCCGCTCGAGCGCTTCCTCTCCGACGGGACCATCACCGAGATCATGGTCGTCGATCCGAACACGATCTACATCGAGCAGAACGGCAAGATCACGCTCTCGCAGCAGCGGTTCACCGACGACGAGCGCGTGCGCGCCGTCATCGAGCGCATCGTCACGCCGCTCGGCCGCCGCATCGACGAGTCGTCGCCGCTCGTCGACGCGCGCCTCAAGGACGGCAGCCGCGTGAACGCCGTCATCCGCCCGATCGCGCTCCGCGGCTCGTGCATCACGATCCGTAAGTTCTCGAAGGTCCCGCTCACGCTCGAGAAGCTCGTCTCCTACGGCTCGATCACCGACCGCATGGGCCGCTTCCTCACCCGCTGCGTGCACGCGAAGAAGAACATCGTCATCTCCGGCGGCACCGGCTCCGGAAAGACGACGCTCCTCAACGTCCTTTCCGGCGCGATCCCGGAGGACGAGCGCATCGTCACGATCGAGGACGCGGCGGAGCTCCAGCTGAAGCAGCCGCACGTGGTGTCGCTCGAGACGCGCCCCGCCAACCTCGAGGGCCGCGGCGAGTACACGATCCGCGACCTCGTGAAGAACGCGCTCCGTATGCGCCCCGACCGCATCGTCGTCGGCGAGTGCCGCGGCGGCGAGGCGCTCGACATGCTCCAGGCGATGAACACCGGCCACGACGGCTCGCTCACGACGACGCACGCGAACTCGCCGGTCGAGGCGATCAGCCGCCTCGAGACGCTCGTCCTCATGGCCGGCGTCGACCTCCCGCTCCGCGCGATCCGCGATCAGATCTCGAACGCGGTCCACGTCATCGTGCAGCAGAGCCGCCTCTCCGACGGCACGCGCAAGGTCACCGCCATCAGCGAGGTGACGGGCATCGACTCGGACACGAGCGAGATCGAGCTCCGTCCCATCTTCGAGTTCATTCGCACCGGCACCGGCCCGAAGGGCGAGGTGCAGGGCGAATACCGTGCGACCGGTTATCTCCCGAGCTTCCTCCAGACCTTCATCGTCATGGGGCTCGTGAAGAAGGGGCAGCCGTACCTATGAGCGCCGATCAGCTCTCCGCCCAGACCATCCAGCTCAAGTGGGCCAGCCTCGGCGTGACGTCGTTCGCGCTGTTCGTCGGCACGTGGCTCGCCGCCGCCGACCAGTCGGGGCCCGTCTACCGCTACTCCGCGCGCTACACCGCGTCGCTCGAGCAGAAGCTCCGGCCGATGTTCATCTTCACGCCGGGGCGGCTCATCGCCTACGGCCAGTGCCTCGCCGCGTTCTTGCTCGTCACCGGGCACGTCCTCTTCACGATCGAGTTCTGGTGGGTCGGCCTCTTCTTCATCGCGATCGGCCCGACCGCGTACATCGAGTACATGCGGCGCGAGCGCGTGCTCAAGCTCGAGGAGCAGCTCGACAACTTCATCCTCGCGCTCGCGAACGCGCTCAAGACGACGCCGAGCATCGGCGCCGCGTTCAACTCCGTCGCCGCCGTCATCTCGAACCCGATGCAGCAGGAGGTCGACCTCGCGATCAAGGAGATGAAGGTCGGCTCCACCCTCGACCAGGCCCTCCTCCACATGGCCGCGCGCGTCGGCTCGCGCCAGCTCGACTCCGCGCTCTCGGCGATCCTGATCGGCCGCCAGGTCGGCGGCAACCTGCCCAAGGTGCTCGAGACCACCGCCGGAACGCTCCGCGAGATGCGGCGCCTCGAGGGCGTCGTCCGCACGAAGACCGCCGAAGGCAAGATGCAGCTCTGGGTCATCGCGATGATGCCCTTCGCGCTCCTGCTCGGCTTGAACTACCTCTGGCCCGGCTACTTCGCGCCCCTCACCGCCGGCTTCATCGGGTACCTCATCTGCATCATCTGCACGGCCTTCTGGGTCGCGAGCATCGTCCTCGCGCGCAAGGTCCTGAACGTGGATATCTGATGAACTTCACGCAGCTCTGGGAAACCAAGGACCTCTCCGTCCAGCTGCAGGGCATGCGCATCGGCGCGCTCGTCGCGATGGTGTGCGCGCTGATGCTGTTCTCGTACGGCGTCGCGAGCACGCCGACGCGCATCGCGTCGCGCCTCGGCCTCCGCGGCCTCAAGCGGCAGCGCGTGCTCCAGCAGAACGAGCTGTGGGCCGGCATCGAGCCGCTCATCCGCTGGCTCGGCGTGCGCGTGAGCGGGATCATGAGCGACTCACAGCGCGCGGAGCTCGATCGCCAGATCGGCCTCGCCGGCGACTACCTCGGCATCAGCGCCGACGAGTACCTCGCGATGACGCTGCTCTCCGGGTTCGCGGGCGGCATCGTCGGCGCGTTCGCCGGCTACGTCCTCGAGATGGGCGGCATCATCTTCATCGTCGGCATCATGCTCGGCGGCGCGATGCCGTACATGCAGATCAGCGGCGTCGCGCAGGAGCGGCTCAAGAACATCGGCCGCGGCCTCCCCTACGTCATCGACCTGATGGCGCTGTCGATGGGCGCCGGCCTCGACTTCCCCGGCGCCGTGCGCCAGGTCGTGGAGAAGAACTCGAACCCGAACGATCCCCTCGTCGAGGAGTTCACCCTCCTCCTCCAGAGCATGAACCTCGGCCGCACGCGAAAGGAGGGCCTCCTCGAGTTCGCGCGGCGCGCGCCGATCGAGACGGTCACCGAGTTCGTGAACTCCCTCGTCCAGGCCGAAGAGCGCGGCAACCCGGTCGCCGAGGTCCTCGCGATCCAGGCGACGGTGTCGCGTACCCGCCGCTCCGTGCGCGCCGAGGAGCTCGCGGCGAAGGCGGGCGTCCAGATGGTCGGACCCCTCATGCTCGTGTTCTTCTGCATCATGGGCTTGCTCATGGGCCCGGCATTGATGAACATCATGGCAGGCCTCTAAATGCGGACGCTTCGCTTCCAGACCCGGCTCCCGACCGGTCAGGTCGAACAGCTCAACATCGAGAGCGAGCGCGTCCTCATCGGCTCCGGCGCGCACTGCGAGATCCGCCTCCCCCAGGCCGAGGCGCGCGTCGAGCACGTCCTCATCGAGCTCGGGCCCGCCGGCGTGTTCGCGCGCGCGCTCAACTTCGAGCCGCCGCCGACGATCAACAACGTCCCGTTCACGCAGGCGCCGCTCCCGCCCGGCGCGATGCTCGGCATCACCGGCACGCAGATCTACATCGAGGTCCTCGAGGGCGCGAACCAGCCCGGCGCGCCGGGCGCGGAGGAGAAGAAGAAGAGCCCGGTCATGCTGATCGCGCTCCTCCTGATGCTCCCGGCCGGCGGCTACCTGTTCCTCGGCGGGGACGACGTCTCGGCGGAGAGGGAGGACAACCGCCCCCAGCCGCCCGAGCTCTGGGGGCCGCCGGTGAACCAGTGCGCGCGCGCGAAGGACCGGAACGAGGCTGTCGGCTACGCCCGCGAACGGATGGGCCTCGCCGACGCCAAGCGCGAGCGCCGGCCGTTCCACGTCCAGGACGGCATCGCCGCGGTCCCGCTCTACGAGGCGGCCGCCGCCTGCTTCCGGGCGGGGGCGGATCCGGCGTCGGGGCAGCTCGCCGAGGAGTCCGCGAAGTATCTGCGTCGGGAAATGACGGATGACTTCCGCATGCGGCGCGTCCGGCTCGACCATGCCCTTTCCATCGACGACTTCTCAAGTGCTCAGCGAGAGGTCCGAATTCTCCTACAATTCGTCGAGGGGAAGCAGGGCGAGTACGTCACATGGCTCTCGAATCTCGAACGCAAGTTGAAGCTCAAGATCGGCGAGCTCAAAGAGAACAAGTAGTAGGCGCGCGCCTCTTGCTCGGGGCGGCGCTCGCGCTCGGGGGCTGCGCGAGCCAGAAGGCGCAGGCCGAGCAGCAGATCCGCGCGATCGAGAAGGAGAGCGACGCGAAGACGCTCCTCGAGCGCGGGAAGGCGTTCGCGTTCGTCGGCGATCAGACGCGCGCCGAGGAGTACCTCGCCGCGGCGCTCAGCGCGGGGGCGGACCCGCGCGACGTCATGCCGCTGCTCATGGAGGTGTGCGTGCGGACGGGGCGCTATCGTTCTGCCATCCAGCACGGCGAGAACCACCTCCGGCAACACCCCGGCGACGTCCGGACGCGACTCATGGTCGGCGCGCTCTACGCGGCGATCAGCGAGCCCGATCGCGCGCGCACGCACCTCGAGCAGGTGATCGCGAAGCCGGTCCCGCCGCCGGAGAAGATCCACGGGGAGGCGCACTACCTCCTCGGCGTCGTCGCGCGCGACGAGCACGACGCGGTCGCGGCGGACAGGCACTTCCGCGAGTACCTGCGGATCGAACCGCACGGCTCGCACGTCGAGGAGGCCAGGGGCTCGCTCTTGCAGCAAGTGCCGGTGCCAAAAGAGGAGACCGAACAATGAGCGGCGGCGGTGGACACGATCAGATCCCGAAGGAGGTCTTCGAGGAGACCCTCCTCCAGTTCTTTGCCCCGATCCGGCCGTACCTGGACGATCCCGGTGTCAGCGACATCATGATCAACGGCCCGAACCAGATCTACGTCGAGAAGAAGGGGCAGCTCCACCTCGTCCCCGCGAAGTTCGAGACGCGCGAGCAGCTCGTCGCCGCGCTCCGGAACGCGGCGCAGTTCGTCGGCAAGCACATCGACGAGCTGAAGCCGATCCTCGAAGGCCGCCTCCCCGACGGCTCGCGCATCGAGGCGGTGCTCCCGCCCGCGGCGCCGGACGGTCCCTGCGTCTCGATCCGGCGCTTCTTCAAGGAGACCCTCACCGTCAAGCGCCTCATCCAGTTCGGCGCGATGACGGACGAGGTCGCGCAGGTCCTGCAAGCGCTCGTCGTCTCGAAGCTCAACGTGCTCGTCGCGGGCGGCACCGGCTCCGGCAAGACGTCGATGCTGAACGCGCTCTCGTCCTTCATCCCCGAAGGCGAGCGCGTCGTCATCATCGAGGACTCGCGCGAGCTCCAGCTCCAGCGCGAGCACGTCTGCCAGCTCGAGGCGCGCCCGCCCGATCCGAAGGGCCGCGGCGAGGTGACGATCCGCGATCTCTTCCGCGCGACGCTGCGCCTCCGCCCCGACCGCATCGTCGTCGGCGAGATCCGGAGCGGCGAGGCGCTCGACCTGATCCAGGCGATGACCTCGGGTCACGGCGGCTGCATGTCGACGCTCCACGCGACCTACCCGCGCGACACCGTCTCGCGCCTCGAGACGATGGCGATGATGAGCGACGTCGACATGCCGCTCACCGCGCTCCGCATCCAGCTCGCGAGCGCGGTCAACATCATCTGCCAGGTGTCGCGCCTCCAGGACGGGTCGCGAAAGATCACCCACATCACCGAGGTGTTGGGGTACGACACCGAGAAGAATCAGTACCAGATGCAGGACATCGTCGCGCGCAACTACCACGGCTTCGACGAGCGCGGCATGATCATCAGCGACATCGCTCCGACAGGGATCCTCCCGCGCTGCCTCCCTCAGCTGCACGAGCACGGCGTCGACCTCCCTCCTGGTTGCTACGAGGCCGCGAAGCGTCCTCCGAAGCGCAACGAGCACTACTGACGAGCGCCCATGTCGAAGCCGGGCACCACGCACGTGATCGAGATCGAGTCGGGCATCGGAGAGCCCGCCTTCATCCCGCTCACCGTGGGCCAGGAGCTCCAGCCGATCAGCGTCGGCAAGAAGGGCATGTGGCGGATCGAGTCCGCGCGCGTGATGGACGTCCACGCGTTCGTGTATTTCGACGGCACGTCGCTCTTCTTGCAGAGCGCGGACGAGTCGCAGGCCGCGTCGGTCGACGGCTACCGCGTCGGCAAGGCGTGGACCGAGCTCCACGCGCCTTGCCACATCGAGGTCGGCGCCGCGCGGCTCCGCTTCCGATCGCTCGCCGATCCCGCGGAGGCCCCGCCGCCGAGCGCCGCGTCGCGCCCCGCCGCCGGCGCGCCCCCGCCCGAGCCTTACGCGGGCGACGAGCCGCCGCCGTCGCGCAACACGCGCGTCGGTCCGGTCGACAGCCGTCCGCTCCCCGCGATCGCGGCGGAGCGCCTCGCGCACCACTCGAGCGGCGCGCCGGTGCAGGCGATCCCGATGAGCCAGCGCCCCGCGACGATGATGCATCAGCCGATGCTCGCGCCGCATCAGATGCCGCCGACGATGCCGCCGATGGTCCCGCTGACGAGCGGCTCCGTCCCGGCGATGGGGCCGGCGATGGGCCCGATGGGCCCGGGCTCCGGCAACTACGGCGCGCTCCCCTCCGGGTCGCTCTCGCTCGCGGCGAGCCGCATCGCGCCGACGGTGCAGACCGGCCAGGACGAAGGTCTCCTTGCAAAGTACAAGGAGCTCAATCCGCAGAAGCGGCTCCTCGTGATCATGGCGCCGTTCTGCCTGATCGCCTCCGCGTACTTGCTCCTGTTCGATGAAGACGACGCGCCGCCGGAGCAGACCGCGGCCGTCGTCGTCGACGCCGGCGCGCCCGCGGTGACGCAGCCCGTCCCCGTCCTCCCGCCGACCGCGCCGGTGAACTGCCCGCCCGGCTACGTGCCGTGGACGCGCGAGGTGAACGGCCAGATCCCGTGCGTGCCCTCGGGGACGCCGCTGCCGGCGCCGCTCCCCGCGCCCGCGGGGCCGAGCGTGATCGCGCCGACGGCACCGACCATGACGCAGCCCCCGCCGGAGCCCGCGCCCGCGCCGGCCCCCGCGCCCGCGCCGGCGCCTCCGGAGAGGACGTCCGCGAGGACGCTCGAGCGTCAGGCCGTCGACGCGGTCGCGATCAACGACTACGCGCGCGCGGCGGCGATCTACGACCAGCTCTACGCACAGTCGAACCCGAAAAATCCGGTCTACTCGGAAGCGGCCCGGATCCTGCGACACAAGCTGGACGCCGGCGTTCAGTAGCTCAGGCGAACGTGTTTCGCAGCTGTTGCATCGGAAACAACCTCGCGGACCGGTGGCGCGCGCCCCTACCCGTGTAGGCCGCTACCCCCATTCTGAAATTCGATCCAGGCTTCTCGTCGGGGTGTGAGGCCGGTGCTGTAGGCCGGCCGGCGACTTGAGCTGGCGCGAGACCTGCGAGATGATCGAGAAGATGCCCTCTTCTTGGCGAAGCTCCCGTGCACTTGCGCTGGGTTTTGCGCTATCGGCCGCGGTCCTCGCGGCTGCTTGCGACGACCAGGCGGACGCGCTCGGCAATCGCCGGCGGCCCGTCGGCTCGAGCTCCGGCGGCGATGACGGTGGTGTCGGCGGCCCCGGCGGCCCGGGTGCGGTCGAGAAGTCCGCCTTCGAGAAGGTCGAGCCGAACCTGCAGAAGAACTGCGGAAAGACCTGCCACGACACCGGGCAGTTCGTCGGCGCGCCCGCCTTCCTCGCGGGGCCGGACGTCTACGCGTCGATCAAGGCGCATCCGGGCATCGTCACGCGCGACGTCTTCGCGAGCTCGCTCCTCACGAAGGGACCGCACGCCGGTCCGTCGCTCGCCTCGCTGCCGGAGCTCGAGGCCGAGGTCATCACGTGGCTCGAGATCGAAGCGGTCGCGATCCAGAGCCAGCGGCTCCCGTCGACGCCGGCCTTCACCGTCGTCGCCGGCGACAACGTCGTCGACCTCACGCCCGCGGGCGTCGGCGTCTCGAACGTCCACCTCAAGTTCAAGGCGGAGCTCCTCGGCACGAGCCTCTCGCTGTCGCAGATCCGCGTGTCGGCCCCCGCTGGGCAAGACATCCACATCCTCCAGCCGAAGTTCGTGCGCGTCCTCGGGACGCCGCTCGAAGACGGCACGACCGACATCGAAGACCCGGCCGACAGCTTCTCGAACTCCGATCAGACGATCCCTGGCGGGCAGGAGGATCCCCTCGCGCCCGGCGCCGTGATCTTCTCGAACGAGAAGTGGCGTCCCTTCGATCTCGCGGCGGACAAGCTCCGCGTCGAGATGACGAAGCTCGAGCCCGGCAAGGTCTCCGTCGTCGTCGGCGCGGCGGAGTGCGCCGATCCCGGGGCGTTCGGCGCGAACGTCGTGCCGACCCTCCGGCAGACCCGCGGCGGCGGCGGCGGCGGCAACACCTGCCAGGGCTGCCACGGCAACGGGCTCGCCGGCCTCTCGCTCAACGACAACGACAACGTCGCGCTCTGCAAGCAAGTGCTGGCGAAGTTGAACAAGGCCGACCTCGCCAACAGCCTGATGGTGACCAAGGTCGCTCCCGGCGGGAACCACAACGGCGGCGCCGTCGCCGACATCGCCGCGTGGCGCGCGCTCTTCGTCAACAACGCCGCCGTCTTCTTCAAGCCCTGAGCCGCTGGCTCGTCTCGTGCAACGCCGTCCGACAGGAGACCTTCGATGAGACTCACTCACCTCCGCGCGCCCGCTCTCCTCGCCCTCCTCGTGGCGTGCGGCTCGGGCGACGACGACCCGAACGGCGGACGCTCGAGCGGCTCGGACGATCCGTCGCAGGACCCGGCCGGGCAGGTCCCCACCGCCGAAGAGCAGGTGAAGAAGATCCTCGATCAGCGGAAGACCGACTACGGCGAGGCGCTCCGCACCGCGAGCCTCAAGCTCCGCGATCGCCTCCCCGACCTCGCCGAGATCAAGCAGGTCGACGGCCCCGACGAGAACGCGAAGAAGGTCGCGTACGAGAAGCTCATCGACGAGATGCTCGACGGCCCCGAATTCGGCGGCGTGATGGTGAAGTTCTGGAAGGACACCTTCCGCACCGGGCAGGTCGGGCAGGTCCAGGAGAACGTGAACAAGGACGCGGCCGCGAACTTCGCGGCGCAGATCACGATCGAGAACCGGGCCTACACCGATCTCTTCACCGCGACCGAGAACACGTGCCCGACCTTCGACGGCGCGGCGAACACGTTCACCGCCGCCAACTGTCAGGTCCCGCAGGACGGCCAGCCGGGGCCCACCGTCGGCGTCCTCACCGACCCCGGCCTCATGGGGCAGTACTTCGCGAACATGGCCTTCCGCCGCGTGCGCTTCGTCCAGGAGACCTTCGTCTGCACGAAGTTCCCGGCCGAGTACGGCGCGGAGCCGAAGCCGATGGGCAACGGCGTCTACACCGCCGCGATCCCGTTCACGACGATCACCGGCCTCGAGAACACGCCGGCCGCGCGCGTCGACTTCCAGGACACGAAGGCCGTCGTCTGCGCGAACTGCCACGCGAACATGAACCACGTCGCGCCGCTGTTCCTGAACTACGCCGAGAACGGCGGGCTCCGGAACACGGTGCAGGTGAAGGTCCCGATCATGGGCGAGCCCGCCGCGACGCGCGACGACTACCTGCCGCCGGGCGAGGGCCTCCTGTGGCGCCTCGACAAGCCGCTCACCGACATGGCCTCGCTCGGCAAGGCGCTCGCGGAGGACCCCGACGTCGCGAAGTGCGCGGTCAACAGAATGTGGAACTTCGCGATGTCGCGCGGCGACATCGTGAACGACCTCGCGACCGTCCCCGATCAGGTCACCGCTCCGTACGTCGAGCAGTTCAAGGCGAGCGGCATGAAGCTCAAGGAAACCATCCGCGCGGTCTTCAAGAGCGAAGACTTCACGAAGTTCTGAGGACGACATGAAACGCACCATCCTCGGCCTCGTTGCCATCTCGACCCTCCTCCTCTCCGCCTGCGGCGAAGACCCCGATCAGCTCACCGGCGGCGCCGGAACGCGCGCGCCGAACCGCACGCCGTCGACGCAGATCCCCGACACGCCGGAGCAGACCTCGAAGGCGACCGCGGGAAGCGAGTCGTCGACGTTCGATCACTCGAACGATCCCGCCGGCGCGACGGCGGAGTTCGAGCCCACCGATCCGGCGCAGGTCCGCGCGGTCGGCTCGCCCGAGGTCACCTCGCGCCTCCACGGCTGCGGCAAGCTCTCGGTCGCGTCGATCGGCCAGCTCATCACGAGCCGCGGCATCGGCGGCGGCGGCCAGCGCCCGCAGAACACGCAGAGCGGCGCGGACATCTTCCGCCAGGGTCCGACCGCGGCCGCGCTCGGCGCCGCCAACTACAACGGCCGCGTCCCCGAGGCGCCGTTCGCGTCCACGTCGGCGATCTCGAAGATGTACGACATCTTCGCGATGGCCTCCTACGACGTCGTCGCCGACAACTGGGAGGCGCCGGCGTGCCCGGGCGTGAAGGTGCTCGAGGCCGGCAAGTTCACCAAGGACGGCATCTCCTGCCTCATCGGCAAGCCGGCCACCGACGAGTACGTCGCGATCGCGAACGACGCGATCGTGAAGAGCCCCAATGACGGCGCGAAGATCGCCATCGCCGCGATGCTCTCCGCAGCGCACACCTGCCAGTAAGGAAGACGCACCATGGTCGACGATCGTTTGAAGGAGCTCCGGGGTACGTCGCGCCGCAACTTCCTGCGGTGGAGCGCAACCGTCGCCGCGTGCCTCGGCGTCGAGCGCTCGCGCCTGCTCAACGTCCTGAACGACACGGCGGGCACCGCCGCGGCGGACACGGCGGCGTGCGCGACGACGAACCGCCACATCCACGTCGTCGACGGCAACGGCGGCCTCGCGAACTGGACGCTCCCCTTCCCCGTGCCCGCGGTCGCGAAGGGGAACAACCAGCAGTTCTCGCATCACATGGTCGGGCAGGGCGTCGACGCGCAGGGCTACGACAAGCCGTGGGTCTTCACCCCCGACTCGCCCTTCCAGAAGGACACGACCTGGAAGATGACCGCCTTCGTCGGCGGTCAGAACGAGACGCACACCGCGACGCCGAACAGCGTGATCACGCTCGGCGGCAACACGATGATGGCGTCGGCCGCCGCGATCCAGCAGGCGAACCCGACCCTGCTCCCCGTCCTCGCGGTCGGCGGCATCCAGTTCGGCGCGGCGCCGGGCGCGCCGCAGGTCGCCGCCGTCGGCGCGGCCGATCAGCTCGTCGGCCTCTTCAACAGCCAGGCCTCGCGCGCGCTCCTCGCCGGCGACACGAACGGCCCCCTCGCGGAGTCGTACTACAAGGCGTTCCTCGGCCTCAACGCCGCCGCGGGCCGCACCACGATCGCGAAGCCGTACGCGACCGGCAAGGTGAGCATGAACCTCCTCGCGAAGAACCTCGCGTCGCAGCTCACGCCGACGCAGGACGACCTCACCGCGATGGGGATCGGTCAGGGCACGCCGGGCGCGGTCGCGAACATGGGCCGCGCGATGATCACGACGCTGAAGGCGTTCTCGCTCGGCCTCACGTCGATGCTCCTCATGCGCGGCTTCAACAACGACCCGCACGGCATGTTCGCGGGCGGCAACGGCAACGCGACGACGACGAGCGCCGCGATCGCGCGGATGATGGACGGCCTCTACACGATCGGCAAGTCGCTCCAGGACCCCGCCTGCTCGGCGAAGACGCTCGCCGACGCGCTCGTGTTCTCCGTCAGCGGCGACACGTTCAAGCAGCCCTTCGACCGCAACAACTGGGGCGACGGCACGCCCGGCGGCTCGAACCTCCTCTACGTGATGGGCGCGGGTCGCATCAAGACGGGCTGGTTCGGCGAGCTCGCGAACGGGAACACCGCGCGCAGCTTCGACGTCGGGACCGGCAACGTGAGCCAGGCGGCGTACAACACGTTGCGCGGGCCCGCCGGCGCGGCCGCAAGCGCGGCGGTGCTCTTCGCGGTCGCGAAGGGCGACATGCGCCGCGTCAGCGACTTCTACAACGGCCCCGCGATCGACGCGCTCGTGAACCTCAACGTCACGGGCTGACTCACCGCGCGGCTTCACGGGTCCGCGCGCTTCGCCCAGCGGCGCGCGAGGACGGTGCAGACCATCAGCTGGAACTGGTGGAAGACGAGCAGCGGCAGGACGATGATGCCGATCGGCTGGCCGGCGAAGATGACGTTCGCCATCGCGATGCCGCTCGTGAGGCTCTTCTTCGATCCGCCGAAGACGATCGTGATCTCGTCGGCGCGGTCGAAGCCGAGGAGGCGCGCGCCGCGCTGGGAGACGACGAGCATGATCGCGAGGATGAGCGCGCTCACGACGAAGATGCCGGCGAACGACGCGGGCGGGACGAGGTGCCAGAGGTCCTTGTTCACGGCGTCGCTGAAGGCGACGTACGCGATGAGGACGATGACGCTCTGATCGACCCACTTGATGACGCCGCGGAGGCGCTCGATCTGGCGGAGCCAGAGCGGCCGTGAGAGGTGGCCGATCACGAACGGGAGCAAGAGCTGGAGCGCGATGTCGCGCACGGAGGTGAGCGTCGTCTTCCCGCCGGGACCGTGCACGGCGTCGGCGATGAGGAGGCGGACGAGGAGCGGGGTGAGGAAGATGCCGAGGATGCTCGAGGCGGAGGCGGAGCACACCGCCGCCGCGATGTTGCCGCGCGCGATCGCGGTGACGACGAGCGCGGACTGCACGGTGGCGGGGAGGGCGGAGAGGAAGAGGAAGCCTTGGTAGAGGGTCGGGCCGACGAGCGGCCGCGCGATCGGCCCGACCGCGAGCCCCACGAGCGGGAAGACCACGAACGTGAGCGTGAACACGAACGCGTGGAGGCGGACGTGTCCGATGCCGGCCTTGATCGCCTCGCGCGACAGCTTCGCGCCGTGAAGGAAGAACAGCAGCGCGACGGCGATCGCGGTCGCGCGCTCGAGCACCTCCGCGACGCCGCCGCGCGCCGGCAGCACCGACGCCAATGCGACCGCCCCGAGGAGCATCCCGAGGAAAGGGTCTCTTGTCATCGTCAGGGGCTTCGCCCCCGACACCCCCACCCCAGACACGGCCCTCGCGCTTCGCGCTCGGGGCGCTTCGCGCCCGCATCCGCGGCCGCTTCTGGGGCCCCGGCGGGCTGGTGGTGGGGGCTGCTGTCAGGAAGGGGATGGGGGGCGCGTCTTATTGGCATCGAGCCTGGAGAATGACTCTGGGCGAACCTGAAAGGAATCGAGTTTTCATCATGTTTCGTCGTTTCGTCTCCGCCGTCGTCGTTGCTGCTGCCCTCGCCGTGCCGAGCATGGCCCTCGCCGGGAACACGGCCGGTCCTTCCATTCGCACCACGACGGTGGGCGCGCACCAGACCGACGTGTACGCGGTGACGCTGCGCGGCGGTGAGGCGGTGAGCGTCCTCGTGAAGGGCGACGGCGACACGGACCTCGACTGCTTCCTGCGCGACGAGAACGGCAACGTGGTCGCGCGCGACGTCGACAGCACGGACACGTGCCTCCTCACGATGACCCCGCGCTGGACCGGCGCCTTCCGCATCGAGGTCCGCAACAACGGCGGCGTCTACAACCGCTACACGATCCGCACGAACTGACCGTGACTAGTGATCCCGCGCGTGCTCGAGGCAGAGCTCGCGCGGGCCGCCGCACTTCTCGCAGGAGCAGACGCGGATGTCGGCGCCCTCGTCCTGGCGCTTGCCGCAGATCGCGCACGCGCGGCTGTCGCTCTTCGCGCCGCGGTCGTCGTCGTCGTCGCGGGCGGGGCGGCGGAACGACGCGCGGCGGGCGGCCTGCTTCATCTGGAGCTGCTGGCCGCGCGCGAGCGCGAGGAGGTGACCGCCGAAGAAGAGGAGGTAGTTCGCGAACGCGACGACGATGGCCGCGCGCGTGCCGTTGTCGCCGTCGATGACGAACCAGCCGAGGAGCGCGGCGGTGGCGAACGCCAGCCACTTCACCCGGATCGGCACGATGAAGAAGAGGAGGATCTCGTAGCTGGGAAAGATCGTCGCGAAGGCGAAGAAGAGCGACGTGTTGAGCCAGAAGTTGCCTTGCGGCTGGCCCGTGATCCACGCCGCCGCCGTCGTCCCGAGGATGCCGATCACGTAGTAGACGTTCAGCTTGAACGCGCCCCACTCGCTCTCGAGGTTCGTGCCGACGAGCCAGGTCCAGTAGAGCGAGAAGAGGATCCAGAAGAGGCTCTCGCTCCGCGGGATGAACAGGTACGTGATGAAGCGCCACGGCTGCTTCAGCGCGAGGCGCTGATCGAGGACGAGGTACTCGATGAGCTCGGGCTTCGTGTAGAGCAGCATGAACGTGAACGCCATGCCGCCGACGACGATCATCGTCAGGTTGGGGATCGCGAAGCGTCCGAGTCGACGCTCCAGCAGGGCTAGGAGTCGCTCCATTTCGTCAGTTGTTCGGCGAGCCGCACTGGAGCCATTCCCGGACCTTCGGGATGGCGGCGACGAGCCCCGAGCCGGGCGGCATCACCGTGCCGCGGTCGGCCGCCGGCGCGGCGGGGTCGAGGTTGTCGTCGATCACCGAGAGGGCGGGATCGATCGAGCAAGGGTTGATGTACGGCTTGCCGCTGCGCGGCGGGAACGCGGCCATCGACGCGTACGAGCCCGGCAGGTCGGCCGGATCGATCTTCGGCTGGTTCGCCGGCTCCGCGCCGCCGTGACACGCCGCGGTGGAGCAGCTGCCGGCCGCGAGCGCCTGCATCACGTCGGTCGAGAACTTCACGTTGCACGCCGGCGGCGTCGCGAGGAGCGCGCCGCCGAGCTTCACGCACAGCGGCTGGTTCGCGCCGCCTCCGCTCGAGCCTTCGTCGGTCGCCTCGACCGTGGGCCCGGGCGGCTTCTGCCCTTTCAGCGCGGAAGGTCCGCCGTAGTTCGGGTCCTCGAGGCCCTGCTGGTAGTCCGTCGTGCACGCGAGCGCAGCCACGCCGGCGGAGCCGACGACGACCAACCTTGCCCAGCGCGCGCGCATGACGCAATTCTGGCCCTCCCGGCGCGATCGAACAAGAGTGGATCGCAAGAGATCCGCGCGTAATCGAGAGGTGCAGCGCCCTCGAGGCGAGCTAAGATCGAGGCATGAGCGCGCCGGTCAAGCTGCTAGCCCTCGTCGCCGTCGGCCTCTTCCTGGGCGCCTGCACGAAGGTCGCGCCGTACGAGCGCGGAATGCTCGCGCACCCGACGATGACGCCGGAAGAGATCTCGATCGGCCTCGACTCGCACGTTCGGGCCGTCTCCGAAGGCGCCGCCGGCGGCCTCGGCGGCGGCGGCGGCGGCTGCGGCTGCAACTAGCGGGCTCGCCTACCGTCGGTGCGTCAAGCGACGGAGCTCGAGTACGTCGACGTCTCGGACGATCCGTCCGCGCGCGAGGCGTCGCGGCTGTCGTCCGAGGCGCTCGCCGCGCCGCGCGCGCTCGGCTTCACCGAGCTCGGGTGGATCATGACGGCGAGGAACGGCGCGCTCGTGTTCGTGAGCCACGTGTCGATCGGCGCGGACGGCGTCACCGTGCTCGCGCTCACGCACGTCGACTTCACCGCGCCGGCGGACATGGCGGTGGCGAAGACGCTCCTCGAGGACGGGACGATCGTCTCGACGGAGCAGTCGAAGGGCGCGGAGCCCACGTCGATCGTCGGCGTCACGCGCCGCGCCGCCGATCCGGCGCACCGCTACCGGTACCACGCGTCGCGCGCGGGCGACGTCGCGGGGCTGATCGCGGAGCACGAGGCGCGGATCGCGAGCCTCGCGACGGCCGACAATCCACCGGTCCCGCTCGACATGCGCGCGTACGTGGCGATGCGGAGGCGCTGGCGCGAGATCGCCGATCCGGACGACGCCGCGCGCTTCGTGTGGTGCATGCGCGCGCGCGACGCCGCCACGCTCGGCGGGCTCGTCGCGGCGCTGATCGCCGCGTGGAACGTCCATCCGCTCGTGCTCGCGCGCCACGGGGCCGAGACCGCCGCGGTCGCCGCGGTCGCGATCGTCGTGCTGGGCGCCCTCGCCGGCGCCGCCCTCGGCTCGGCGCTGGTCTCGACGATCCTGTTCGTCTGGGCCCGCGTCGCGACGCGCGCGGCGGCTCTCGCGCCTGCGCGTCCGGCGCGCGAGCTCCTCGCGCTCGGGGATCGCATCGAGCGCGGCCGCGTGCCCTCCGCCGACGTCGAGGCGCGCCCGCGCCCCATCCGCGTCGCGACGTCCGATCTCGACGCGCTCCTCCGCGCCGATCGGGCGGCCACCGTCGGCGCGTCGCTCCTGTTCCCGCTCTTGGGCCTCGCGCTGAACGTGGCGCTCGGCGTGGGCGGCGCGCTCGCCGCGTTCGGCGTCTGGCTCGCCGCCGACGGCGCGCTCCTGCTCACGAAGGGCCACCCCGCGCGCGACCTCGTTCGCCGCGCGATCGCGCCGGCGATCGTCGACGCCGAGATCGCGGCCGAGGACGACGAGGCGCGCTCCCTGCTCCTCCCGCTCGCGCTCCTGCGGTGCCTCCTCGGCGCGATCGTCCTCGCCGTCGCGCGCGCGTTCCTCGTCGGGCGATCGCCGGCCGATCCGTCGCCTCACCAGGACGTCGTCGTCCTCTGGCTCGCCTTCGCCGCCGTCATGACGACCCGCGCCTGGCTCGCCGCGCGAAAGCGCCACCGCCGCGTCGTCTGCGTGGAGTGAGCCGCTGATTCGCATACCGGGACGCCCGTAATTCTCGTACGGTAGAGCCGTGCCTTCGTGGCAGAAATGCCGGCTCCTGGCGGTGCTCGTCGGGATCTGCCTCGTCCTCGTCGCCCCATCGGCGCGAGCGCAAGGCAAGGGTGACGCCAAGGCGGGCGGAGGCGGCGACGACGAGGGAGGCCTCGCCGCCACCATCCACCTCATCAAGGAGGCGCTCAAGGCCGATCAGGAGGGGCGCCTCGACGACTGCATCGCGGCGGACAAGAAGGCGATCGCGATCGACGACTCGCCGCGGACGCGCCTCCACCTCGCGTCGTGCGAGGCGCGCGCGGGCAAGCTCGTCGACGGGCTCCGCGACGCGCAGAAGGCGCTCGAGGTCGGCCTCGAGAAGCAGGACAAGAGCGTCACCCAGATCGCGTTCAAGCGCGTGCAGGAGCTCCTGAAGCGGATCCCGCACGTCACGTTCGAGCCGCCGTCCGGCGTGAAGGACCTCAAGGTCACGTTCGACGACCGCACCGTGCCGAACGACGCGCTCACGAAGAAGTTCTCGGTCGATCCGGGCAAGCACAAGGTCGTCGCGGAGGGCACCGTCAACGGCTTCACCTCGAAGTACGAAGACGAGATCGAGATCAAGGACCGCGAGGCGGCGCCGAGCCAGCCCGATCCCGTCGTCATCAAGATCACGCTCCGCCCGCCGTCGAACGACTTCATCACGCCGAGCCAGATCAAGTGCATGCTCCAGGCGAAGAGCCAGGAGGAGGTGCAGAAGTGTCTGCCGCAGAACCAGAAGAGCCTGGTCGTGCGCGTCGCCGGCGACTTCTCGGCGTACTCCGACACGAACGCGGTCGGCGTCTACACGCCCGCGCTCAACGCGTCGCTCGTCTCGCCGACGAACGGCTGGAACCTCGGCGGCAACTTCGCGGTGGACGCGGTGAGCGCGGCGTCCCCCGACATCGTGTCGTCGGCGTCGCCGCCGTTCACCGAGTACCGCTACGTCGGCGGCATCACCGGCGGGTACAAGCCGGGCCTCTTCGGCGCGCAAGCGTCCGCGAACACCTCGAGCTCGCCCGACTACGTCTCGTACACCGTCGGCGGGCGCATCCTCGCCGAGCTCAACGACAAGCTCATCACGCCGACGCTCGGCTACCAGTACAGCTACGACCGCGTCGGCCGCGGTCCGAACAACTGGCTGAACGACTTCATCCCGACGAAGGGCTACATCCATACGCACGAGTTCGAGGCGGGCGTCACGTTCGTCGTCTCGCCCACGTCGATCGCCGTGATCGGCGGCACCTTCGCGATGGAGCGCGGCGACGGCTCGCAGCCGTACCGCTACATCCCCACCTTCGACGAGATCAACGTCGCGCCCTTCGTCCCGGTCGGCGCGACGGTCGACCTCGTCAACCGGACGCGCCTCCCGGTGAAGCCGCTCGAGCAGCTGCCGACCGAGCGCGATCGCATCGCGGTGGGCGCTCGCTTCAACAAGCGCCTCCAGGACGCGACGCTGCGCCTCGAGCAACGCTTCTACTTCGACACCTGGGGCATGAAGGCGAGCTCGAGCGACTCGCGCTACATGATGGACATCTCGCGCCACCTGCGCGTCTGGCCGCACGGCCGGCTCCATTTCCAGACCTCGACCAACTTCTACTCCCGCGCCTACACCGCGAACCTCGGCGGGGACGGCACCTTCGTCGTGCCGCTCTACCGCACCGGCGATCGCGAGCTCTCGCCCCTCGTCACCCTGACCGCGGGCGGCGGCGCACGTCTGGGCATCGGCGAGCCCGAAGGCGATGTAAAATTCGGGATCACCTTCGTCGGCGACGTCATGTACACGCGCTTCTTCAACTCCCTCTATGTCACGTCGCGGACCGCGATCTACGGTTCGATCGGCTTCGACGTGGAGTTCTGAGATGAGCGCCGGACGTCTCTTCGCCGCCGCCGGTCTCCTCGCCCTCGTGGCGATCGGGAGCTCGTGCAACTTCGACCCGGTCCATCGCTCCGCCGTGAACCAGCTCGGCGACGAGCGGGAGGAGGACTACCCGATCGAGAGCGAGTACCACCGTCCCGGCGAGCCGTGCGCGCTCTGCCACTCCGAGAAGGGGCCTGCCGACAGCGTGTTCGCGCTCGGCGGCACCGTGTTCTGGGGCCCCGACAGCTACGGGAACCGCGTCGACAAGGCGTACGTCCGCATCATCGACGCGAACAACGCGCGCCGCTGCTTCGTCACGAACTGCAACGGCAACTTCTACGTGCTGAAGTCCGACTTCGCGCGCCTCACGTTCCCGATCCTCACGTCGGTCGAGCGCACGGTGGACCCGGGGGTCAAAGAGGACACGCTGCAGCTTCGTCGCATGTCGAGCCACATCGGTCGCGAGGCCTCCTGCGCGACGTGCCACATCCAGGGCCTTCGCGACTTCGCCTCGCCGGGGCAGATCCGCCTCTACAACTCCGAGAACGACTTCAAGGAGACCGGCATCAAGATCACGCCGTGCCCGCCGCCCGAGAGCTACCAGACCATCGTGTGTCCGGAGGATCGGCAGCAATGAGCCGAACCGCGAGCCGGCTCGCGAAGCTCCTCGTGAGCGGGGTGCTCCTCGCGGGGGCGGGGGCGCTCCTCACCGGCGGCGCCACCTCGTGCGCCGCGACGCCGGACCGGAGCCGCGCGACCTTCATCCTTTTACCCGATTACATCGCTTATCGCGACAACGTCGATCCATACCTGCAGCGCCGCTGCGGCACGCTCGACTGTCACGGCCAGCCGGGGCGCGCGTACCGGCTCTACGGCTTCTCCGGCTTCCGCCTCTACAACGAGGACGCGGGGCTCGTGTCGGGCCAGCAGCCGACGACGGAGGCGGAGATCACGGCGAACTTCCAGGCGACGGTCGCGCTCGAGCCGGAGGAGATGAGCCGCCTCATCGCGCGCCAGGGCGTCGATCCCGAGAAGCTCATCTTCCTACGCAAACCGCTGCGCCTCGAGCGCCACAAGGGTGGCCGCTCGATGGAGATCGACGATCCCGGCTACCGCTGCGTGACGGCATGGCTGCGCCTCCGCACCGTCCGCGCAGCGCAGGACGAGACCGGCGAGATCGAGACGATCCCCCCGGAGGACCGCGAGCCATTCCCGCTCCGCGCCCGCCAGGAGTGCGCGCTCGCAGCGAGCATTCCCTGAGGGCTCACTCCGCCGACGCAAAGTCGGCCGCGATGGCGAGGCGTACTGCTTCACGCACGCGGGGGTCGAGCGTCATCGCGCCGAGTCGCTCGTCGAGGACCGAGCGCTGGACGAGGCGGTGCGCGATCGCCGCGCGATTGAAGCGATGGTCCTTCTCGCGATTCGCCACATACTTCGAGAGCACGAGGTCGTGGACCTCGAGGCAGAGACCGCGCGCGCCACGCGTCAGTGGCCCCTCGACGATGACGAGCCGCGCCTCCCACCCGGACGGCAGCGTCGCCGTGTCGGGGCCGACCCCCTGCGCGTAGTAGCCCCACATGTCGTGGAACGGCGACAGCTCACCGATCGAGCCGTCGACGACGTCGGCGCGCTCGGGATGGTTCTTCGGAAAGAGATCCGCTTCGTTCGAGATGGTGAGCTCGGGCGGAGGCTCCGGAAACTGACCCAGGATCGCCTGGCTGCCGACGACGACGATCTCGTCGTCGGCGGCGATCGTGGCGGCTGCGCCGATGAGGTGCTCGAGCTGAGGCCTCCGCATGGTGGATGCAGTCTACATCGAGCGGAGGATCTGCCAGCGTTCGCGCGCATCGAGCGCACCGGCGAACGGGCTCGCCTGGCGGAGCGCGCGGGCGTGTTCGTCGTCGCGCTCGAGGAAGGCCGCGACCTCGGCGGGGGAGCCAGTGAGGACGTGCTCCCACTCGGCGCAGTAGCGTGGGTGGACCCCGCCTTCGCGCCGCCACGTCGCGACGCGCGAGCGTGCCCGCTCGAGCACGCGCTCGTCGACCAGCAGCCGCGCCGCGACCGCGCGGTGCAACGCGAGGCTCCGCGACTCCACGATGGCATGTGAGGACACGACGCGATCGTAGCGCAGATCGTGCACGCTCGGCGCCACCGCGCCTCGCCGAGCGTATTGTCACTGCTCGATGGTCGAGTTGGTGACGGTGGGGGTGCCTTTGGCCTTGATGAACATGCCGGGGAAGCCGGCGGTTTGGAACTTTCCCTTTGGGTTGTTCTTGAAGAAGGAGTCCTTGATGAAGAGCGAGCCGGTCTGATCGTTGCTCACGAAGAAGATCGCGCTGCCGCCTTCGTTCGCCTTGTTGCCTTCGATCTTCGTGCCGCACACGTTGAGGTCGAACGTGTTGCCGTCGTTGTAGATCGCGCCGCCGTTGCCGCCCTGGCCCGAGTTCGCGCCGGTGCCGATCGCCTCGTTGCCGGTGAACACGCTGTTCAGGATCGTGTACGAGGTGCCGATGCTCGAGAGCGCGCCGCCGTTCGCGCAGACGTTGTTCTCGAAGGTAGAGCCCTCGATGTAGACCGGCTTGCTCACGCTCCCGCCCGCGCGATGGTTGAGCACGCGGACCGCCCCGCCGCCGAGGTCGGGGCCGAGGTCGGCGCAGCGGTTGTTCACGAAGCGTGACTTCAGGATCCGCACGAGGCCGCCGCGGATCCACACCGCCCCGCCGCCGGCCTTCTCGCCCTCCGGCATCGAGCGCGTGTCGCCCTCGGTGAAGACGAGGTTCTGGAGCGTGAGGATGGGCAGATCCTGATCGTTGCAGATCGGGCCCGGGAGCCAGACGAGGTCCTTGTCGCAGACGTTCATGTAGAGGATGCGCGTCGTGCCTCCTCCCGACAGCGTGACCTTGTTGCCGCCGTCGATGACGATCTTCGGGCCGGTGTCGTTGTAGATCTTCGCCGGCTGCGTCAGCGTGATCTTCACCGGCTCGGGGCCGCAGTCGAACGTGATGACGCCGCCCTTCGCGACGGCGGCGACGAAGGCGTCGGCGGTGCAGCTCGCGGGCGTGCCGTCGCCGATCACGGTCCGCGGGTTCGACACGTCCTCGAGCGCGGCGGCGGGCTCGACACACTTGCCGTCGGGGTTGCCCGGCGGCGGGAGCGCGCCGGGCGTCACCGTCGTGTCGATCGGCGTCGCGGGCGCTCCCCCTCCCCCGCCCGACGACGACGTCGAGGACGACGAAGCGCCGCCGTCGGGGCCGGCTGCGGCCGTCGTGTCGTCGGAGCTGCAACCGAGTATCCCGACCGAGACGCAGAGGAAGAGGGCGCCGCGCATTCGGTGATCGTACGCTTGTCCTCGGCATGACACGACTCGGTTTCGCGCTCGTCCTCGCGACGGCGGTCCTCGGCGCGTGCAGCGATCTCCGTTCTCCGTTCGCCCCCACCATCGCCGCGCTCGTCGAGGCGATCATCGACGAGCAGCTCGCGTTCGTCCCCGCCCGCGGGCGCGAGGCGGGGCTGCACGAGTACGACGCGCGCCTCGCGGACTACTCGCGGGCGGGCATCACGCGGCGCATCGCGCGGCTCGAGGCGCAGCGCGCGGCGCTCGCGGGAGAGCACCCGCACCTGCCGCACGAGGTCCACGACGTGGCGCTCCTCAAGTGGCAGATCGACGAGCAGCTCTTCTGGCTGACGGAGCGGAGGGACTGGGAGCACGACCCTGCGTTTTACGAGGAGCTCTTCTCCGTCAACGTGTACCTCGATCGCGAGTACGCGCCGGCGGAGGAGCGGCTCCGGCGGCTCGTGGAGCACGAGGAGGCGGCGCTGCTCCAGGTCCCTTTCCTGCGCGCGAACCTGAAGCCGCCGATCGCGAAGCCGCTCGCGGACGTCGCGATCCAGATCTACGAGGGCCGCGCCGAGTTCTTGCGGAAGGACGTCGCCGCGCGCGTCGCGGGCATGACGAAGAGCGACGAGCTCGCGGCGCGGTTCGGGCGCGCGAACGAGGCGCTCGCGGCGGAGGCGGCGAGCTTCGCGGCGTGGCTGAAGACGGTGCCGACCGACGAGAGCCACGCGCTCGGGCCGGCGCTGTTCGCGCGCCTCGTCGAGGTGTATGCGGGCGAGCGCATCTCGCTCGCGGACTTCGAGCGGATGGGCGAGGCCGACCTCGCGCGGAACCGAGCGCTCCACGATCGGCTCGTGAAGGAGGTCCCTTCACCCGCGCGCCCCGACGACGTGCTCGCGGAGGCGCGGAAGCTCGTCGACGAAGCGCGCGATTTCCTGGAGGAGCGCGCCATCGTCACGCTCCCGAACCAGCCGAAGGCGGCGGTGAACGAGACGCCGCCGTACCTCCGCTACAACTCGGCGTGGCTCGACGTGGCGGGCCCGTTCGACCTCGCGCTCGGCGGCTCCTACTACATCACGCCGCCCGACCCGTCCTGGCCGGAGGAGCAGCGCGCGGCGTACGTGCCGACGCTGAGCGAGCTCCGTTCGACGACGGTGCACGAGGTCTATCCCGGTCACTACGTGCAGTCCGGTTTCCTCCGCCACGCGCCGACGCGCGCGCAGAAGCTCGTCGGCAGCGTGACGTTCATCGAGGGCTGGGCACACTACGCCGAGCAGATGATGGCGGACGAGGGCTTCGGCGGCGGCACCGCGGACGCGAAGCTCGGGATGGTGAAGCAGGCGCTGCTCCGCGACTGCCGCTACCTCGTGGCGCTCGGCATTCACACGAAGGGGATGACGCTCGCGCAGGCGGAGAAGCGGATGATCGAGGACTGCCATCAGCGTCCCCCCGTCGCGAAGCAGCAGGCGCTCCGCGGAGCCTTCCATCCCTGGTACTTCGCGTACACGCTGGGCAAGCTCCAGATCCAGGCGCTCCGCGCGGAGGCGCAGCAGGCGGTGGGGCGGCGCTTTCAGCTGAAGCTCTTCCACGACGCGCTGCTCTCGCACGGCCAGGGCCCGGTGGGGCTCTTGCGCGCGCGCGTGCTGTCCGACGTGCGCTCCGGCGGGCCCTACAAGGCGCCCTGAGGTTTCGCGTCCGCGTTCGTGCTCGCGCTCGCGACGAGGCGCACGCCCGCGGGGCTCTCGGGCGTCGCGCGGGCGCGGAGCATCGGGGCGAAGGACGCGCGGTAGCTCCAGGCGAGGAAGAGCTCGAGCGAGAGGAGGAGCACGACCATCGGCAGCCCTGGAACGAGGAAGATGTGGAAAGCGGCGATGTTGACGACGATCGGCGCGAGGACGGCGAGGGCGAGGGGGACGAAGCGGTTCGAGAGCAGCGCGACGCCGGCGAGGACCTCGATCCCCTTCAGGAGCGGGAAGAAGTAGCCGCTCGAGGCGAGGCCGGTCACGAAGGGGGCGGCGGCGGGCGGGAGCGGAGGTTGCGGGAGGAACTGGAGGAACCCGTTGAGCCCGAACACGAGGAAGACGAGGCCGAGCACGACGCGCGCGGCGATGGTGGCCTTGGGGGTGAGCTGGTTCATGGCGTCCACTTTGGATCGTTGCTGGCTTGCGAATTAGAGCGATTGGATCGAACCTTGGGTTCGTAGTTTGCGAACGATGGACCTCAACCGAATCACCGCGTTCGTGCGCGTCGTCGAGGAGGGCAGCTTCACGAAGGCGGCGGCGGTGCTCGATCTCCCGAAGTCGTCCGTCAGCCGCAGCGTCGCGTTGCTCGAGGAGGACCTCGGCGCGAAGCTCCTCCAGCGCTCGTCGCGCAAGGTCACGCTCACCGAGATCGGCACCGCCTACTACGCGCGCGTGGGTCGTGCGCTCGTGGCGATCGAGGAGGCCAACACCGCGACGGCGGACGAGCGCGTCGTCCCGCGCGGGACCATTCGCGTCGCGGTGCCGCCGTCCGACGCGGGGACGGATCTCTTCATGCCGCTCATCGCGCGCTTCGTGGCGCAGCATCCGCACATCCACGTCGAGGTGTCGGTGAGCGCGCGTCACGTCGACATCGCGGGCGAGGGCTTCGACTTCGCGATCCGCGCCGGCTTCGTGCGTGACCCGTCGCTGATCGCGCGCAAGATCACGACGACGAGCTTCGCGCTCTACGCGTCGCCTTCGTACCTCGCCGCGCGCGGCACGCCGCGGTCGCTCGGCGATCTGCGGGCGCACGACTGCATCCTCTTCCACGGCGAGCGGCGGCGCGTGAAGTGGACCCTGACGAACGGCGAGCGCACGGAGAGCGTCGACGTGACCGGCCGCCTCAACGTCGACGCGCTCGCGGAGGTCCGCTCCGCCGCGCGCGCGGGCGCGGGCATCGGCGTGCTCGTCCCGCCGATCGTCAGCGACGAGCTCGAGACGGGCGAGCTCGTCCGCGTCCTCCCAGAGTGGTACGGCCCCCCGATGCCGCTCTCGATCGTCTACCCCTCGGCGCGCTTCGTCCCACACCGCGTCGCGCTGCTCCGCGACCACCTGCTCACCGAGCTCACCAAGCTCGACTGGTCCTGCCACGGCCACCCGCGCCCACCTCCACGCCCGCGCCCACGCAAGAAGCGGTAGCCACCTCCGCGGACGCACCGGGAGCGGCGTGGTCAAGGGGTGAGGATGATCTTGCCGAAGGTGGTGTTGGAGGCCATGGCGGTGAGGGCGGCGGTGGCTTGTTCGAGGGGGAGGACGCGGTCGACGATGGGGACGAGGTGGCCGGCGGCGACGAGAGGGGTGATGTTGCGGCGGAGGACCTGGCCGAGGGCGATTTTTTGTTCGAGGGGGCGGGCGCGCATCACGGTGCCGATGACGGTGAGGCGGCGGTGGAGCATCGGGCCGAGCGAGAGCTCGGCGGTCGCGCCGCCCATGAGGCCGACGAGCACGACCCTCCCGCGCTCCGCGCACGCGGCGAGGCTCTCCGGCAGGTAGGCGCCACCGACGAGCTCGAGGACCACGTCGGCGCCGCGGCCGCTCGTGTGCCTCTTCACCTCGTCCGCGAACTTCGCGTCCGCGGCGAGGATGCCGTGCTTCATGCCGAGCGCGGCCGCGCGATCGAGCTTGTCCTGCGTGCGCGCGGTGCCGATCGCGGTCGCGCCGATCGCGCGCGCGATCTGGACCGCGGCGGTGCCGACGCCGCTCCCTACCGCGTGCACGAGGACGTCGTCGCCGGCGGAGAGGCCGGCCTGGAGGACCATCGCGTCGTAGGCGGTGAGGAACGCCTCCGGGATCGCGGCCGCGTGCGTGAAGTCGAGGCCCTCCGGGATCGGCGCGAGCGTCCGCGCGGGCACGACGACGTGCTCCGCGTACGCGCCGCCGCCGACGATCGTGAAGACGCGCTCGCCCACCGCGACCTCGCGGACGCCGGCGCCGACCGCGTCGACCTCGCCCGCGATCTCGAGCCCCGGGATGTCGGGCGGCGCGTCGGGCGGCGCGGGGTACATGCCGCGGAGCTGCATCAGGTCGGCGCGGTTCACGCCCGCGGCGCGGACGCGGACCCGCGCCTGTCCCGGCCCGGGCCCGGGGGTGGGGACTTCGCGGAGATGGAGAGACCCGTTGTCGATGACGACCGCTCGCATCGCTCCATGATAGAAGCTCCGGTCCATGGCCGTGGCAGTCACTCCGAAATATCGTCCCATCGTTCGCCAGTTCGACGTGAAGCACGTCAAGAACGCCGCCGCGCACGTGCGCGCGGGGGGGCACGCGTTCGTGTGGGAAGGCAAGCGGCGCGTCACGTTCGTCTTCGGCGAGCCCGAGGACGACAACCCGGACGACTTCGGTCTCTGGGGCATCTACGACATGGGCAAGTGGCGCTGGAAGCTCGAGACGAGCGGTCCGCTGAAAGGCCTCGCGACGAGCCAGGTCCCGCGCGACTGCTTCTGGATCGCGCGCCGCCGCGCCGAGCGCGACTCGATCCACGAAGGCACGAAGCGCAAGATCGCGATCGACTGCACGGAGTGCGCGGCCTGCTGCCGCGACAACGAGGTGCTCCTCCAGCCGGAGGACATCGATCGCATGGTGAAGGGCGGCCGCCCCGAGCTGACGAAGGCGCCCTACGCGAAGCGCCACAAGGACGGCCGCATCATCCTCACGCTCCTCCCGAACAAGCGCTGCCGCCACCTCCAGCCGAGCAACATGTGCGGCATCTACGAGATCCGGCCGCACTCGTGCAGCGAGTTCCCGATGGGCAGCGAGTGCTGCCTCTTCGCGCGCGAGGACATCCTCCAGCTCCACGACGGCCTGAAGCCGAGCGAAGAGAACAGCTGATCTAGATCGCTTACTTCTTGTCCGCCGGCTTCGCGTCGCCGCCGCCGCTCGCGGAGAGGAGCTGCTCGAGCTTCGCGCGCGGGGCCTCCTTCGTCATCGCGTCCTTCGCGGCGGCCTCGATGATGGGGCGGGAGCCCTTCGGATCGAGGCGCAGCATCGCCTCCGCGACGCTGCCGACCGCGACGCCGACCTCGTCGCTCGCGGCCGTTCCGCGGTACATCGCGAAGAACTGCTTGAGCTGCGGCAGCTCCTTCGGCGTCGCGATCACCGCGAGCGCGGCGGCCGCGCGCTTCACGTCGTCGTCGGTGATGGCGGGATCGAAGAGGTGCGCTGCGATGAGCGGCGCGGCGTTGGGGTCCTTCATCGCCGCGAGCGCGTCCGCGATCGGGCCGACCGGCGGCGAGCGGAGGACGTCGTGCAGGTAGTCGTAGTGCTTCGAGAGCGCGGCCACCATGTGGCTCTGGCCGTTGCGGCGCGCCGCGAGCGCCGTGCGCGCGTCCTCGACGAGGACCGGGACCGAGCGCGGATCGGACGCGATGTCGATCAGCGTCTTCGTCGCCGAGTCGTCCGGGATCGTCGCGAGCTCGCGGATGAGGAGGCGCTGCGCGGTCGCGAGCGTGGCCTCGCGCACGGTCACCGCGTCCGTGATCTGCTGGCCGAGCGACGGGCCCGCCGCCGACGCGCGCGGCGTCCGGAAGTGATCGGCGCGGACGGTGCAGCTCTTGATCGGCTGGCCGATCTGCTTCTCGAGCGCGACCTGCCCGCTCTTCGCGTCGAGGACGGTGATCTTGCCCTCCTCGTCGCAGAGGATGACGCCGCCCTGCGCGGCGCGGCCGCCGATGACGTCGCTCGGGACGTGGCGGACCCACGCGAGCTGGTTGCCCTCCGTCGCGAACCCGAAGATGAGGCGGTAGTACGTCGCGTAGAAGCGCCCCGAGTCGAGCGCGAGCTTCTCGCTGTCCGGCCGCGCGTAGAGGCGATCGCGATCGCGCGCGTTCGCGACGACCGGGGTCTTCTCCGTGCCGGCGCTGAAGGCGCGCGGCGTGCCGGGGAGCTCACGGGTCGGGATCGGGATCTTGTTCGCCTGCCCGCGCGACGCGAGGCTGATCTTCTCGTCGAAGCGGACGAAGCCGTGCTCCGCGAAGTAGAGCTGCTCGCCGATCATGAGCGCGCGCGAGACCTTGTCGCGCAGCGTGACGCGCCCGATCTCGTCGCCGCTCGCGGCGTCGATCGCGCTGACGTACTGGTTCGCCCACGGGACGAAGACGACGCCGCCGAGCACCGCCGGCGCGCCGATCTGCTTGTCGGTCTCGATCTGCCGCTTCACCGAGCCGTCGCGACCCACGATGAGGAGCGTGGAGCCGCCGCCGCGCTGGAGCGTGACGGCGGTGATCGCGCCGTCGTCGCCGGCGCCGAGGAGCGGGAGGCCGCCGGTGGGGCGGGCCCACAGCTTCTTGCCGCTCTGCGCGTCGAAGCAGGCGACCTCGTTGCCGCCGGACAGCACGACGACGCTGCCCGCGATGACGGGCCGCGAGTCGAGCGCGTGGCTCACCGTCCACTGCTCGCCGTCGCCGAGCGGCGTTCCGACGATCTTGTTGCCCTGCGTCACCGCGACCGCGATGTCCGAGCCGGGGCCGGGCTTCGCCTCTCGCAGCTTCGAGTACACCTCGCCGATGCTCTTGCCCTGGTCGTCGACCCAGTCGGTCGAGAACGTCTTCGGGTTGAGCTGATCGCCGCCGCAAGCGACGAGGCCGACGATGAAGGCGGCGGACAGCCACTTCGACGCGTTCATTGGGAACCTCCCGACGTCGCCTTCACTGCCTGGTCGACCGCTTGTTTGATGCGCGCCGAGGCCTCCTTCGGGAGCCGGCTCTGCACGTCCTTCAGGTAGCGGTTCGCCTCGCCGGTGCCGAGCTCGCGGATGCGACCGAGGACCTTGATCTTGGCGTCGTCCGAGATGTCGTTCGCAGGGCGGAAGAGCACCTGATCGAGGCCGCCGGTCACGACGTCGAACGGGAGCTTGCCGATCTTGGCCGCGAGCTGCTCGCACTGCTCGGGGCTACAGAGCTGACCGATCGAGGCCGCGGCCTCCACCACTTTGTGATCGAGCGCGGTGAAGAGATCGCCCACCGCGTCCTTCGCCTTCAGCCCGCCGAGCCCGGAGGCGGCGACGCCGCGCACCTGCGCGTCCTGATCGCCGAGCGCCTTCCGCAGCGCGGTCGCGGCGGCGGCCCCCTTCGTCCGCGTGAGCGCCTTCACCGCGGCGCGACGGAGCGACACGTTGCGGTGCGACGCGTAGAGCGCGAGGACGGCGCTGCCGTCGGGCGACTCGATGTCGCCGAGGGTGTCGATCGCCTGCTGCGTCAGGACGTCGTTCAGGCCCTTGTTGAGCAGGTTCGAGACCTCGCCCGCGCCCGCGCCCGCGGCGGGCCCGAGGATGCGGAGGTCGTCGAGCCCGGCTCGAATCTGGTTCTCGTCCCCGGATTTGAGCTTGGTGACCGCGGCGCCGACGTCGCCCTTCGGCGCGGGCTTGGGAGGGGCGGCGAAGCTCGACGACGCAGCAAGGACAGCCGCGAGGACGAGGGCTCGTGAAAGGAGAGGAGCGCGCATGTCGGCAGCCCGGATTACCACGAAACCGCCGCGTATCGGACGAGTATCCGACGTGCTATGGCCTTGTTCGATGTCGTCGATTCCTCCGCCCGCGCGGGACTCGGACGCGCCGCCGAAGGCCGACCCCGGCCCGCGTCGCCCGAAGTACCTCGTCGTGGCGCTCGTCATGGCGCTCGCGTTCGGCGCCGGCTGCTGGACGGAGGGGTGCGGGCGCCTCGCGTTCTACCGCGGCGAAGTCGACTACGGCGCGCAGCTGAACCAGCAGATCAAGGACGAGCAGGACCGCGAGCGCGTGGAGTCGCTCTACCAGCGCTACCTCGACGCGGCGGACTCCGGGCGCGGGCGCGCGATCCCGATCGCGGCCGCGATCTTCGTGCTCGGCGCCGCGCTCCTCGCGCTCACCGCGCGGGGGCTCGCCGGCAAGTCGAACACGCGGAGCGCGCTCGTCCAGGTCGTCGCCGCGCAGGCGATCGTCGTCGCGGGCTCCTACTTCGCGCTGAAGCCGATGCGCGAGGCCGAGCTCGAATGGCAGAGCGAGCACACGCTCGCGATGAAGCGCGAGACGATGACGACCGACCAGTTCGAGCAGGTGGCGCCGATGATGCACAAGCTCCGGCGGTGGACGCCGCCGGCGTGGCTCGTCTTCCGCACGTTCGCGAGCGCACTCATCCTCGTCGCGCTCACGCGCCAGCGCTCGCGCGAATTCTTCGAGGCGGCGGGTGGGGCGGATCCACAAGCTTCCTGACGAGCTCGCCAACCAGATCGCCGCCGGTGAGGTCGTCGAACGACCCGCCAGCGTGGTGAAGGAGCTCCTCGAGAACGCCCTCGACGCGGGCGCGACGCGCGTCACGGTCGACGTCGAGAGCGGCGGCACCGCGCTCGTCCGCGTCGTCGACGATGGCGACGGGATGACGCCCGCCGACGCCGCGCTCGCGCTCGAGCGCCACGCGACGAGCAAGATCCACGCGCTCGCGGACCTCTTCCGCCTCGGCACCTTCGGCTTCCGCGGCGAGGCGCTGCCGAGCATCGGGTCCGTCTCGAAGCTCACGCTGCGGACGCGCCCCAAGGACGCGAGCGAGGCCCACGAGATCGTGGTCGAGGGCGGGCGCACCGTCGCGACGCGGCCCGCCGGCGGCGCGACCGGCACGACGATCGAGGTGCGCGAGCTCTTCTTCAACGTCCCCGCGCGGCGCAAGTTCCTCAAGGCGACCGCGACCGAGAGCGCGCACGTGGGCGAGGTCGTCCTCGGCGCGGCGCTCGCGCGGCCCGACGTCACGTTCACCCTCTCGCGCGACGGCCGCATCGTGCGCGAGTACCTGCGCGCTCCTTCCCGCGCCGAGCGCGCGCGCGCGGCGAGCTCCGGCGAGAACCTCGCCCACGTCACGGCGGAGCGCGGACCGATCCGGATCGAGGCGATGCTCGCCGCGCCCGAACGCGCGCGCTCGGGCGCGACCGGCCTCGCGCTGCTCGTGAACGGGAGGCCGGTGCGCGATCGCCAGCTCGCGCGCGCGGTCGCGCACGCTTACGGGTCGGTCCTCGACAGCGGTCGCTACCCCGTCGGCGTCGTGTGGATCGATCTCCCGCCCGAGCTCGTCGACGTGAACGTGCATCCGCAGAAGGCGGAGGTCCGCTTCACCGACGCGCGCGGCGTGTTCGACGCGGTCACGCGCGAGCTCCACGCCGTCCTCGCGCACACCTTCCAGCTCCCCGACGCCGGCGGCAGCCCCTACGCGCACCTCGGCGCCCGCGCGCGCGAGGCCCGCTTCGAGCTGCCGACGCTGCAAGCGCTCGGACAGATCGCGCAGCGCGTGCTCGACGACCAGAGCGCGGCCGGCGCCACGGTGGCGCCGCCGACGACGCTGCCGCGGCCGGAGCCGATCCCGATCCCGGTGCCGGCCGAGAACCTCTTCCTCGCGGAGCGAACGAGCACGGGCGCCGGCGCGGGCCTCTACGCGACGCTCCGCTTCGTGGGGCAGGTGCACGGGACGTACCTGCTCTGCGAGGGAGAAGATGGACTCTACATCCTCGACCAACACGCCGCCGCGGAGCGCGTCACCTTCGATCGGCTGCGGCGCGCGCACGCGAGCCGCGCGCTGCCGACGCAGCGGCTCCTCGTCGCCGAGATCGTCGAGCTGCCGCCGGCCGACGTCGCCGCGCTCGAGGAGAACGCGGACGAGGTGCTGCGCCTCGGCGTCGAGCTGCGCGCGGTCGGCGACGGCGCGGTCGCGGTGCACGCGCTGCCCGCGCTGCTCAAGAAGCCCGATCCCGCGCGGGTGGTGCGTGACCTCGCGAGCGAGCTCGGCAAGAGCGGCGGGCGCGCGTTCGGCGACGCGCTCGATCTCGTCCTCGCGACGATGGCGTGCCACGGCTCGATCCGCGCCGGCGACGCGATCGCGCCCGAGGAGGTGAAGGCGCTCCTCTTCGCGCTCGACGCGGTCGACTTCGGCGGACACTGCCCGCACGGACGTCCCGTCGTCATGCGCCTCCCGTGGAACGAGCTGGAGCGACGTGTCGGCCGCTGAGCGCGCGATCGCGATCGCCGAGAGCGCCGAGCTCCTCTGCATCGTCGGACCGACCGGGAGCGGCAAGACCGACCTCGCGATCGAGGTCTGCGCGGCCGTGGGCGGCGAGGTGGTCTCCGCCGACAGCGTGCAGGTCTACCGCGGCTTCGACGTCGGCTCCGGCAAGCCCAGTCTCGCCGAGCGCGCGGCGACGCCGCATCACCTCGTCGACACACACGCGCCCGACGACGCGATCGACGCGACCACGTTCGCCGAGCTCGCCGACGCCGCGATCGCGGACGTGCGCGCGCGCGGGAAGACGCCGATCGTCGTCGGCGGCACGTTCTTCTGGGTACGCGCGCTCGTGCTCGGCCTCGTCGACGCGCCGCGCGCCGATCCCGAGGTGCGCGCGCGCCACCAGGCGATCGCGGACGAGCGCGGCCGCGCGGCGCTCCACGCGGAGCTCGCGAAGGTCGACCCCGCCTCGGCGGCGCGGCTGCACGAGAACGACCTCGTGCGCGTGAGCCGCGCGCTCGAGGTCTTCGAGCTGTCGGGTCGAACGATGTCGTCGCTGCAGGCAGAGCACGGCTTCAAGAACAAGCGCATCGACGCGCGGCTCGTGGGCTTGCTGCACACGCCGGAGGAGCTCACCGATCGCATCGCACGCCGCGTCGACGCGTGGCTCGCCGGGGGCTGGATCGAGGAGGTCCGCGCCCTCGTCGCGGCGGGCCACGAGCGCTCCCGCGCGATGGGCTCGGTCGGCTACGCCGAGGTCGCCGCCCACCTCCGCGGCGAGCTCTCACGCGAAGAGCTACGCGACGCGATCGTCCGCTCCACCCGCGTGTTCGCGCGCAAGCAGCGGACATGGCTGAACCACGCCGACGTCGAGTGGTTGGAAGGATGACGTCGCGCTAAAGCGAGAGCGACATCGTCGCGTCGAGGAGGTCGCCGAACGACGAGCCTGTCACGGCGGGGAGCGCGCCCTCGATCGCGGCGACTTGCGCCTCGGCGGGGAGGACCGGGCGCGTGACCTCGCCCGCGGCGGAGAAGTCGATCGGCGCGGCCGGCTCTTCGTCGTGGACCTCTTCGAGCTCCATCGCGAGCTCGGGCTCCGCGGGAGGAGGAGGGGGCGGCGGAGGCGCGACGACAAGGTCGGCCGGAGGCGGCGGAGGAGGTGGCGGCGCAGCGACCGGCTCCGGAGGCGGCGGGGGTGGAGGCGGCGGCGCGGCGACGATCTCCGGCGGAGGCGGAGGCGGGGGTGGCGGCGGAGGCGGCGGCGGCGCGGGGGCGACGCGGACGACCGGGCCGCGAACGGGCTCGCCGGTGCGGGCGACGGGCTCGGTCCAGCCGCCGATCATCGTGTGGCCTTCGGCGGAGGAGGGCGGCGAGGCTTCTTCGATCTCGGGGGTGCGGAGCGGCTCCGGCTTCACCGAAGCGATCGCGACCTGCTTGCCCGACTCGGGCGGCGGCGTGTGGCGCGGGCCGCTCTCGTCGGGGCCGGGCGACGCGTCGGCGGCCGCGATCGGACGCGGCGACGAGCTCGGCGTGGGCTCGACCACCTCGTTCGCGAGCGGCGCCGGCGGAGGCGGCGGCTCGGGCTCGACCGGCGCGGGCGCGGGCGTGGCCTCGGCCACCACCTCGAGCTCCGCTTGCGGCGCCGCCGCCTCGTTCGCGGCGTGATCCGCGACCGGCTGCGCGCCGCTCTCTGCCGGAAGACCGGCGGGCATCGCCTCGACGAGGTCCGGCTCGTCGACGTCGATGTCCATCTCGACGACCTCGCTCGAGACCTCGACGTCCATCGTGTCCGGATCGAAGTCGATCTCGGAGGTCGTGACCTCGGTCTCCGGCTCGGGCGGCGGAGGAGGCTCCGACCACCCCGACGTGACCGCCGCGGGCGGCGCCGACGACACACGCTTCTCCGCCGGTGCGGGCTCGGCCTGCGTCGCCGGCGGCTCGCTCACCCGCGGCGGCACCGACGGCTGCCTCGCTTCCACGGGCGGCGGGGGCGCCGTCGGAAGCGCGACCTCGACCGGAGGCGGCGGCGCCGTCGGCAGCTTCGCGACCACCGGCGGCGCGGGGCTCGGCTCCGCGACCACGCGCGCTTGTGCGGGCGCGGCGGCGGCGAGCGCGGGCGCGATCGCGGCGGTGGCGGCGGGGCGCGGCGCCTCTGCGCGTTCCTTCACGCGCGCGAGCAGGCGCTCGAGCTTCGCGATTCTCTCCTTCGGCGAGGTCACGTCGACACCTTGGGCTGGAGCGCAGAGAGGATCTCCATCCAGGTCTTGCCCGAGGAGACCAGAGACCGGCATCGGATCATCGTCTGCGACGTGCCGATGAGGAACCGCAAGACGTTTCCTTCCCGGCCGATCGGGATCATGCAGACGTCTCGCCCCGCCGCGAAGCCGACCGCTCCCGCGAGCGCGGCGGCGAGGAAGCCGTCGCTGTTCACGTTCGGGTTGGTGAGCACGACGACGAGCGCCCTCCCCCATCGCTCGACCGTGACCGAGCCGAGCCCCGCGATCGCGAGCTCGCCCGCGAGGTGCGTCACCACCACCTCGAGCGTCGACGCTCGAACGCCCCCGTCGCCGCCGAGCGAGGCCGCGACGCGGGCCCCGCACGCGCGCCCCACCTCCGCGCCGAGGTGCGCGAGCGCGCCCGGCGTCGTCCGGTCGAGCGCCTCGAGCGCGGCCGCCGGCACGAGCAGGAAGCGCGTCCCGCGCGAGTCCGACGTCGCGCCGTTCGTCATGTCGAAGCGAACTGCGCCGTTGGGATCGAACGCGGGACCAGGCATGATTGACCACGTAGGGTACGGGCCCGCGGGAGACCGAGTCAAATGCGTCACGGCGTCGGCTCCATGTTCTTTTGGCTCGCAGCGGCGGCGTCGCCGGACGCCCCCACCCAGGCTGGCCAGGCTGCCCCCACCGGGAGCGAGATCCGTTACGCCGCGCGCCCCGCCCTCCCCCGCGCCGCCAAGGCGTGCTCGCCGCGCGTCCCCGTCTGCGTCCACTTCGCCCCCCGCGACGCCCCCGCCGCCCCCGCCGCGCTCGCCGCCTTCGAGCGGACCTGGCCGGTCCTCACCGGCGCGCTCGCCCTCCCCCGCCCCGAGCTCGATCCGATGACGCTCGCCCACGACGTGTTCCTCGTCGACGGCGAGAACGAGACGCTGCTCGAGGCGCGCGACGTCCGGTCGAACGTCGATCGCGGTCGCGGCTTCACGCTCCTCGACCGCCGAATGCGTGCAGGATGCAACCTCGACGCCGCCGCCGCGACCGCGGTCGCGCGCGCGAGCCTCCTCGGCGTCGCGCCCGCGACCGAGGAGCCCACCGCGCGCGCGCAGGCGCGCTACTTCGCGCAGCTCGCGGTCCCCTGCGCGGTGGCGTACGACGCCGACGCGTTCGCGACGTTCCAGTCCCAGCCCGAGCGGCCGTTCGCGGACGCCGGCGCCGACGCGCGCTTCGCGGACGGCGCGGCCGCGTTCTGGTCGCGCGTCGACTGGGCCTACGGCCGCACGCCCGGCGCGATCCCGCGCGCGACGTGGGCGCTCCATCCGACGACGACGCCGGTCGGCGCGCGGCGATGGATGAACGAGCCCGACACGTTCGACGTCCTCCGCCTCTCCTTCAAGAACGCGCTCTCCACCGGCAGCACGGTGAACGATCTCTGGCTCGACTTCGGCGTCGCGCGCGCGTTCCTCGGCGCGGCCGACGACGGCCTCCACCAGCCCGAGCTCAGGACGCTCGGGGAGGCGGGGCGCGTGCCGGTCGCGTGGGACATCCCCTGGCCGAACGAACCTCGCCGCCTCGCGCCGCGCGTGCCGGTCGCCCCCACCGGCGCGGCGTACCTCGTCGTCCGGCGCGCCGGCGCGAAGCCCGGCGCGCGCCTCCGCGCCGAGATCGAGTGGGAGGAGCACGCGCTCTTTCGCTGGGCGTTCGTGAAGCTCGACGAACGCGGACGCGAGCTCGGGCGCGTCGTGATCCCGACGCAGGAGCGCGCGACGGAGGCGCAGATGACGCTGGTCGATCTCGACGCCGTCGATCGCGTCATGCTCGTCGGCGTGAACGTCGGCGATCCCGCCTACGCCTTCGATCCCGACGACGGCCCGCTCGAGCCGCACGGCTGGCTCGTCACGATCGCCGAAGAACGATGAGCGCCAGTAAGGCGAGCGCGAGCGCCGCGCCCCACGGCGGCGCGCCGTACGCTCCGCGCGCGACCCCACACCCCGAGCCGCTCGCCTGGCTCGGGTACATCGCGCTCCAGCGATCGGTCCCGATCGGCAGCGCCTTCGGCGCGACGATCGCGGCGCCGTCGAAGCTCGCGCCGAACGACGCGCGCGAGCCGCCGAGGCCCGGCGGCGGCGTCCACGAATAGATCCACACCCCGGGACCACGCCGCGTGATCGCCGGCGCCGGCGTGACCGGCTTGCCGTCGACGAGCACCGACGCCTGGAGGCGCGTCGAGTCGAAGAAGTCTCCGCGGTGCTCGCCGTCGGCGGTGCGCAGCTCCACGATCGCCGAGAGCGGCGTCGAGCCGTCGGCCGCGACCCAGTCGGAGGAGAGCGCGATCCAGCTCTGCTCGAGCGCGGGCATAATCGAAGCCGGATCCCGCATCCGATCGAGCGCGTCGAGCGAGCCCATCGCGTCGACCTCCCCCGGCCCCGCGTAGTCGTCGAACGCGGTGCGCGTGCGGTAGCGATGCGCGCCGGCCTGGAGCAGCGCGAGGATCTTGTCCTGCGTCAGCGTGGGATCGACCTCGAGGAGGAGCGCCACGACGCCGGCGACGATCGGCGAGGACATCGAGGTGCCCTCCGCGATGCCGTGGTTTTCGTCGATCTGGAGGCACTTGCGATCGTCGGCGCCGTCCTTGTTCTTCGGACAGACCGACGTCGAGAACACGCTCCCCGGGCGGCCGGGCTGCGCGTCGCGGCTCATCGCGGAGACGATGACCGCGCCCGGCGCCGCGATCTCCGGCTTCGGCACGCCCGCCGCGTTGGGGCCGCTGCTCGAGAACCAGCACACCTCGCCGTCGTAGAGCTCGCGCAGCGCCGCCGACGGCGCCTGGTCCGTGATCGCGCGCCGGATCGGGAGCCCGCCCTCGCGATCGAGCACCGGCTGGCGCAGCGCGACCTCCGCGCCCGAGATCGACGTCCAGCTCGGACGGTTCACCGTGCAGCCGACGCCGATGATCGACGGGTGCGTCGCGGGCAGGTTGATCGTCCCTTCGCGGACCGCGCTCGTGAACGTCGCCTGCCGCTCGGTCCCGAGCGCGACGTCGCCGATGCCCTCCATGTAGAGCTCGGCGACGCCCTTGCCCTCGAGCCGGATGTTGTAGTCACCGGCGGGCCACTTGCCCGCCCACACCACGACCGCGCCGTTCGAGTCGGGGCCGATCGGGCTGTTCGGCAGGTTCGAGCCGTAGATGATCCCAGCGTTGTAGTCGGCCGTGTTCTTCGCGTCCTGGCGGCCGCGCTCCACCGGAGGGATCCACGTCCCGTCGGGTCCGTCGAGGCCGATCGTCATGTTCGCGCCGGGGCGCAGCGTGATCCACACCTGCACCTGACCGTTCGCCGCGCCGCGCGTGCGGATCGGGACGAGCATCGGCGTGCCCTCGGACACGTAGACGCTCTGGTGGATCGGCATCTCCGCGATCGTCCCGGAGTTGCCGGCCGCGACGATGATGGAGTGCCCCGGGTGCTCGGGGCCGACGTACGACGCGATCGCCTTCTCCCAGAGGAACGAGCCGTCGTGCGGGCCGAAGTCGCTCCCGAGCGAGATGTTCACGACCATCGGCTTCTTCTCGAAGTCGGCGCGGTCGAACATGAACTCTACGGCGGTGACGAGGAGGTCCTCCTGGATCGAGTCCGAGGACGAGACGCGCACCGAGACGATGTCGGCGCGCTGCGCGATGCCGCCGTATGGCGTGCCGTCGATCGAGCGCGCGACGGCGGTGCCGGTCACGTGCGTGCCGTGACCGACGTCGTCGGTCGGGACGCAGAGGACCCCCTTCGACTCGTCGCACACGTTGAGCCGCATCGCCTCGAGGCCGAGGTTCAGCTCGCGCTCGCTGAAGACCGCGCCGCGGATGATGACGCCGTCGTCGTCCTGGATCCCGTACCGCTCCTCGAGCGCGCGGTGGGTGCCGCGCGGCGGGAGCGAGAGATCGAGGAGCCACTTCACGCGCGTGGTCCCGTCTTCGTTGCGGAAGTCCGGATGCGCGACGTCGAGCCCCGTGTCGGCGACGCCGACCATCACGCCGGCGCCGGTCGCGCCGCGCGTGCTCCGCGCCTGGTTCGCGCGCACGAAGAGGTTCGCGCGATCGTTCAAGGTGTGGAGCGGCGGCGCCATCTCGAGGAGGAGATCGGGGTGTCGATCCGAGAACGCGCGAATGCGCTCCGGGCTCCCGCGGAGGCGACCGATGCCGGTGGCGACGTGCTCGAGCCCGAGGTCCTTCGCGTTCGTCCCCTGCGGGAGGCCGACGAGCGCGCCGATCCGACCGTTCTCCGGCGCGAGGCCGCTCCGCGCGTGCCGGCCGAGCGCGTCGAGCAGGCCGACGCCGACCGGCGAGCCGCGCACGACGCGCGGCGCCGAAGGGACGACGGGAGCTTTGTCCTCGGAGCGCGCGGGTCCGCGGTCGAGCACGAGGACGGCGGCGCAGGCGAGAGCGGCGGCCAGCGCCTTCTTCCCAAGCAAAGGCATCGGAGCGATACGGTATTACGGATCGGAGTCGACGAGGGCGGGGTCGTTCACGGTCGGCGTCTCCGGCACGACGCGGAGACGGATCCGCTCGACGCCGACGACCTCGTCCCACTCGTCGCCGTAACCCGTGTAGTGCACCATGAAGCGCCCCGAGCCGCGGCGCTCCATGATCGTCGCGGGCCACCAGCGCCCGCGCCACTCCACCTCGATCTCGTCGCGCGACGTGTACGCCGGCGTATCGGGATCGTCGGCGGCGGGCGAGCCGAGCTCGGCGTCGCTCGCGTGGACGGCGCCGACGACGACGTCGAGCGGCGCCGTGACGCTCGCGCTGTTCTTCAAACATCCAGTGGCGAGAAGCGAAGCTACCCCCACGGCAACGACCCGCAGGATCATACGTTGAGTCTGGCAGCTCCGCGGCGATGTGCCAGGTCGCTAACGAACGCGCGCGAGCGCGAGCTCGACCTTCGCGTCGTCGTCCGCGGCCTCGACGAGCTCGAGCAGCGCGGCCCGCATCTTCGGCTCCGCGCAGGCCTCCGCCGCGACGCGGACGGTCACGCGGTGCGCGGCGTCGCCGAGGCGGAGGAGCGCCGCCGCGGCGCCGACGCGCGTGTCCGTGCTCGCCTCCGTGCTCCGCGTCACGTCGGCGAGGACCTCGGGCGTGACCGCGGCGATCCGGTAGCTCTGCGCTCCGCCGCGGATGAGCTGGTCGATCCCGGCGAGCCACTCGCTCGCGCTGCGGTGGCCGCGGCCGAGATGGGTGCCGAGCTCCGCGATCTCGGGGGCGCGCTGCCATCGCTCGAAGGCCTCCTCCATCGTGTCGGCGCAAGCGCGCGTCTCGGCCCCGCGCTGCGCGTGCGTGTCGGGCGCGTCGAGGATCGAGATCGCGATGCGCTTCTGCGAGTGGAGCACGACGACGGTGTCGACGACGGCGGCGCCGAAGCCCTTCGTCTTCCGCGTGACGTGCTCGACGTCGGCGAAGCGGTACGTACGGCTGAGCCCGTACCAGCGCGTGGTGAAGCCCTCCGCGCCGATCACGACCTTGCCGCGGATGAAGCCCACGATCGCGGCGATGAGGGCGCAGACAGGGAGGATGCCGAACGGGACGACGAAGAACATCGGGACGAGGTTCTTCCCCGACGTCGCGAGGAGGATCAAGAACCAGGGGAACCCGACGAGGCCGCAGGTCCACGCGAAGCGGGCGCCGAACGGCAGGATCCGCGTGAACGTCGCGCGCCGCTCGCCCGCCCCCGCGCCGAGCGTGTCGAGGAGCCGCTTCGCGTCGGAGCCCGGGAGCGAGAGCTCGACGCGGCGGCGGCCCTTGCACATGAGCTCGACCACGTCCTCGTCACGACGCACCGCGCGCGGGACGACGCGCGCCTCCGCGATGTCCTCGACCGGGATCCGCTCGCCGTCGATCGTCAGCGCGCGCGGCGTCGCCTCGACGCGGGCAGGCCGCGCGAGCGGAAACGAGTTGCGGAGGAACGTGAGCGGCGCGATCCAACTCCCGATCCAGACGAGGAACATCCCGGCGATCCGGTACTCGAGGACGCGGACGTAACAGAGCGCGATGCCGAGGACCGCGGCCAGCAGCGCGCCCCCCGACACGAACCAGTTCCGCCGAAGCCGATACGCGCTCGAAAACCTCTCGACGCGCTCCTCGCTCACCTCTCAAGCATAGAGGCTCACACGGGGGGGACGAGATGCTTCTTTGCCGGGCGCGGCTCGCGCTTCGCGGCGTAGCGCGCGAAGCGGGAAGAGAGCTCTGCCCTGAGGCGATCGCCGGGGATCACCGCGTCGATGACGAGCTCGCCCGCGAGCTTCATCAGGTCGATGTCGGCTCTGTACTCGTCGCGGAGCTTCGCGACGTAGGCGTCGCGCTCCGGTCCGGCCGGGACCTCCTGGATCTTGTTGTAATAGACCGCATTGACGGCGGCCTGCGGTCCCATCACTGCGATCGACGCCGACCCGAGCGCGAGGCACGCGTCGGGCTCGAACGCAGGCCCGCACATCGCGTAGAGCCCGGCGCCGTACGCCTTGCGCACGACGACGCTGATCTTCGGGACCGACGCCTCGCTCACCGCCGCGATCATCTTCGCGCCGGCGCGGATGATCCCTTGCCGCTCGACCTTCGTGCCGATCATGAAGCCAGGGACGTCGGCGAGGTAGAGCAGCGGCACGTTGAACGCGTCGCAGAGCCAGATGAAGCGCGCGGCCTTGTCGGCGGAGTCGACGAAGAGGACGCCGCCGAGCCACTTCGGCTGGTTCGCGACGACGCCGACGACGCGCCCTTCGATCCGCGCGAAGCCGGTGAGGATCTCGCGCGCGAAGAGCTGCTTGATCTCGCACCACGAGCCTTCGTCGATGATCTCGTGGATGACGGCCATCATGTCGAAGGCCTTGTTCTCGTCGGCGGGGACGATCTCCTCGATCCTCTTCCCGCTCGCCTTCGGCGCCTTCGCCTCGACCTTGGGCGGCTCTTCGCCGGCGCGGAGCGGCAGGTAGCCGACGTAGCGCTTCGCCCACGCGATCGCCTCGTCCTCGCTCTTCGCGAGCACGTCGCCGCAGCCGGACACCGAGCAGTGCATCTTCGCGCCGCCCATCTCCTCGAGCGTCACCTTCTCGCCGATGACCATCTCGGCCATGCGCGGCGAGCCGAGGTACATGCTCGCGTTGCCCTCGACCATGATGACGACGTCGCAGAACGCGGGGATGTACGCGCCGCCCGCGGCCGACGGCCCGAAGAGGATGCAGACCTGCGGGATCTGCCCGCTGAGCTGGACCTGGTTGTAGAAGATGCGGCCCGCGCCACGGCGGCCGGGGAACATCTCGATCTGATCGGTGATGCGCGCGCCGGCGGAGTCGACGAGGTAGAAGAGCGGCACCTCGAGGTCGCGCGCGGTCTCCTGGATGCGGAGGATCTTCTCGACCGTGCGGCGGCCCCACGAGCCGGCCTTCACCGTGGAGTCGTTCGCCATGATGCACACGGTGCGGCCGTCGACCGTCGCGGTGCCGGTGACGACGCCGTCGGCGGGGAGCTCGGCGTCAAGGTTGTTCGCGAGCGCCGCGTCCTCGACGAACGATCCCGCGTCGACGAGCTTCGCGATGCGCTCGCGCGCGAAGAGCTTCCCGCTCTCCGCGTTCTTCGCGTGGTACTTGGGGGCGCCACCCTTCTCGACGCGCGAGAGGGTCTCCTTGAGCTTTTCGTCTTGCGGCATGGCCGCCTGCATTTAGGCCGCGGAGCCGAACGGCCGCAAGGCCTCTGCGACGTCGCGCGCGGTCTGAAAGCGCGCCGTGACGTCGCGCGTCAGACAGCGCTTGATGACCTCCTCGAGCCCGGGCGGCGCCGCCGGCACCAGCGCGCAGAGCTTCTGCGGCTCCGCGGTGAGCACCGCGATGCTCGCCTCGACGTTGGTGGTGGCGACGAAGGCGTGCTGGCCGGTGATGATCTGGAACAGGACCGCCCCCACCGACCAGAGGTCCGCGCGCGCGTCGACGTCCTTCGAGTTCCGGACCTGCTCCGGCGCCATGTAGCGCGGCGACCCCAGCATCGTGAACGCGCTCGTCATCTCCGGCGGCTTGCCGTCCTCGCCGAGGAGCCGCTTGTCGAGGAACTTCGAGATGCCGAAGTCGACGAGCTTGGCGTGGACCTTCCCGTCCTGGGACGACTCGAGCAGCACGTTCGCCGGCTTGAGGTCGCGATGGACGATCCCGGAGGCGTGCACCGCCGCGAGCGCGCGACATACTTGCATCATACAATCCACCGCCTGCGGGATCGGGAGCGGACCGTCCTCCTTCAGGATGCGCGCGAGGTCGCGTCCTTCGAGGTGCTCCATCACCATGAACGCGGCGCCGTCCTCGAGCGTGCCGACCTCGAGCACCGACACGATGTGCTCGCTCGTGATCTGCGTGATCGCGCGCGCCTCGCGCTCGAAGCGGGTGCGGAGCTCGCTCGTCTCGAGCGCGCGGCGGAGGAACTTGATCGCGACGGGCTTGCCGTCCGCGATCTGCGTCGCCGCGACGACGACCCCGGTGCCCCCTTCGCCGATGAGGCGGCCGACGCGATAGCGATCGCGCACGACGTCACCTTCGGAGATGGAGATGCCGTTCAGCCGGCCCATGGAAGGTCCCAGACTACCATCAGCGGCCGGCGAAGCGCGGCTTCCGCTTCTCGGCGAAGGCGGCGAGCGCCTCGCGCCGGTCCTCGCTGACGAGGACCTTGTCGTAGCTCACCTTCTCGAGCTCGAGCCCCACCTCGAGCCCGACGTCGAAGGAGCGGTCGATCGCCTCGAGCGCCGCGGCCTGCGCGATGGGGGCGCCGTTCGCGATCGGCTCGATCCACTCGATCGTGTCGTCGACGACGTTCTTGCCCTCCGGGGTGACGCGGTTGACGAGCCCCCACGCGAGCGCCTCCGCCGCCGAGAGCCGGCGGCCGAGGAGGATCATCTCCTTCGCGCGCGCCTCCCCGACGATGCGGCCGAGCCGCTGGGTCCCGCCGGCCCCGGGGATGATGCCGAGCGTCGTCTCCGGCAGTGCCACTGACACATGTGCCGCCGCGACACGGAGATCACACACCAGTGCCAGCTCGAGGCCTCCGCCGAAGGCGACGCCGTTGAGCGCGGCGACGACGGGCTTCGGTGACCGGTCGAGCGGACCAAGCTCGGAGCGGTACAGCTCGACCTGCACGCGCACGTCGTTCTCGCTCATGCCCTGCCGCTCTTTCAGATCGGCGCCGGCGCAGAACGCCTTCTCGCCGCGGCCGGTGATGACGATCGCCCGCACCGACGCGTTCGACACGGCCTCGCGCGCGAGCTTGCCGAACGCCTGGAGCGTGGCGCGCGAGAGCGAGTTGGAGCGCGCCTCGCGATCGATCGTCCAGACGACGACGTTGCCGCGTTGCTCGACCTCGATCGGGAATGCTTCGTCCGCCATGGCGCGCGGAGTTAGCACGTCACGGGACGAAGGTCTCGGGCCCCTTCTTCCTCTTCGAACCGCGCCTCGACTTCACGGGGGGCTTGGGCTTCGCCACGATGGGCGGCCCGTCGTCGAGCTCGATCGGCTTTTCGTTGAGCTTGTCGTTCGCGTTCGCCTGCGGAACGACGGGTGCGGGCTCGTTCTTCGCGGGCTCGGTCTTCGCGGGCTCGGTCTTCGTCTCGGGCGGCGGCGGCGCGACGTCGGGCGGCGCCTCGAGCTTGTTCGCGGTCGCGGAGCGGGTGGGCTTCAGGTCGTCGGTGAGCTCGGCGACGGTGAAGACGACGAACCCGAAGAGGAGGATCGAGCCGAAGGCGATCGCGGCGCGGACGCCGATCTTCTTCCACGGCAGCTGCCGCAGCGCGGCGGCGAGGTCCGCGCGGAGCGTCATCAGCGGGACGCGGCAGACGTCCATCATCTGCGGTCGCGGCCGCGCGCAGACGTAGTAGGCCCACCACGCGCGGGCGACGGCCTTGGCGGAGCGCCAGGCGTCGGGCCAGCGCGACGGCACGGGCGCCGGCATCGGCGGCGGCATCGAGGAGCGCGGGCGCGCGTCGAGGTCGTTGACGGAGTAGACCGTGTACGTGAGCGGCCGCGCGTCGGGACCGCGGATGCCGGACGTCGGATCGTCGTCGTCCGTGTCGTACGAGAGCTCTTGCTGCTTCCAAGGAGGAGCGGCCTTCGCGCGCTTGTTCTCCGCGACGCGCTGCTCCATCTCTTTCCACGGAACGATCTTGCGGAGGGTCCGGGCGTCGTCGGACGTGCGCTGAAGACGTTCTTGGACGCGGCCGACTTCGGCAGCGAGAACCCTCAGGCTGGCAGACGTACGACCCATGCGCCGTCCTCCTACCTGCACCTGACGTTCCATCGATCCATCCGAGACCATCAGGCCGCGCACCACATATTTTCAGCCGTGCTGCTGACGATCGTCATCGTACATGCGGATCCACTGTAGGGCGAGCTGGTGTCTCCTTGATCCAGATCTGCTGCCATCAGGCCGCTTGTGGAAAGCCGCAGCCTTGCGCACGCCCTTGCGCGACGAGGCCGCAGTTCAGTGCATACTGCAAATAATTTACAAGCTAGCGTTTGCGCTTGGCAGGCTTCGTTGCGGGCTTCGGCGATGCAGTGTGCGACGGCTTCGCCTCGAGCTTCGCGAGGCGGGCGCGGAGGTCCTTCGTCTCGTTCTCGAGCCGCTCGATCGCGTCCTCGAGCGACTTCTGGTTCTTGCGATCGCCGCCGAGGTCGCGCACCGCTTCGCGGATGCGACGGCGCACGCGCGGGTCGAGCTCGATCTCCGCGCGCGCACGGAGCGGCCCGCGCGCGCGCGCGTCGCCGAGATCGAGGAGCGCGCGCGCGACGTCGAGGCGCAGGATCGAGTCGGCGTCGTCGAGCAGCTCCTCGAGGTGCTCGCGCGCGCGACGATCGCTCGCGAGCTTCGGGATCGCGAGCGCCGCCGCGCGGCGGACGCGCGAAGGATGACCGTAGCGCGTGCGCGTGAAGAGATGAGGGAGCGCGCGATCGTCGCGCAGCGCCGCCAGCCCGTCGATCGCGCCCGCGGCGATGACGTCGGCCCACGAGGGACGCCCGACGACGTCGAGGAGCGTGTCGTACGCCGCGACCTGCCGCGTCTTGCCGAGCGCGCGCGCCGCCTCGGCCTCGACGAGGTAGCTCTCGTCGCGGAGCGCCTTCGGGGCGAGCGCCTTCACCGCGTCCGCCGTCTTGAAGCGCCCGAGCGCGTCGCAAACCGCGCGCCGAACCTTCGGGTGCTTCGCCTCGAGCGCGCGCACGAGGACGTCGAAGCCCTCGCGCGCGCGGATCTTCCCGAGCGACTCGGCCGCCTCGACGCGGACCATCCACGCCTCGTCCTCGTCGAGCACCCGCTCGCCGAGCGCCGCGATCGTGGGAGGATCGTCGATCTTCGCGAGCGCCGACGCGGCGAGCCAGCGGCCGCGCGCGGTCGGCGCGGCGGCGAGCTGGTTCCGCAACATGTCGGCGGGGGCCTTGAGCGAGACCTCGCCGAGGATCTGCATCTTCGGATCGACGACGACGAAGCGCGGCCGCGCCGGGCACGGGATCGCGAAGGTGTCCGCGCGCGAGGTGAGCCGCAGCTTCACCGGCTCGTTCTGCCCCGCGATCGCGAGGACGATCGGGACCTCGAAGACGCTCGGCACGCCGTCGGTCGCGGACTGCGTCTGCTTCGCCGCGCACATGAGCACGCCGTCGCTCCACGACAGCTCGAGCTCGACCTCGGGGTGGCCTGGTTTGTAGACGAGCTCCTCGAAGCGCCGCCCGAGGCTGCGCCCCGAGACCTCCTCGAGCGCACGCATCAGATCGCGCGTCTCCACCACCCCGCGCGCGTGGCGCTGCAGGTACGTCGTGACGCCCTTCCAGAACAGCGCGTCCCCGAGCTCGGTCCGGAGGACGTGGAGGACGAGGCCGCCCTTCTCGTAGAGGTGGCGATCGAAGAGGTCGAGCGGCGCGTCGTAGTCCTGGCACACGATCGGGCGCCGGTAGCGCCCCGTCGCCTCGCCGAGGTACGCGGCGAGGTCGTTCCGCACGCCGTAGTCGTACTCGTCCTTGCCGAGCACCTCCTCGCGCCACACGTGCTCCATGAAGGTCGCGAAGCCCTCGTTGAGCCAGCCCTCCGACCAGTCGCGGCAGGTCACGAGGTCGCCGAACCACTGATGCGCGAGCTCGTGGGCGATCAGGTCCTCGCTCGTGACGTCGATCGTCGCCCGCTCGTCGAGCAAGATGTGCTCGTACATCGTCGTCGCGGTCGTGTTCTCCATCCCGCCGAAGATGAAGTCGCTCACCACGACCTGCGCGTACTTGTTCCACGGGTACGGCACCTTCAGGAGCGCGGAGAAATGCGCGATCATCTGCGGCGTCCGTCCGAACGTGCGCTTGCCGTCGGCCTCGCGCCCCTTCGGCACGAGGTAGGTCACCGGCACGTCGCGATCGCCGGCGCGCACGGTGTCCGCGATCTCGGTGAACTCCCCCGCGACGATCGTGACGAGGTAGCTCGGGTGCGGCTCGTTCATCTTCCAGTGGAAGACCTCGTGTTTGCCCTCCATCTTCCGCGCGGCGAGCTCGCCGTTGGAGAGCACGTAGAAGCCGGCCGGCACGCGGACCTTCGCCTCCGTCGTCATCTTCACGTGCGGCTTGTCGTGGCACGGGAACAGGTGCCGCGCGTCCTCCTCCTGCAGCTGCGTCCACGCCTGCTTCGGGCGGCCCGGCACGTGCTCGTCGGCGTCGAGGAAGTAGAGGCCCTTCCGCGGCGTCGCGGCGTACGTGACGACGACGGAGGCCGCGTCCACCGCCGGGATGCTCACGCCGAGGAGACGCCCGTCGTACGTGTATTTTGCATCTTTTCCGTCGACCTCGACCGACGTGACGTCGAAGCCGATCGCGTCGAGCTCCACCGCCGTCGCCTCGGGGTCGACGCGGCGGAGCCGCAGCGTGGCGGCGCCGCGCACGCTCTTCTTCTCGAAGTCGAGCGTGAGGTCGAGGCCGATGTGCTCGATCGCGAACGGCCGCGGCCGCTCGAAGTGACGCGGGCTGTTCGGGAACGGAAACGGACGCGCCGCCGCCAGCGCGCCGTGCTCGTGGCCACAGCTCCCTGCGCAGCGCGCGTGAAGACGATGCTCGATGCCCATACGGGCGCGCAGTCTAATGGAGAAACGCTAGAACGTGCCTGCCAGACCGTTCGGCGCGAGCAGCTCGACCTCGACCCCGCGCCTCGTCACGACGACGAACGACGCCGGGGCGACCATCCCGTTCGGCGGTATCGACGCGCTCGCGGTCGGGCTCACGCACGCGTGCGTGAGCCACGACGCGAAGAAGCGCCTCTCGTGCTGGGGCAGCAACGGCGACGGACAGCTCGGGACGAGCGGCAGCTCACGTTCGACCCCGGCGGAGGTGCCGCTCCCGGCCAACCCGCTGGAGGTCGTCCGAGCCTCGTCGACCTCGGCGACAAGAAGGCGACCGCGCTCGCGCTCGGCGACGATCACACCTGCGCGATCGTCGACGACGAGACGGTGCGCTGCTGGGGCGCGAACGCGCTCGGCCAGCTCGGCAACGGCACGCGCGCCGAGTCGAGCACGCCGGTGCCGGTCCAGGGGATCACCGGCGCCACCGCCATCGCGTCCGACGCGAGCCACACCTGCGCCGTCACGAGGGCGGGCACCTTCTGCTGACGACCTCCCGGTGAGCCCTCTGCGGGAGAGCTCGAGAGGGCAGCGCCCTCTCGAACCAGCAAGACTCAGCGCCCGAGCGCTTCGGCGCGGTTGACGATGCGCGGCGTGATGAAGATGACCAACTCGTTGCGAGTGTCGCTCGCGCGGCGGCGCTGGAAGAGGATGCCGAGGATCGGGATGTCCCCGAAGAACGGGATCTGATCGAGGTTGCGGCCGGTGTTGCGCGTGAAGATGCCGCCGATGACCGCGGTGTGACCGTCCATCACGAGGAGGTCGGTCTCCGCCTCACGCTTGAGGATCGTCGGATCGCCGCGGGCCGAGGTCTGGTTGAAGTCGGGCTCGTCGCGGTTGATCTTCACGTGCATCGCGACGGAGCCGTCGGCGGTCACGTGCGGCTTCACGAGGAGCTGCAGCTTCGCCTCTTGGAACGTGGTCTGAACACCCTGCGCGCTGATCTGCGAGAACGGGATGAGCGTGCCCTGGCTGATGCGGGCGTCGCGGTTGTCGAGGGTGAGGATGCGCGGGCTCGACACGATGCGGAGGAGACCGCTCGCCTCGGCGGCGGAGAGGCGGAGACCGATGTTGAGGTTCCGGTCGATCGAGCCGAGCGAGAAGCCGATCGCGCCGCCCTGTCCGGTACCGACCGCGGCGGGGAGGTTCACCGCGAAGTTCGGCTGCGCGACGTTGCCCTGGAAGGGCGAGAGGCCGCGGGAGTTCGTGAGGTTGTCGTACGCGCCGCCGGCGCTCGTGACGTTCGCCGGGAACGCGAGGCCGGTCGGGTTGCCGGTCGCGGTCGAGAACGTGACGTCGCCGCCCCACTGGATACCGATGTCGCGGATGTAGCGGCTCGTCGCTTCGACGATGCGCGCCTCGACGAGCACCTGCGGGGTCTGCGTGTCGAGCGAGCGGACGAGCTCCTCGATGTTGTTCAGGTTGCCCGAGATGTCGCGCGTGATGAGGACGTTCGTGCGCTCGTCGACCGCGATCGATCCGCGCGGAGAGAGGAGGTCCTTCGCGCGCGCCTGCAGCTCGTCGGCCTGCGCGTAGCTGACCGGGATGAGGCGCGTCTCGAGCGGGGTGAGCTCGTACTCCTGCTTCGCGGCGGCGAGGCGGAGGTCGCGCTCCTTCTGCAGCGTCGCGAGCGGCGCGACGCGAATGAGGTTGCCGGCGCGGACCATGCCGAGGCCCTTCGCCTGGAGGACGACGTCGAGCGCCTGATCCCACGGCACGTTGCGCATGCGGATCGTGACGTTGCCGGAGACGTCGTCGGCGGTGACGATGTTCACGCGGCCGACGTCGGCGAGGAGGCGGAGGATGTTGTGGATGTCCGCGTCCTTGAGGTCGAGGTCGATGCGGCGGCCGGTGAAGCCGCGCGCCTGCCCGTTGAGCGTCGCGGTGAAGCCCGCCGCCTCGGCGCCGTCCTTCAGCTCGACCTTCGCGCCCTCGCCGTTGATCGAGGTCTCGATCTTCGGCCCCGCGTCGCCCTCACGCTCGCGCGCGACCGTGATCGACTTGCGGATCGGCGCCTTCGCCGTCTTCGCCGGCGCGTCGAACGCCCAGACGAGCTCCTTGCCCTCGACCGCGATCGAGCCCTGTCCCGCCGCGCCGTCGCGATCGATCTCGACGTACGTGACGTCGGTCTTCTCGTCGTACGACGTCGTTACGCTCTTGATCGCGCCCTTGCCCTCACCGACGTCGAGCGTCTTCGCGAGCGACTTCGGCAGCTGCATCTTCCGCAGCTCGAGCCGCGCGCGGCCGTTCGGCGCGACGCCGAGCGAGTAGCCGGCGATCTCCGTCGCCGACACGACGACCTTCTCGCACGACGACGAGCAGGGCGCCTTCGCGCTCTCGTAGCGGACGTCGACGAGCTCCGGGCCGACCGACTCGGTCTTGTTGTCGCTGTCCTTGATCCCGCCCGTCGCGGCGGCGGTCGAGGCCGCCGGCGTCAGCACGAGCCGAAGCGTGCTCCCCTCCGCGCGCACGCGGTAGAGGACCGGCTTCGTCAGGCTGATGCTGAGGCGGGTCATCTTCCCCGCCTGCGACGTGAAGGACTGGGTCATCACTCCGCCGACGACGCCGGTCGCGGTGGTGATCGCCTCCTTCACTCCCTGGACGTCCGCGTCCGAGATGTCGACGACGAGGCGCCGTCCGTTGGCCTCGACGCGAAGGTTGTAGATCGGAGCCGACGTGCCCACGACCTCGATCTCCGCCGCCCCCGTCGTCGTATCCGTCGCGCGAACCTTCACGTCGTGCACGTGGTTCGGCGTCCCGTCCGCCCAGGCCACCGCGGCCGAGAGGAGGATCGCCTGTGCGCCGACGAGGCTCAGCAGACGCTTGTGAATCGATCCGAAGTTACGCATGGCTACTCCGCGAACCCACCGTCGCACGCGCGGATCGGAACATCCCAATTTGTGGCGGACTTTCTTCAACGCAGGGGCTGCGCCCCTGCACCCCGCTCGCACGATGCAGAAAAACGTCAGAACGTTTTTCTGCCGCGTGCTCGCCTTCGACGCAGGAGTGCTGCCGGAGCCTCCCGACCATCATGCGCGCGGAGTGGGAGCGACTCGAGCGTGCGCTGACGGACGCGCAGCGAGAGCTCCTGCTCGCGGAGCCGGGGCCGGCGCCGGTGAGCTGGCCGCTCCTCAACGCAGGGGCTGCGCCCCTGCACCCCGCTCGCGCGATGCAGAAAAACGTCAGAACGTTTTTCTGCCGCGCGCTCGCCGATTTAACGCGACGTTCGCGCTACGTGTGAAGCGCCGAGGTCGTAGACGGGGCCCCAGAACGCGGCCGCCACAGCGGTTGCGAAGCAACCCGCGTCGGCGCGGGCCGTGTTCTGGGGTGGGGGTGTCGGGGGCGAAGCCCCTGACGTTGAGAACCCTTAGAGCTTCTCGCGCGCGTTGTCGCCGTCGGGGCGGAGCGCGATGACGCGGGAGGCCGGCGGGATGCCCGGCTGGGCGGGGTCTTCGCGCGTGAACACGATGTCGCCGTCGCGGACTTTGTCGACGCGCCAGTTGATCTGGTAGTCGGCGCCGTTCGCGCCGCCGATGTGCACGACCTCGGGGCGGCCGACCCAGTCGCCGCGCTTGATGACCCAGCCCTTGCCGCCCGGATCGACCATCATCGCGCGCGGGTACTCGCCGCCGGTGACGATCGCGACGAGCTTGAGCTCGTCGATCGAGTACTGCGGGAGGATCACCTCACGCTGGATCTTCCGCACCGCGTCCTTCTTCTGCTCCGGCGCGAGGACGTTCAAGTACGTGCGGAACGGATCGCGGTTGCGATCGCTCTCCGCGAAGTCGTTCTCGGCGAACTCCATCTTCGGCAGCGGGGCGACGCCGGCGTCGCCGCTCGCGGTGGCGCCCGCGTCCGCGGCGGCGGCGGCGGGCTTGGACGCCGGCGCGGTCGTCACCGGTGTGTCGCCGCAGGCGACGAGGAGCACCGCGACGGCCGCGGCGGAGAGGAGAGCGAGCGCCTTCACTTCTTGCCTCCGGGCGGGGGAGCGGCGGACTTCTTGAGCAGGTGGAACGTCGTCGCGACGCAGGTCGCCTTCATGATGACGTCCTCACCTTCGACCTTCGGGTCGCCGAGCTCGAGGTTCTCCATGTTGATGATGCGGTCCTGGCGGCCGATCTCGTACGCGAACTTCGCGATCTGGTGGAAGCGTCCGGTGATCTGGAGGCGCATCGGGACCTTCGCGTAGAAGGTCTGCGGGACCTCCTCTTGCGGCGTCCACGCCTTGAGGTCGATGCCGCTGATGTTCGACACGGTCTGGATCGCGGAGAGGAACGTCGCCGCTTCGGTGTCGGTCGGCAGGACCTTGTTCAGCTCGCGCTGCTTCTGCTGCCGCATCGCGAGCTCGTCGCGATCGGCGAAGTAGCTCGCCTGCGCCTGCTTCGTCTTCGCGAGCTCGGTCTCGAGCTCGCTCGTCCGCGCGCGCTCGCGGTCGGTGCGGGCGGCGACGTCGGTGTGGAGCAGGACGTAGTAGGCGATGCCGAGCAGCGCCACGAGGAGGCCACCGACGCCGATCTTCCCGACGATGGGGAGGCGGTTCAGGCTGAGAGCCATGGCTAGTACCTCACCTTCGCGCTCATCTCGAACTTGACGAGCTCGAGCTTGGTGGTGCTGTCGACCGCCTTCGACGCGGGCAAGAGGCGCACCTCGTAGAAGTAGTCACTGAGCGAGAGGCGGCGGAGGAACTCGGAGACGTCCTCGCCGTCGCGCGCGAAGCCGGTGAGCTTCACCTGGCGATCCTTCTCGTTGAAGCTCGCGAGCCAGAGGCGGCGCGGGTCCCAGCCCGGGTTCGGCACCGAGCCGGGGTTGTCGCGCTTCAGCTGCTCGAGCTTGTCGCGATCCACGGTGGGGCCGCGTCCCGGCGTCAGGATGTGCGAGAGCTCCAGCATCGTCGCGGTCGGGCCGGTCCGTGCAGACTGCAGCTTCTGGATCGCCTCCTCGCGATCGCGCAGCTCCTTGAGCTGGTCCTTGATCGACTGGTGCTGGGTGATGTCCCGCTTGATGTTCTCGATGTTCCCCTGGAGCTCGGTGTTGTGCTTCTGCACCTGCGCGAGCTTGTCCTGCTGCGTCTTGTAGACGAAGAGGAGGACGATGACCTCGAGGAGGATCGCGCCGAGGACGAACGCGAGCCAGATCTGGCTCTCGCCGTCTCCGCCGCCGCCGCCGACCTCCGGCGCGCCCGCTTCGCCGCGGCGCCGGAGCTGTTTCTTCTGCGGCAGTAGGTTGATGCGGATCATGAGCGGCGCTCCTTGTCGCAACGAAGCGAGAGGCCCAGCGCGACGACGAGCTGGGCCGCGCGCATGCGCATCTCTTGTTCGTTCACGTACTTCGGATCGACGCCGAGCGTCGACATCGGGTCGAAGACCTGGACCGGCACGTGGGCGCGCTTCTCGATCGACTGGCAGAGCGGCGCGAGGTACGCGCTGCCGCCGGAGACGTAGATGCGGCTGATCTCGGTCTCGCCGCTCGTGGCGAGGTAGAAGTCGAGGGAGCGCTGGATCTCGCCGGCGAGCCCGTCACACGCCGACTGGATGATCTGGTGCACTTCCTGCGGGACGATGTCGGTCGGCCCGCCGCCGCACTTGTACGCCTCCGCCTGCTCGAAGGGCACGTTGCACTGCTTCTGGATCTCTTCCGTGATCGAGTTCCCGGCGTTCGTGATCTCGCGCGTGAACGCGGACACGCCGCGCGACACGATGTTGAGCGACGACACCGCGGCGCCGACGTTGAGGAGCGCGATCGTGCCGTCCTCCGGCAGGCCGTGCTGGTACTCGAAGATGTTCTGGATCGTGAACGCGTTGATGTCGACGATGACGGGCTTCAGCTTCGCCTCGCGCACGATCGCGGCGTAGTCGTTGATCTCGTCCTTCTTCGCCGCGACGAGGAGGAGATCCATCTGCGCGGCCTCGGGCCGGCGCCGCAGCACCTCGTAGTCGATCGACATGACCTTGATGTCGAACGGGATGTGCTGCTCGGCCTCCCAGCCGATCTGCTCTTCGAGCTCCTCGTTCGTCATCATCGGCACCGTGATCTTACGCACGATGACGGACTGGCCGTAGACGCCGATCGCGACGTCCTTCTGCGTGATCTTCTGGTCGTGGAAGATCTTCAGCAGCGACTCGACGACGGCGCCGGAGTTCATGACGTGTCCGTCGATGATCGCCTGTGGCGGCAGGGGCGCGAACCCGTAGCGCACGACCGAGAGCTTCTTGCGCGACTCCTTGAGCTGCACGACCTTCACCGCGCTGGCTCCGATGTCGACGCCGACCAAGTTTTTGCCTTCGCCGAGCATATGCTTCGGCACAAAGTCTGACAGGCCACGCCTCCCGCCGTCAAAAACTCGGCGGCCTGCGCCGCACATTTAACGAGGAGCCGCCCCCACATCTCTCTCTCGTCCTCCCCTCCGGCTCCCCTTCCGGCTCCCCTCCGGCTCAGCTCTTCCCGGCGCGGAGGTCGACGCGGAGGATCGGGAGCTCGGCCCGCATGGCCCGGACGGCGTCGGCGGCGCGGGCCCCGTCGGCGACCGCAAGCACGAGAGATCCTTCGTGATGCACGCGCATCATGAGGGTGGCGGCCTCTTCCGGCGACTTGTCGAAGTGCCGCTCGAGCGCGCCGGTCACGTCTTCCTGCGTCGTGAAATCGTCGTTGTGGAAGACCACCTGCACCGGGCCGGGGACGGCGACGACGTCGGCGGGAGCGGCGCCGTGGACGTAGGAGAAGAGGAGATCGTTCCGGGATACCCCGGCGAGCTCCAGCGCGAGGTTGATCTCCGGCGCGCGGAGCATCTCGACGACGAGGAAGTCGATCCCGAGCTCGGTCCGCCGCGAGGCGTTCGAGCAGACGATCGCGTGCGCGATGCAATCTTCGAGGGACGCGAGACCGGCCGCGACGGCGGGGGCGATGCGGGCGCGAAGCTGATCGCGAACCGCCTCCGGATCGTGTCCGAGGCGCGCGAGCGCGTCGGCGAAGCGCCCATCGTCGGCCTCACGTCCGGCGAGCGCGACGAGCGCATGGTCGAGGAGGAGCCGCTCGTGCCCGCGCGCCGCCATGACCGCGAGCGCAGCGCCGACGAAGGCCTGAACACGCGCGACGTCCCACCGAAACGGCGCGAGGTCGACACGCGCGACGAGCCGCTCGAACACGTCGACCGCCCGCACCTGCTGGAGGAGCGCGGCCACGCCGCCCGCACGAGCCCGCTCGAGCAGCGCGCCCACGCGGGTGGGGCGCCCCGGCTCGATCGCGGCACGGAGGCCCTCGTCGATCGCGGGCGGCTCGCCGTCGCGATACCCACGAACCTCGGCGTCGCGCTCGAACGGCGCGAGGAGCCCTTCCGCGAAGCGTGCAATGCACACGTTCTCGCCCGTGAGGAGCTCGACGACGCCATCATGCTCGAGGAGCGCAACGAGCACATGCGCCTCCCCAACGCGCCGATGCCGCCGCGCCACCGCGATCGCCATCGCCTCCACGAGCAGCTCTTCCGCGAGCACCCCCACCTGCGTCATCCCCACGCGCCGACGCGCTCCCTCACACTTGGCATTCTGACGAACAAACGGCGAACGCGCCGGTGGTGAGCCGGCGCGTTCGTGCATGCGGGCGTCGTTCGCGCGCGTCAGTGCGTGACGGTGACGGCCGGGCAGTTGCCGTAGAACTCGGGGCCGGGGAGGCAGCCGAGCTCCTTCACGACCGTGATCGCCTTCGACGGCGGGACCGCCGGAATGCTCGGCTCGCCCTCGGGGAGGCCGAGCGTCCCCGGCGGGGCGTCCTCGAGGTTCGTCGACGGCGCGTTCGCGTTTGCGTTCGCGGGCGTCGGCGTCGCGGTGACGATCGCCTCGGCCTGGAGCGTGAGGCCCGCGGCGAGGCGCGTGCGGATGGTGTTGGTGCCGCCCTGGATCGTGACGGCGGTGCCGTTCTCGAGCGCGGTGGCGTCGAGGAACGAGTTCTCCGGGAGCTTCACCGAGACGACGTGATCGAAGCTCGGCGACTTGTCGATCACGTGAACGAGGTACGCGCTGCTCGGCGTGCCGACCGCGACGTAGTCGAGCGTCGGGCTCGCCGGCGTCGTCGGGCCCATCGGGCGGTTCAGGATGCTGCGCTTCACGGAGAACGTGACGTTCGAGTAGACGGGGCGACCGCCGGACTCGAAGTTGCCGAAGTAGATCGTGCCCCGAACCGTCTGGAGCGTGCCCGCGCCGAGGTCGTAGAGGGAGAACGCGGACGGACGAAGCGTGAAGTTGTTCGTGCTGAACGTGTTGAGGGCTTCGGCCGGAACGCCGGAGACGATCGCCACCTCGACGAGGACCTGCTTGTTGTGCGGGGCGGAGTACAGCGGGATGTGCTCGAGGTAGAGCTTCTCGCTGTTGCCGAAGAGGGTCATGCCGTGAACGCCGACGTGGCTGCCCGGCTGGCCGTCGGCGCCGACGGCCGATTCGGAGGTCCCTTCGTCGTTCGCGTCCTTCGCGTCCGAAGCGGCATTGCACGAGAACGTGAGACCGGCGACGGCGAGAACGGCAAGAATAGAGGAACGGCGGAGGAGGCTGGTCGACATGTCGGTCTCTCTAGTCCGTCGTGTGCCACTGTCCAGGTCGATTGATCCACCCCCACGCCCTCCCATCTCCCCTTGCGCAATTTTATCCATCAAATTCAGTCAGTTCGATTCTCCACACGGCGTTCATTCAACATGCGCAGACGCTTTTGAGACGCGCCAGCACCTCCGCGCGAACGTCACCCTTCGCTCACAAATCCCGACCTATACCGATACCGCCACACGAACAGGCCAAGCCCCTCGGACCCCCGGCGAACCCCGGAAAGCGATCCCACGAGCCTCGGAGGCGGATCAAGTCACCCGACGGGTGGCCCCATGACCCTGGCGAAAAGGTGGCCCCATGAGGGTGGCGATTTCCGCCAAATCCGGCCCCATGAGCGCGGCGATCGGCACGGAGCCCCACGAACACCCCGGAGGCGAAGACCCCTCGAACACCCCGGAGGCGAAGACCCCTCGAACAACCCGGAGGCGAAAGCACCGAAACCGCTTCCGATCGCTTCCGCCGCGCGCAAGCCGGGTCCGATCACCGGTTTCGTTCCCCGAACAACGCTCTAATAAATCGACAATTTCTACTTTAACATAAATATCGTCATAATCGGCACTAGTAACCGAGCTACTCTCTGAACTGCGTTCCCTTCTTGCGACCGCGCCGACGAGGTTGCCGCCGCCGCGTAGATTCGGCTCGTGGTGAGAGCCCATAGCTCGCTGATTGAGCGTGTCCTGCGACCGGCATCGCCGAACAGACACGACGATGCCATCGCCGAACGCGTGACTCCACGCACGACACAGATCGCCGCACTCGGCATCGACTCGAGAATGCACGCCACACACGATGCCCTTCGAAGGCGGATCCCCGCGCTCGAGAGCGCCGCCCCACTCCAGAGTGGGACAGAGCTACGATCTTGTCGGTAATCACGGTACGTGCGCGCGTCCGAGCGGCCGTCTTGTCGTCGACGAGGCGATGGACCTCCCTGACGGAATCGAGATCGACCTCGTCGGCGACGAGCTGGCCGCCTGGCTTCGAGCGGCGCCTGCGGGGCGTGGAGCCGCCGTGCGTCAGTGCGTGGAGTCGCCGCCTGGGGGCGCCATGGCGATCGGGGCGCGGACCGTCGGCGTGATCGGGAGCGGGAACGGGTTCTCCGGGCGCGGGAAGAGGGCGCGGGCGTCGGCTTGGCGGTCGGTCCAGCGCTGGGCGAGGGTCTCGAGGCCCGCGGCGGAGTCGAGCTGCTCGATCTCCTTGGCCAGGCGCGCCGTGATGTCGTCGAGGTACGCCAGCTCCGCCGCGTCGCGGGCGTCGGAGCTGACGTTCGGGGCGATGAGGGCGCGGATGAACGCGCGCTGCTCTGCCGTCGTCGTCGTCTCGTCGGCGTCGAGCGCGGCGAGGATGGCCGCGCGGATCGCGCCATCGACCGTTACGCCGGGGGCGAGACGCGAGGTCGCGTCGGCGTGGAGGGCGCAGCGGCGCGCCGAGAAGATCTCGTGCGTGTCGTCGAACACGCGCGTCGCGAGGACCGTGTCCGGCGTGAGGATGCCCTTCTTCTGCAGGAAGATCTCGACGCGCTTGTCGACCTCGGAGCGGACCGGGAGGAGCGTCCAGCTCGCGCCCGAGATCGGCGGGAGCGGCGGCTCGAAGCCGGCGTAGCCCGCGATGTGCTTGTCCATGAAGAGAGACATCGGCACGGTGTTGAACACCTGCTCGTAGTTCAGCGTGGTCTCGCAGAAGACCGAGCGGAGGAGGAGCGGGAGGCCGCCCGCGTCCTTGCCGTCGAGGACGCGCTGGCCGAAGCCCGAGCCGGGTACGCCCGGAATGCCCTCGACCCACATCGAGATCGAGGCCTTCGTGACCTGCTCGAGCTGGTTCGCGAGCGACGAGCGAGCGTGCTCGCCCGCGAACGGACGCGACTCGCTCACGAGCGCGCCGGTGAAGCCCGACAACCGCCGCGACATCGTCTTGTGGGAGCTGACCCAGTTGGTCCACGGCTCCGCGAGCTCGTTCATGACCGGCTCGCCGTTGATGTGGCAGTTGAAGCACTTGCGCTGCGGGAAGTCCTCCTTCGTCGCCGGCTGGCCGTCGACCTTCGTCCACTTCTGGACCGTGTCGTCCGCGAGCTTCACGAAGCGCACGACCGTCGCGTTGGACGTCGGCGTCGGGCCCGGCTCGAGCACGTAGAAGTTGAACTGACCGGTCGTGTTGTCGAGCGCCATGACCTCGACCGGGACGTCCGGGATCGAGTCGGCGAGCGGGAGCGACTTGTCGCTGACGAGCGCGACCGTCATCTCGAAGCTCTGGCGAAGGTTGCCCGGCTCCTGCTCGCAGCCGCCGATGACGAGGCGCGGAAGGAGGTCGTTCGCCTCCTCCTGCGCGCCCGTGATGCGGGTGCTCTTCTCCTCGACCGTCCAGATCTCGCGCGAGTCGCGGCGGTTGCACTTCCGGCCGACCTTGAACACCTCCTCGAAGTCGCCGAAGCGGCCCGGGATGTTGTTCGGCTGGGCGCGGAGGACCTTGCCGACGCGATCGTCACCGAGGATCGAGTCGAGCTCGCGCGCCTCGTCGAGCGGAGGCGCGATCACCGCGCCTTCCGCGGCGCCGGTCTCGCTGCCGACGGAGCAACCCGCCGCGCAAACGACCCCCCCCAGAACGGCGACGACAAGTCCGAGCGAGCTCGCGAGCTTCATCATCGACCTCAGTGCGTGCTACCGCCCGCGGGCTCCGTGACCGGCGGCGGCGGCGCGCCCTCGACGCGCGGCGACGTCGTGCCCTCGGTGCCCGGCTCGACGCCCGGCTCGCCGCCCGCGTTCGGCGACTCCTCGTCGCCCATGTAGCGGTCGCAGAACTCCGCCGTCGTCTGGCAGGTGCTCGGGCGCTGAAGCGCGCGGAGCGGGAGCTTCATGACGAGGTCGACGCCGAAGCGATCGCGGCAGAAGGTCTGGACCGAGCGGTTGTACGTCGGGTTGAGCGGGAGGTCGGCGACCTCCTGCTCCGTCACGTCGCAGATCGCGATGAAGGGATAGTCCGCGTTGTCGACCTTCGCGAGACGGCAGCTCGACGGGATGTTGTCGTCGACCCAGCCCGTCAAGGGGAAGCCGTTGAGCGACGAGGGCACCGACTGGAACTTGCACGAGCACTCGTTCGCCGCGCGCGACGTACGCGAGCAGATCATCGGATCCGAGTTGCGCCAGCTGGCGCCGCCCTGCGTGACGGCCATGCAGCTCGCGATGTCCTGCTGCGGCTCGTACTCGGGGTGACCCGCCTCCTTGACCGAGACGCCGAGCGCCTGGGCCTCGGCCCACTTCGACGCGTCGTTCAGGTTCGCCTTGCAGATCGTCGTGAGCTGCGCCGCGTTCGGACCGCCCTTCGCGGCCTCGAGGAAACACGCCGCCGTGCGGGCGCGCGTGGTCGCGGTCGTCGCCGCGGGGGCGCGCGAGCAATCGGCGAGGAGCTGCGTGGCGGCGCCGCGCGTGTTGAAGCCGAACTGCATGCGGACGACCGAAGCGGTCGAGGTCGCGCCGAGGTTCTCCGGCTTCGCCATCTCGCTCAGGAGCTTCGCGTCGACGCCCGACGCGTCCTTGAAGACGCTCGTGAAGACGCAGGAGAGCTTGCCGGCGCCCGCGACCATGTCGCTCGGCTTCTTGATGATCTTCCCGGCCTGGACCGCCTTGTACTCGCAGTACTCCTGGCCGAGGTCCGGATCGGTGACGCCCGGGACGTCGGCCACACCCCAGCGGATGGTGCCGAGCTCGAGGTCGACGTCGTGCACCGCCGCGTGACGCTTGAAGAGGCGGGAGCAGGACTCGGCGAGCGCGTAGTTGCCGGAGGGGCTCGGCGGCGTCGCCGCACCGTAGGCCGTCTCGAGGTCTTCCTCCGCCGGCGCGGAGCAGCCGGATGCCGCCACGATGACGGTCGAGAAGAAGGCAAGGGCAGCCGAAGCGGCGAGGTAACGGTTCATCAGTCTCTCCTCCAGTGTCGCGTCCGAGACGACCATGTGGGCGTCTTCGAGGGAGGGTGGAGTACTCACGCACCAGGTGGTGCGCAAAGAGATTCCGAGTTGAGACGCGAATTGGTTGGCGCTCCAAGTACCTACTTCTCTCACATTTCCGGGCAATGCAGCGCGTCAACCGGGTCAACCAACGGCAATCGATCGCAGATCCCGGTCGTCGCTGATCCAGCCAACGCCTGGAAATTGCCGGGCTTAGTGTGGCAACCTACAACGGCTCTTTCGTGGTCCATGAGCGGAGGAATCCATGCACGTCGGTGATGCACATACCTTGTCCTACACCTAGGTATGTATCTCACTGTTTTCGCCGCATCGTGCCGCATGAAGGGTGCGTGAAGACCTTTTCGCACTGGAGACGACATCGTCCTTGTTCCCGCTTCGTTTTGAAGTAAGAGGGGCGCCACATGCGGATCGGACTCTTCCTCGCGGCGGTGGGCGTGGCGTCTCTCTCCTCGAGCGCGGCCAGCGCGGACGTGCAGCACGTCATCGGCAAAGGGCACACGCTCCAGGCGATCGCGAACCGCTACCGGGTCTCCGTGAAGTCGATCGTGGAGGCGAACCACGTCAAGGATCCGAGGCACCTCAAGATCGGCGACATCCTCACGGTACCGAAGGCCGAGACGCCGAAGAAGGACGCCGCGAAGGACGAGAAGAGCGGCCTCGCCGCCAACGTCGCCGCGCCGGCGAAGGACGCCGCGAAGGACAAGAGGGACACGACGAAGGACAAGAAAGACGAGAAGGCGAAGGCCAAGTCCGCCAAGGACGACAAATCGGGCGACAAGGCGGAGAAGCCGAAGACGCCGGGGGTCATCCACATCAAGCGGCTGGGCACGACCGAGGAGGCGGACCTCCGCCTGGCCGATCGCGGCAACAAGATCTCCGCCTCCACCTCGAAGGCGATGGAGAAGATGCTCCGCTACCCCGGCGGCGCGAGCCACCCGATCGAGCCGCGCCTCATCTCGCTCCTCGGCGTCATGTCGAACCACTTCGGCAGCCGCAAGATCGAGGTCATCAGCGGCTTCCGGCCGTACACGCCGACGCAGTACACGCAGCACTCGAACCACAACCACGGCAAGGCGATCGACTTCCGGATCATCGGCGTCCCGAACGAGCAGGTGCGCGACTTCTGCCGCACGCTCAAGAACGTGGGCTGCGGCTACTACCCGAACAGCACCTTCGTGCACATGGACGTGCGCGACACGTCGGCCTTCTGGATCGACTACTCGAAGCCGGGCGAGCCGCCGCGCTACAACGCCGCCAACGTCGACGCCGACGAGGGCACGAGCGACGTCCACGGCGACGCCCACCCCGCCGCGAACACGCCACCGCCGGCGCCGGTCGAGGAGTCGACGCCCCCCTCCAGCCCGAGCGAGAGCGATCCGCCGCCGGCGACCAAACCCGCCGACGATTAGGCCTCTCGGCGGCGCATCACGGCGCGCACGACGCGGTGCCCGAGCTGGAGGACTCGCCCAACTCGCATACGCGGCTCTGCATCCTGGCATCGCGGTCGCCGGCGGAGCGTCGACGACCAACATCCGGAGTGGCGCGACAGCGCGATTGCGCTGCCCGGTGGCACATGGGGGCACGACGACGGAGACGCGTCGGTCGCTGAGCACGGCGCTGATCGAGTCACTTCTTCTTCGGCGCCGGAGGTTCGACGGGGTTCGTCGGCTCGAAGCGGAAGCCGCGTGGCAGGAGCGGCTTGCCCATCGCGTAGAGCGTCGTGTCGTCGTAGTGGGAGCGCGGCGGGGTGGGGGTGCCCGCGCGGAAGATCGAGCCGCGATCGCCCGCGCCGCGGTCGAGCGCGACGGCGCGCGTGCAGCCGGCGCTCGCGAGCGCCGCCGCGACGTCGCCGTTACGTGCAACATACACGCGCCCGGCCGCCGTCACCCCCAACGCCACCGCGGCCTCGCGGCCGGTCGGCTTGCCGTCGTCGAGCACGAGCGGGAGCTCCACCGCGTCGCCCTTCACGCCGAGCTGGAAGTCCTTCGCCGGCGCGATCGCGAGCGCCCCGTCCTCCGAGACCGAGAGCATCGCGGTCCCCTCCCCCTTCGTCTTCGCGAGGACCTGACCGTCCGCGCCGAGACCGCCGCCCGTCTTCGAGATGCCGAGCGTGAGCGCGAAGAGGACGCGGTGCGCGTCGTCGTCGGAGAGCTGGGTGCCGCGCGGCGGCGAGGCCTTCGCCGCCGGCGCCGCAGGGTCGTCGTCGCGCCGCCTCTTCTTCGACGCCGGCGTCGCGGTGGGCGAGTCCGAGTCCGAGGAGCCGAGCGGCTCCTTCGTCCCCGCGCGCACGCGGAACGACGCGCGCCCCGGCTCGATCGCGAGGAGCTGCGTGCTCCCCGCGAGGCCGCGCCACAGCCCCGGCATGTACGCCGGCGCGGGCTGCGCGCCCGGATCCGCCTCCCACGTGACGCCCTCGAGCGCGGGCGGCCGCGGGTCGTGGAGCGACATGAAGAAGAAGTCCTTGGGTGCGTAGAGGAGGTAGCGATCGGTGTCGATCCCCATCTTCGAATTCAAGAGCTCGCTCTTGTAGTCGCGACCCTTGAACGCGTTGATGTTCGTGTAGATGAACCCGGTGTGGTGCGGGTTCATGTCGAGGTGCATGCCGTAGACGCAGCCCGCCGCCTTCATCGCCTTGCCGAGGCTCGTCGCGCTCGTGTCGTCGCCCCACGCGTAGATCATGTGCCCCGCGTTCGTGACGCAGAGGCCCGTCCGCTCCGTCTGCATGCTCGTGCCCGGCAGCACGAAGCCCCACTGCCCGCGGTTCTGCGGGTTGACCTTGTCGTTGTCGACCAGCGGATCGAGGTTTTGGCGAAAGCTGACTATTTCGTCTTTTTCAACATCGTGGATGTGGCCGACCTCGGGCTTGCTGCCCCAAGACCCCATCCCGACGCGGCCGTCCTTCGTGAGGATGACCGACGCCGCGCCCGGCTGCGGCGGGAGCAACACGCGCTTGTTCAGCATCATGCCGTAGTTGCCGTGCTCGGTCTTGAAGCCGCCGTTGAAGCACGCGGCGATGCGCGGGACGAGGTTCGGATCGCGCGGGACGCGGCCGGTGCCGGGCGGGCCGGTGAGCGGCTTCGGGTCCTCGCTCCCCGCCTCCATCCCGAGATCGAGCTGCCGCATGTCCATCGCGACGAGGACGACCTTCGCGTACGGGCGGTCCTCGTCCGGGCGCACGAACGTCTCGTAGAACGGCGACGGCGGCTCCTCCTTCGCGCCGTGCGCCGGCATGCGCTTCACCCACGGCTGCTTCGGCGGACGCCACTCGCCCTCGCCCGGCTCGGGCGTCTTCCACATCGACTTGATCGCCGGCGGCGGCCAGTGCCCGAGATCGAGCGAGGCCTCGGACGTGTCGAGGATCGCGGCCGGCTGCGGCACCTCCGGCTCCATCGCGAGCGCGTCGCCGTCGCTCTTCATCTTGAAGAGCGCCTGCTTCGCCTCGTCGCGGAGGGCGAACGTCTTCTCTTCGAGCCACGCGATCGGCGCGGGGCCGATCCACGGCACCGCGCGCACGGTGTCGACCGCCCAGTGCACGAGCGCCTTCGGCAGGTGCTTGCCCGCCTCCGCGCGCAGCCCCGGCACGTCCACCAGCTCGCCGGTCGCGAGGTCGAGCCGCGCCCGCCGCGAGACCGCCGGAGAGCGCGCGTCGTCGGCGAGCTCGATCGCGAGCGCGCGATCGTCGATCGCGAGCCCCACCCGCTCCGCCGGCTGCTCGAACGTCACGTCGATGCGGCCGATGCCCGCGCCGCTGCCGGTCTGCTGCACGTTCGTGACCCAGCCCATCGCGCGATCGGAGAGCTTCGTCGCCGAGCTCTGCACGCCCTCGCCGGCGAGATCGAGCATCGTCACGCTCTGCTCCTTGCCGTAGGCCCACGTCGCGTAGGCCGCGCGCGAGCCGCTCACGACGAGCGCGTGATCGTCGCCGATCGTCGTCGACGTGAGGTTGTAGATCGCGCCGACCCCGACGACCTTGCCCTCCGGCGAGACACGGACCCGCGCGCGGTACACGTCACGCGGACCCGCGCGCTCGGCGCTCCCGAGGAACAGCACCCAACGGCCGAGGAAGAGATCGCCGAGCGCGCCCTCGGACGGCTGCCAGCGGAGATCGTCCGCGTTCACCGTGATGCCGCCCGCGTTCGCAGCGAGCAGCGCGGCGAGCGACTTCGGATCGGCGGCGCTCCCGTCGTAGAGCGAGACGAGGACCGCGACGACGCCGACGCCGCCGAGCAGCGCGCCGCGGCGCAGGAGCCCATCTCTCAACGTCGGTGCTGCTTGGCGAAGAGTGGACACGTGCGGCTCGTCGGAAACGCGGGCTCAACGTTTTCCAAGTCTCGCTCGGGATGTCAAGGTTACGGCTTAAGCGCCGCTTACCGCGGCCGTAGGATAGATCGGGGTCGAGGCGAAGGGGCCGTCGCGCTATAGTCGGCGCGGGATCGGGGGTTTGGGGGATGCTCGTTTTTGGAAGTGGGATGAGCGCGGCCGCGACCGCGCGTGAGGCCGCAACGCAAGCTGCGCTCGAGGCGAGGAGAGCGTTCGAGGCTCCTCGAACGCCCAAGCTCGCGATCGTATTCGCGTCCGTGAGCTACGACGACACCGACGTCGCGGCCCGCGCGGTGCGCGACGTGGTGGGAGACATTCCCATCGTAGGTGGGACGTCGGGCGCCTGCGTCATCGGTGCCTCGAGCATCGCGTCGCGCGGCGTCTCGGTCGTGCTCCTCGGCGGGGAGGACATCGAGGTCGCGACCCGCGCGGCCGCGCTCGAGTCGCCCGAGCTCATGGACGTGGTCCCCGCCGCGCGCGGCGTCGCGGAGGCGGCGGACGAAGCGGCGAAGCGCGGGCTCGACCACTACTCGTGCCTCGTCTTCGCGCCCGGCATCGGCGTCGACGGCGAGGCGCTCGTCGCGGCGGTGCGCAAGGGCCTCGGCGCGCGCGCGCAGCTCGCCGGCGGCTTCACCGGCGACGACCTGACGATGGATCGCCCGCGCGTGTTCGTGCGCGACGAGCTCCGGCGCGGCGAGGTCGTCCTCGCCGGCCTCTTCACGAAGAAACACGTCGGCATCTCCGCGCGCCACGGCTGGCGCGCGGTCGGACCGAAGCGCACGGTGACGCGCGCCGACGGACCGCGCCTCCTCGAGCTCGACGGTCGCCCCGCGCTCGAGGTCTGGCTCGAAGACGCGCTCAAGGCGGGCGCGGTGCTCCCGCCTTCGCCGAAGGACCTCCTCCTCTATCTCGCGAACCACTACGAGATCGGGATCACCGACGCGACGACGACGACGTCGGCCGAGGTCGTCGCGCGCGCGCCGTGGGCGCTCCACCCCGACGGCTCGGTCACGCTCTCCGGCTCGGTCGGCGAAGGACGGCACATCCGCCTCGTGCACGCGAGCCGCAAGGACCTGCTCCGCGCGTCCACCAACGCGGCGTCGGACGCCGTGCTCCGCGCGGGGAGCCAGATCGCCGGCGCGCTCGTGTTCGCGTGCGCCGGTCGCCTCGCCGCCCTCGGCGACGACTTCGCGGAGGAGCCGCGCAGCATTCGCGAGCGCGTCGCGGCGCCGATCGGCGGCGCGTGCGTGTTCGGCGAGATCGCGAAGACGGAGCGCGACGTCGACGCGTTCTTCAACACGACCGCGGTCGTGGTCGCCTTCGCGGCCTGAGCGCTCGTGGTAGGCATCGGCGGAGCGGCGCGCTATCTACGGCGGCGTGTCCGATTCGACGCGCGCCTTCGGTGCGCTCCGCCTGCCGGCGTTCCGCGTCTTCGTCGTCACCTTCATGCTGACGATGATGGCCGACAACATCGAGCACGTGATTAGCTACTGGGTCGCGTTCCAGCAGTTCCACTCCGCCGCGCTCGGCGGGTTCGCGGTCGTCTCGCACTGGCTCCCGTACCTGCTCTTCTCGGTCGCCGTCGGCGCGCTGAACGATCGCTTCGACTCGCGCCGCCTCATCCAGATCGGCGCGGTCCTCTTCGCGCTCGTGTCGCTCGGCTGGGGCTGGTTCTTCCTCACCGGCACGCTCCAGATCTGGCACGCGATGGTGCTCCTCGTGCTCCACGGCTGCGCGGGCGTGTTCTGGATCACCTCGAGCCAGGTCCTCCTCTACGACATCGTCGGGCCGGAGATGCTCCCGAGCGCGGTGCGCCTCAACGCGACCGCGCGTTACCTCGGCGTCCTCGTCGGCCCCGGCATCGGCAGCTTGATGCTCCGCACGCTCGGCCCGACGAAGGGGATCTTCCTCAACGCGGCCTTCTATTTGCCGCTCATCCTCTGGCTCGTCCGCGCGCCGTACGGCCGCCACTTCCGCGGTGAGAGCGGCCCGCCGCGCCCGGTCCGCGGCATCAGCGACGTCGTCGCGACCGTCAAGGACGTGCGACCGATCCCGATCCTCGTCTCGATGATCGTGCTCGCGGGGGCCGCCTCCTTCTTCATCGGCAACAGCTACCAGGCGCAGATGCCGAGCTTCGCGACCGACCTCGGCCACGGCGATCCGGGCGTGACGTACACGATGCTGCTCGCCGCCGACGCCGCGGGCGCGCTCGTCGCCGGCGTCCTCCTCGAGAGCGGCCGCCGGCTCGCGGCGGTGAAGGTGTCCTCCGCGCTCGTCCTCGCCGCGGGCTGGGGCGCGTCGCTCGGCGCGTTCGCCCTCACGCGATCGTACCCCGTCGCGCTCGCGTTCCTGTTCGCGGCGGGCTTCTTCGAGCTCTCCTTCAGCAGCATGACGCAGACGATCGTGCAGATGAACGCGCCGAACGCGATCCGCGGCCGCGTGCTCGGCCTCTTCAACATGTCGTCCGCCGGCCTCCGCACGTTCAGCGGCGTGACGGTCGGCCTCCTCGGCAGCCTCGCCACCGTGCACACGTCGCTCGCCCTCGCTTCCGCCGTCTTCGTCGCGACCGCGCTTTTCCTGCTCTTCCGCCTGCGGTCCGCGCCGAGACCGGTCTGAGACGGGCGCAAGTCCGCGCCGCGACTACGGAAGACGCGGTGCTCCGCCTCCGCTCCGTCCTGTTCGCGCTCGTCGCCGCCGCCGCGTGCAGCGCGCCGGTGGAGGAGGCCGCGACGACGACGATCGACGAGGTCCGCCTCGGCGACGCGACCGATCCGATCGAGCACCTGCGCGTCATCGCCGGACCGCAAGCGAACGGGCGCGCGACGCCGTCGCCCGGGCTCGACTTCGCGAAGGCGTACGTGATCGCGGAGTGCAAGCGCGCGCAGCTCGCCGGCGGCCTCGGCGACGACGCGTTCGAGCAGCCCTTCGCGCTCCCCGACGGCGCGCGCACGAGCAACGTCCTCGCGCTCCTCCCCGGCGCGGGACCCCACGCGAGCGAGACGATCATCGTCTCCGCGCACCTCGATCACCTCGGCCCCGGCTTCCCCGGCGCGGACGACAACGGCTCCGGCTCCGCCGCGATGGTCGCCCTCGCGCATCGTCTCCCGAAGACGCTCGACCGCACCGTCGCGCTCCTCTGGACCACCGGCGAAGAGAAGGGCCTCCGCGGCTCGGCGTATTTCGTCGACCACCCGCTCCCGACCCTGCCGCTCGCGCGCCTCGTGCAGGACATCAACCTCGACGCGATCGGTGCGTTGCAAGATACACGTTTCTCGCTCCTCCCCGACGGCACCGCGCGCTCCGCCCTCACCGTCGATCTGTTCCGCGAGGCGGCGGCGGAGATGGAGCGCCCGTTCACGCGCGTGAACCACGACCTCGACGCGTACCGCACGCGCACCGACGCGTACTCGTTCGTCCGCCGCGGCGTCCCCGCGATCTGGGTCTCCGAGGGCCTCACGAACCCGAACGGCGGCGGCTCCCTCATGCCGCGCTACCACAAGCCCACCGACACGGTCGAGAACATGCTCGCCGAGAACGGCGGCAGCAAGCTGCGGCGCATGACGGAGCTCCTCGCGCGCACGATCGAGAAGCTCGCGGCGGCGGACCTCGCAACCGAGTAGCGCGAGCGTGCATCGGAGCCGCCATGGCAAAGACGATCCTCGTGGTGGGGTACGGTCCCGGCATCTCGTCGGCGGTCGCGCAGAAGTTCGGGGCAGAGGGCTTCCAGGTCGCGCTCGTCGCGCGGAACAAGGAGCGGCTCGACGCCGGCGTGAAGGCGCTCGAAGCGAAGGGCGTGAAGGCGGCCGCGTTCGTGGCCGACGCGGGAGACCCCGCCGCGATCGCGGGCCTCGTCGAGAAGGTGCGCGCCGCGCTCGGGCCGGTCACCGCGCTCCACTGGAACGCCTACGGCGGCGGGCCGAAGCCGCTCGCCGAGGTCAAGCCGGCGGACTTCGACGCCGCGCTCACCGTCGCGACGAAGAGCCTCGTCGCCGCGGTGCAGGCGACGCTCCCGGACCTCGAGGCGAACAAGGGCGCCGTCCTCGTCACGAACGGCGGCTTCGGCTTCTTCGATCCGAACGTCGACAAGTTCGCCGCGAGCGCCGGCTTCGGCCTCCTCGCCGCCGCGAACTCCGCGAAGCACAAGCTCGTCGGCGTCCTCCATCACGAGCTCGCGCCGAAGGGCGTCTACGTGGCGGACGTCGTCGTCACCGGCTCGGTGAAGGGCACGGCGTGGGATCAGGGGGACGCCACGCTCGAGCCGAGCGCGATCGCGGACCGCTTCTGGGCGCTCTCCCTCGAGCGCAAGGACGCGACCACGACGATCTAAGGCAGGAGCGCCTGCATGTCGGCGGGCAGGTCGGAGCTCACGTCGAAGCGGAGCTCCGGCTGGCCCTCGCCTTCGAACGCGACGCGGGACGCGTGGAGCGCGTGACGCGGGAGCGACTCGTCGATCCCGTAGAGGCGATCGCCGGCGAGGGCGTGCTCGATCGACGAGAAGTGCGCGCGGAGCTGGTGGCGCACCGCGCGCGGCGCGGTCGCGCGGACGAGCGCCCAATCGCCGGCGCGACGCACGACCGTGAACTTCGTGAGCGCCGGGCGCGGCGCGTAGCGCATCACGTCGCGCGGGTGGACGCACGGGTAGACGCGCTTCTTGTCCTTCGGGTGGTTCGCGATCGGATGCTCGATCATCCCGTCGTCGGGCAGCCCTTCGCTCGCGCAAATGAGGAGGTACTCCTTCTGGAGCTTGTCGGACTGCAGCGCCTCGCGCAGCACCTCGAACGCCGCCGCCGTCCGCGCGACGACGACGAGGCCGGAGGTGTCCGTGTCGAGGCGGTGCACGATGCCCGGCTCGAGCGGCGAGTAGCCCACGCCCGCGAGCTCGGGGTAACGGCCGACGAGCGCGCCGGCGAGCGAGCCCTTCTCGTCGCCGCGGAGCGGAGCGGTCGGCTGGCCGGCCGGCTTCTCGACGACGAGGAGCGCGGACGTCTCGTGGCGCACGGCGAGCGGCGCGTCGGGCTCGGGGAGACACGCCTCGTCGGCGCTGCGCGCGATCGAGCCGTCGAGCGTGATGACGTCGCCGGCGTTGACGACCGCGCCCTTCGGCGCGCGCCTGCCGTTGAGGCGCACCTCGCCGTCCTCGACCGCGCGCTTCACCCGCGCGCGCGAGGCGCCGTCGACGAGCGCGACGATCGCCTTGTCGAGACGCGAACCGCCGAGCGACTCCGTGACAGTGACTTCGATGGTGGCCATGAGCGGCCGGAACCTTACACCATCGCGCTCGACGAAGGCGGAGGCTCCGACATCGGCGGATCGAGGACGGCGCAGGCGGCGCGGAGCGCGCGGCGCATCGAGACCGCGTCTTGCCACCGCGCCGCAGGGTCGAACGCGAGCGCGCGGTCGACGACGGCGACGAGCTCGGGCGGAGCCCACGGCGCCGCGACCGCGAGCGAGCGCGCCGGCTTCATCGCGGCGGCGAGGAGGCGCTTGTGCGGATCGCGTGCAATATGCACGTATTCGCCGGACAGGAGCGTGAACAGCGTCGCGCCGAGCGACCAGAGGTCCGATCGCGCGTCGATCGCGCCGCGCGCTCCCCGCGCCTGCTCCGGCGACATGAACGACGGGCTCCCCACGACGAGCCCCTCGATGCTCTTCGTCTTCGGCGCGCACGGGCCCGGCTCGAAGATGCGCGCGGTCCCGAAATCGAGGAGCTTGAGCTCGCCGTGCGTGGTCGCGAACACGTTCTGAGGCTTGAGGTCGCGGTGCACGACGCCCGCCGCGTGCACCGCGCGGAGCGCGGAGAGGAGCTCCTCCGCGATGAGGACGACCGCGTCGAGCGGGAGCTTCCCGCCCATGTGGAGGCGGCGCTCCTCGAGCGTCTCGCCTTCGAGGAGATCGAGGACGAGGTAGATCGATCCGTCGCAGACGCCGTCGCCGTGCACGCCGACGATCGCGCGGTGGCGGATCGAGCCCGCGACGTAGGCCTCGTGGAGGAAGCGCTCGACGACGAAGGGATCGTCCGAGAGCGGCCGGTGGAGGATCTTCACCGCGCGATGGGCGCCTTCACGGCCGACCGCCTCGTACACCGCCGAGGTCGCGCCCCAGCCGAGGAGCTGCTCGAGCCGCCACTGTCCGCCGAGGAGAGAGCCGACGCGAGCGAGATAACGCGCTCGAGATTCGGCGGCGGGGCCCATCACTCTCTATAGTAGGAGAAGGTTCTCCGTTGGCCACCTGCGTCCAGTGCCAGACCGCGCTCGAGGACGGCACGCCGGTGTGCCCGGTCTGCCGGAGCCTCCAGCCGTCGCGGTCCGGACGCGGACAGCTGTCGAAGGGGGTCCAGATCGACCGCGGCTACGGGAAGATCGTGGTCGAGGACAAGGTCGGCTCCGGCGCGATGGGCACGGTGTACCGCGGCTGGCTCTTCTACGATCCGCGCGGTCCCCACTACGACAAGAGGCCCGTCCTCCTCGCGCTGAAGCAGCTCAACCCGCGCGCGATGGTGCAGCCCGAGCTCCGCGCGTTCTTCCAGAACGAGGCGGAGGCGCTCCGGCTCCTCGATCATCCGAACGTCGTCCGCTTCCACGACCTCTTCTCGTGGACGCCGACCGCGGTCGGGATGCAGACGCCCTCGCAGGCGATCGTGCCGCCCATCCTCGCGATGGAGTTCGTCGAGGGCGACACGCTCGAGGACGTGATCGCCCGCAACGTCGCGCGCGCGCAGCTCTCCTACGGCGCGCCGCCCGGTCTCCGCTTCGATCGCGCCTGGTACTACATGCAGCAGGCGCTCGGCGCGCTCGCGGCGGGGCACGCGCTCGGCATCGTGCACCGCGACGTGAAGCCGTCGAACATCCTCATCCGCCGCGACGGCGTCGTGAAGATGACGGACTACGGCATCGCGCACCTCGCGGAGCCGAAGCACGGCGAGCGCCCGCCTTCACCGCAGGAGCTCGCGCCCGGCACCGGCGCGTACATGTCGCCGGAGCAGGTGCTCGGCCGCCAGCTCGACGGGCGGAGCGATCTCTACTCCGCCGGTCTCGTGCTCTACGAGGCGGTCGCCGGCCGCCCGCCGTTCTTGCCGAGCGAGAAGAGCGAGTTCGCGCTGCGGATGGATCAGGTCGAGACGATACCTCCGCCGATCCGCGCGTTCGTCCCGCAAGCCGACGTCGCGGTCGAGCACTGCTTCTGGCGCGCGCTGCAGAAGGACCCCGCCCAGCGCTTCCAGAGCGCGATCGAGATGGGCGACGCCTTCCGCAGCGCGTTCGGCATCCCGAGCACGCCGGAGTGGCGCGCGCTCGGCGAGTACGCCGCCGTCGCGCGAGAGGGCTCCGCGCTCGAGCCCGAGCGCGCGCAGAAGCTCGCGACGCTCCGCCAGATCGTCGCCCAGGCCTACCGGACGCAGCCGCTCCCCGCGCGCCCCGCGCATCCGCCGCGCTGAACGAGCGGCACCGCGCTTGCTTCGCTCGCGAGCGTCATGTCCTCACGCCTCGTCATGGTCGTGCTCGCCGGCGCGCTCTTCGCGTGCGGCGGGACGGACGCCGACGTCAACCGGCGCGTATCGATCCGCCTGAATCGCGAGCCCACGCCCGCGGAGCAGCTCACCGTCACCACGCACAAGCGCGTCGTGCGCCTGAAGGGGGTCGTCCACAGCCAGGCCGAGCGCGAGCGGCTCGAACGTGCGGCGCGCGAAGTCGACGGTGTGGCAGGCGTGGAGAACCAGCTCGTCGTCGAGGCGCCGGTCGAGCTCACGGCCGGGACCTACCTCACGCACGATCCGGTCGACGCGCTCCTCCGCGACAACGTCCGCGCGCGGCTCGACGCGCAGGCGCTCGACGACATCGCGGTCGAGGTGAAGGACCACGTCATCACGTTGAAGGGGAAGGTCCCGCGCACCGTCCACGACGCGGCGCTGAAGATCGCGACCGAGGCGACGCAGGGCAGCGACGCGCGGGTGGAGGACGAGCTCGAGGTCCTCGAAGAGCCTTGAGGCCCCGAGCGTCCGCGTTCCCGTCGCGTCATGTTCGTTCTGCCCGGTCGTAGCGTCGACTCCCCGTCATTCGCTGCGCCGACGCGTCGCCGCCGGACGAGCAGGACGGGGGAGGCTCATCGCGCATCCGCAAGCGCGTAACGAAGACGCGATCGGCACGGTCGACGTCGTCCGCCGCCCGACCGGCTTCGATCTCACCTGACGTTCGACGTTCAACCCTTTGAGTCTCAGTGGGGCGTCGGCGCAAGTTTACCAGAGCTACCCCTTGACCGGTTTTCCCCGTTATGATTAGTTGGACGCTTCACATCTGGGGGGGGCAAAATGACGACGCGAGCTTCTCGCACGCATTGGTGGCAGATTCTATCGGCGCTGGCGACATTGCTTCTCGTTGTCGCGGCATGCTCGACGCCGGAAGCGGCTCCTTCGGAGCCTAGCGAGCCCGCCGTCCGGAGTTCCCTCACGACAGTGAGGCGCGACTTCACCATGCGGCTCCCGAAAGGAGCGGCAATCGTCGATCACGCTCTCGTCGCCACCGAGTTGCTCAGTCTCGGTGTCGAATCCACTGTAAAGGATCACGTGGGCGCCCCGGCGGGGATCGCGAACACCGGCAGTGCTAAAACGGAGCTCGGGGTTCGGGCGCTGGCCGGTACGCTCTCGAGCGTGGGGCAAGTTAGACTGGGAGTAAACTCGAGAATCCAGGGTGACCTGCTGACTAGAGTAGCTCCTCGTCTCGACGTCGGTGCGACAGTGAGCGGCTCTGTGAACACGCAGGCCGACATCGAACCGTTTCGTTCGATTGGCTGGTCGCTTCAAGCTGTGGTCGGTGGCGTCGATCAAAAAATACAGGGGAACACCTTTCTCGCTCCTGGGGCATACGGGGCTGTCGACGTCAAGCCTGGAGCTACGCTTCGCTTGAGCGCCGGAACCTACTTCGTTCGCACTCTACGGGTTGGACCCGGCGCGCGCCTCAGCGTTGACACGACGGCTGCTCCGGTCCTCGTCTACGCGACCAACGCGATCGATTGGAAAGGCGTACTCGATTTGACGGGAGCATCGAACCGTCTCCTCTTCGGACTTCTCGAGTCCGGCACGGTGGATGTCGGTTCGGCCGCTGCAGCGACAATCATCGCGCCACTCGGTCGCATCACCTTTGCTCCCGGTGCGACCTACCGGGGCTCGTTTTTCGCTCGTGAGATCGTGACACAGCCGCGCTCCAATCTGGTCTTCGAGCCTTTCGGCGCATGGGAGTACGTTTTCCCCCCCCACACCGATTCTCGACTGTGTCACTCGATTCACATCGAGTCACGCAAATGCACTATGGAGCTACGACAACCCGCTCAGCAGCTCGGTTTCGATCCCGGTAGGTGACCGAAATCACCTCGTTAATGCGGATGGCGCTCCGATAACACTCTTCGAGCCGGGCCTTAGAAAGCATGCGTTGCTGACGGTATTTCACGGCGCTTCGACATCGTGGACCCTCGGCGGCGTCACGGTAACTGCCGACGTGAATACTCGACGTTGCACTTCGGCCGACCTCCCGACCCCAGAAGTAGCCTTCGACTCTAGCTCCAACACGCGTGGTGGGGCTGGCCGTCCATGGCCTGGTCTCGCAGAAGCCTTCCCAACGGATAGAGTCTCTGGTGTTACGACGGCGCCGCTTCCACCAATATCCGCTACGTTCCCAGAACGCGCTCCCCCGGACGAGCGCAACACATTCCAGTTTACGATTACCGAGGCAAGCACCGACTACAGTCCGTCTTGTGAGTTCACATCCATCTTCGTCGAGGACGTCACAATCGGTGGGCGGAGCGCCGGAAGCAGTGAAGTGCTCAACTGTGCAACGGGAACTTGCACTGGTGACAACTGCAACTGCCATCGCAATTTCCCGTACTCGTTTAGCGAGGAAGTCGACCCGTCGTTGGATTCCGTCCGCGTGACTTTTACTTTCAGAAAGAGCGCACCTAGCTCGTGCGACCAGGATCCCCCACTTGCGGTCGATCTACTCTTCGACAACTACACTGGCGAATCGAACGGAAGCGTCACGACGCCGGATGGTACTCGGAACTTCACGAACGGGTTGAGCTGCATCGACCGCAATGGGAACCGTATTTGCTGGCATGTGCTACCAACCGGAAAGCCGCGGATCTGCACTGCGTTCAATGCTCAGTACGTCGATGGAATGACATCTTCCGCGCCAGGTACAACCGAGGACCTTGCTGTCACCGACGCGGTTCAACAGATACCCGCTAGTTTTGCGGTTGCGCAGCTGACCGCCTACCGGACAGCACGGCTCTCTTCGCAAGATTCGACGGAGCGCATTGTCGTCCTCGACCGTGAGGGTTGCGTTTCTCCGGAATTCACTCCGCCGCGACGATTCTGGACTCCAGCGAGCGGGATTGGAATAGGTCTTATTCTTAAATTGCGTACGACGCACTGTCTCGACCGAACAGGCGCGGATTGCGATATCGCGCCCGACGGATCCATGACGTCCGGACCGAGATTCCACGTTCAGGATCGCCAAGCGAATCCACCGTGGCTCTGCACGGCGCTCACGAATGCCGATTCCGGATCGTCGGTTTTTGACAATTGCGAAGTAAGCAATAGTTTTACAGGCTGGACTGGCGAAGTTCCTCCTCGCGTCGTTCGAATGGTGAATACGAGTCACTTTGCTGCCACACGTGTGGCGGGCATTGTAAGCACGATATTGAGACAAGAGGCAGATGCGCTGGACGGCAATGCCAGCGACTTGGGTATTGTGAGCTCGCTGACGGCGTCGACCCCGGTGACAATCAGGACGAATTCCGTCTGCTGCTTTGTTAGCATCCAGGAGGAAGAGGCCTGCCGTGTGAGTGATGCAACGCTCGAGGACTGCATCAACAGGGGGCTGTGCGACACGTGTACGACTTCAGCTGCTGGCGAAGTGCGCCTGCGCCCATCAACTCCCACGGCGCTCGACGATTCTGCGTGGAAATTTTCGGTGGCACACGAGATCGGCCATGCAGTCCAGTATCGTGGCATGGGGAGGATTGATCGTCCGTTTACCATCGGAGACCCGCCAAACCTCGTTCCGCCACCGGAATGCGCCTGCGATCACGTAGTTGGCACAAACTCCCTTCATTGTCTGCAATCGCTGGAAGACCCCAGTGCAGCTCAGAGCGAGGGGTTCCCGCAGTATTTTGCAAGTCGCGCCTTCAATCGCCCAAACGAGAGCGATTGCACATTCAAGTATTATAAGGATTTTCTCGACCGTACTTGTATGCCGGGTGTTCCCGCAGCCGCGTGCGAAGCGTATGGTGCGGGTCTATTTCGTACTGCTCCGCCATTTTCGGTCAGCTGTCTTGAACCTGCTCTTTGGCGAAACACGCATTGCTTCGACGATAGCGTGGGTGCCGATGACGTGGTTACCCGACTGAGTGTCGAGTACGACTGGATGAGCTTCTTCTATCGCGGATCCACACAAGAGACGGTAAAATTCTCAACCACAGATCTATTCCGGATCTACTTGTTGACTTGCGGAAGCAGTAGCTGCAACGGCAAGAATGTTGGCTGGGATTCGTGTGCGAATTGTGGGGCGGGCGGTGTTCCGTCGGGCGGTCTCGTGCAGGGGGCTCAGACATATTTCGATACGATTTTGCGTATTCCCGCGTTGACGACGACATTCAGTATCAACGGTGATATTCACGGCGTGAGCAGGTCGACTCAGCGATGAGTCGACCTGCTCTGGTACTGTTGGCCGTAGCGGGGGTCGGGTTTTGTGGCTTTGTCGTGCATGCATGCGCAGAGGCCAACGAGAGCGGTCCAGAACGGGCGCCCAGTTCTAGCTCGGCGCCGGTCGATGTCACGAGCGCGAGGCCAGTGGTGGACGCGGCAGACGATCGAGCCGCAACCTCGACGAGCACCTGTGCGAGCTCGCCTAGCTTGGGAGCGTGGACGCCCCCCACCTCGATTGGCGCTCAGGATCGAACTCTCGATGGGTTTCAGTGTCGCCACCCTGCAGTTGCGGCCGCGTGCTCGGGGGGCTGGTGCCGCATACCGGCGGGCTGCTTCGTGATGGGCTCACCGGCGAGCGAGTGGGGGCGCGGGGCTTACAGCGAAGACGAAGTGGCGATGATCCTCACGCACGACTTCTTGATTGGACAGAACGAGCTGACGCAACGCGAATGGGTCGCGCTTGGGTATCCCAACCCGAGCGGTCCATACTTCGACGCGGGGATCGGCGATTGCACGGACAATTTCGACTGTCCGGTCGGAGGTGTCACCTGGTATGAAGCGCTGGCCTACGCTAACGCGCTGTCGGACAGGGATGCATTGCCGCGTTGCTACGAGCTTGCGAGTTGTACCGGGAAGGTTGGCGAAGGCTTCCGCTGCGAGAGTGCGACGCTGACCGCGACCTCACTCTACGAATGTCGCGGGTACCGCCTGCCTACCGAGGTCGAGTGGGAGTACGCCGCGAGGGCAGGTACCCGGACGGCCTTCTTCTCCGGCGAGATCACTTCGCAAGGGCAGCAGTACAATGAATGCTGTCGGGACGAGGCGCTCGAGCCGGTGGCCTGGTACTGCGCGAACTCCGGCGGGCACACGCATCCCGTCGGTTCAAAGGCGCCGAACGCGTGGGGACTCTTCGACGTCCTCGGCAACGTCTCGGAATGGGTGAACGATCCCCCGACGGGAGGCACCGTGCCGGGTCCGCTCACCGACTACGGTGGCGACCTACCGGCGCGTCCGTCCAGCCTGACGCGTGGCGGGAACTTCATGCAATGGGCGGTCGCTCTTCGACTCGCCAGCGGCGCGCTCTCCTACCCGCGTGGAGAACGGCGGACCGGGCTTGGGGTGGGGTTTCGCCTCGTCCGTAGCTTGCCCATCCGCGACGAGTAGACGAGAAGCCATCGCGAAGGTACCTTGCCACTGTGTCGCGAAAGACGACACAGTGGCGAGGCTCGTAACCGTCCGAGAATGGAGCCCGTTGGGGGGATCTCGCTCATGCTGAATACGTTCGACTGACCGCCCTCGCGCTGCCGGACATGATGCTCTCGCTCTGCGATACCTTCGTCGTGCAGCCGTGGATTTCGAGACGAGCTAGCCGTCGTTCGGCGGCGGAAGACTATCGCGACGACGAGGACGACGACGGCCACCATGTTCCACGGCGCATCGCTCGTGCCGCCCCCTCGACGAGCAGCCTGCCGCCGGCGTCTTGGCCGGCTGCGCGCCCTCCCTCGTCTCCGCCGGAGAGACCACCTTGGCCTCGACCACGTCCTCGTCCCCTGCCGTCGTCGGTGAAGGCGCCGAGGGAGCGGGCAAGATCCGCGGCGGCTCCGCGGCGAGGTCGACCTCGGGATCGAGGAGGCGCGCGGACGGGCGGCCGTTGAGCGTCACGAAGACGTCGGCGGTGACGCGCGGTCTCCGCTCGCCGCGGCGCTCGGCCTCGTCCGCGATCGTCCGCGCGAAGCTCGCGACGAGGTCCGGCTGCGTCGACATCATCTTCACCTGGAGCGGCGTGAGGTAGTCGCGCGCGCGGACCTCGCGCTTCGCGCCGCTCACGGGATCGTGCGCGGTGAGCTCGGCGAGGCCGGCCTTCTCGATGAGCATCACGCGCCACGAGAAGCGATAGCCCTCCTCCGTCCACAGCACGTTGCCGGGATAGAGGTGGCTCCGGAGCGGGTAGAGAAACTGGAACGCGGCGTAGGCGGCCGCGAGCGGGAGCGACCAGCGAGGAACCTGCGCGACGCCGCCGCGGAGGCGCACGAAGCGGCGCGGCCACGACGGCTCGAAGAACACGAGCGTCAGCGCGATCATCACCCACGGGAACATCCCGATCTGGAAGAGGCGCGACGTGACGAGGTGGAAGACGATGACGGCGCCGTACGCGAACGGCCGCGTGCGCTTCACGAGGAGCAGGAACGGGATCGACAGGTCGAACGCCGCGCCGAGCCAGCTCATGATCCACGCCGTCTCGTCGACGCGAAGGAGCGGCCCCAGCACCGGGAAGTCGCCCGCGCCGGCGAGCCAGATCCGGAGCGGCATCGCGCGGACGAGCCAGTCCGCTTGGAGCTTCCCGACCCCGCCGTAGAAGTAGACGAGCCCGATCTGGAAGCGCACGAGCCAGAGCATCCAGCGCGGGAGCTTCGCGTGACCGGCCCCGAGCGGGAGCACCGTCGCGATCCCGAGCAAGAGGCTCACGAGGTAGTAGTGGTTCAGGTAGTTCGTGACGTCGCACGCGTGCGCGTACGTGAAGGCGAGGAACGCGATCGCGCCGCTGACGCGGGTGCGCACGCCGAGCGCGAGGCCGGCGCCGGCGAGCGCGAGGACGATGTAGACTGCATACATCCCGTCCCCGGGGAGCGGGCGGACGAACGAGAGGCCGTCGTACGGAAAGAAGTGGGTCGGGACGACGAACTGATCGTGGATCGCGCCCTTGGCCCACTGCCGGATCGCGGAGGCGGCGACGAGCGCGCCGAGGAGGAACCGGAACGCGACGAGCGACGCGGCGTCGACGGGCTCCCACGCGCGCGCGAGCACGCGTGTCCTCGCGACGGCGCCGAGCGGCGCGGGACGCGAGAGCGCCGCCGCCATCTCAGTCGCCGTCCGTCACCGCGAAGCCGACGCTGGTCCCGAGCGCGCCCGCGACGTCGATCGCGAGCGCGCGCTTCACCTCGCGGCACGCGACGTGCGCGGCGATGACGGGATCGCGCCGGTCGACGACGGCGGTGCGGAGCGGGCCCGGCACCGCGGTCACCGCCGCCTTTGCCTGCACGAGCGCGTCGCGCAAGCGCGCGTCGGCGCTCGGGTTGCGATCGGCGACCGCGTCCGCGAGCGGCAGCCCTTGCGCGGCGCCGCGGCGGCCGAAGTACACCGCCTCGATCCCGGCGAGCGCGGCGAGGATGTCGTCGAGCGACGCGTCCGCGCGCGGCGACTCGATCAGCTCCGGCCGCGCCACGTTGGGCGTGACGTCGAGGCCGAGCGGCTTCGCGAGCCGGAGCGCGATGATGATCTCCGCGGCGGAGACGAGCGCGTTCACGACCGCGTCGATCCCCTGGTGCTCGGCGGTGTAGATCGTGCTCCCGCGTCCGGCCTTCGCGAGCTGATCGCCGAAGCCGGCCGGGGACCACGCGTCGCGCACGGCGGTGACCTTCGCCGTGAGGTCGGCGGCGACGACGGTGGCGAGGGTCCCGCGCCGGCTCCCGGCGTCGCCGAACGCGCCGAGCATCACGACGTCGTCGCGCGCCGGATCGAAGAGGAGCACCTCGACCGCGCCGAAGCCGCGCTCGTTCGCGCCGAGCTTCGCGATCGTGGCCGCGTCGATCGTGGAGCCGTCGCTGATCCGCTTCTCGAGCTTCACCGCGTCGCCGGCGGTGTCGATCGCCCCCGCCGTGATCGCGAGGTCGTCGGCGGGGCCGAAGAGGAACGCGTCGGTGAACTTCCACGTCGCGCGCGCCTTGCGCCACGCCGCGCGCGCGGCCGCGAGCGACTCCGCGGTCGGAGCGTCCCGGAGCGCGATCGCCCTAGCCTCGAGCGCCCTCACGTCGGTGACGGCGTCGTCGTACGCGGGGCGGACTATGTTGGTCGTCAGATCGGAGAGGATCTTCCCGCGATCGGGCGGCTCGGGCCCGCTGTCCTTACGGCAGCCGAGGAGCGAGAGACCGAGGAGAGCGACGACGTGACGGCGAGAGAGGTGCATCATCAAAGGGATCCGAGGAAGGCGACGAGCGCGTCGCGGTCGGTCTTGGGCATGGCGACGAAGGCGTCGCGCGCCGCCGCCGCCTCGCCGCCGTGCCAGAGGATCGCCTCCGCGAAGCCGCGCGCGCGCCCGTCGTGGAGGAAGAACGTGTGTCGGTTCACGTGCTCGACGAGCCCGATACCCCAGAGCGGAGGGGTGCGCCACTCGACGCCGCTCGCCTCGAAGTCGGGGCGGCCGTCGGCGAGGTCGGGCCCCATGTCGTGGAGGAGGAGGTCGCTGAACGGATGGAGCTCCTGGCGCGCGAGCTCGGGGATCTCGAACGCGTCGCCGGTGCGGATCGTCGGGAGGTGGCACGTGGAGCAGCGCGCGGCGTCGAACATGGCGCGCCCGCGCCGGACCGCGTCGGCCATCGGCTTGCGGCGCGCGGGCACGCCGAGCGTGCGGACGTAGAAGTCGACCTGCGCGCGGAGGTCCTCGCGCAGCTGCGGGAAGGGTCCGGTCGGAGCGGCGGCGCACGCGGACTGCGCGCCGCTGCAGATCTCCGCCGCGAACACGGTCGACGTGATCCCCATGTCGTTCACGAACGCGGCCGCGTCCTGCTGCGGGATCGTCGCCGCGTTCGCCTTCCAGCCGAAGCGGCCGATCGTGGCGCGCTGCGCGATCGGGTCCCAGACGTGGTTGGCGCGCCCCGAGATCCCGTCGCGATCGCGATCGTCGGGATCGGCGAGCGCCTCGAGCGTGGCCGCGGGGATCGCCTCGAGGAGCCCCATCCCGACGATGCTCGGCGCGGTGCGCGGCGAGAGCATCACGCCGGGGGCGAGGGCTCCGTAGCCGAGCTCCTCGATCGTGTACGTCGGGACGCGCAGCGAGTACGCCTCGCCGTCCGCGTACGCGCCGGCGCGCTCGACGTAGGTGACGCGGGGCTTCCCTTCCTTCGCGACGCCGTGGACCGCGTCCTGCTGGAGCTGCTCGCCATAGACGGGATCGGGGATCGGCTCGCCGTGCGGGCCCGCGCCGGGGACGGAGAGGCGGACGAGGATCGACACGAAGTCCTCGTCCGGCTTCGTCGGCGGGCGGCCGCGACCGTCCTTGAAGTGGCAGGACGAGCAGTTGCCGGCGTTGAAGAGCGGACCGAGCCCGTCGAAGTCGGAGACGGACGCGGGGGCGGTGACCCAGCTCCGGCTGAAGATGGCGTTGCCGAGGAAGAACTCGTCGCGCCCGGGACCGTCGAGGTTGCCGACGGGGCGGCTGAACGCGTCGCGCGTGGTGTCGAAGACGGTGCCCGCCCCAGCGCTGAGCTCGGTGTCGGGGGTGAGCTGAGCCGGCTCCGCGTCGTCGGCGCCGCTGCACGCTGCTGCGAGCAGGGCGACCGAGAGGACGCGGGCCGCAGGGCTCACAGCTCGGCGTCCGGCCCGGACGGTTCCTCGATGTCGTCGCCGGTGAACGAGATGCCGAGCTTCGCGCCGACCTCGGGGATGTCCTTCGCGATCGTCTTCGTCGCCTCGATCGCCGTGAGCACGGCCTTGCGCGCGGGGGCGTCGTCGTCGGACATGATCGCGGAGTCGAAGGGCTCGGCCTGGATCGCGTCGAAGGCGGCCTCGGCCGCGGCGAGGTCGCTCTTCACCTTCGTGTCGAGGGCGGCGTCCACTGCGGCGACGAGCGTAGTGATGCCCGGGCCCGAGCGCGAGGCGTACGTGCCGAGGTACACGTTCTTGATGCCGAGGAAGTTGCCGCGGAGGTCGGCGGCGGTGGTGTCGCTGAAGCAGGAGTGCTCGTCCTCCTGGCTCTTGAGCTTGTAGGCCACGGTCATGCGCTCGCCGGCGAGCTCGCCGTTCGCCATCGAGCCGATGCCGCGGAGCATGTCCTTGATCGCGACCTTCGGGTCGGCGGCGAAGGTCTTGGCGTAGTTCTCGGCGCCGGGGGCCCACGCGTCGACGAGGGACTGGAGGTCGTCGATGAGGAGGTCGGTGACGAGCGTGAGGTACGTCTTCCGGCGCTCGGCGTTCTTCTCGGTCGTGTAGTCGGTGAACGGCCGCGCGCCCGGCTTCTTCTCGGAGGGCTCGGTGGTGTCCTGGCCCCAGAGCAGGAACTCGATCGCGTGGTATCCGGTCGCGACGTTCGCCTCGTTGTCGCCCTCGGAGTTCTTGCCGATGATCGACTCACGCGTGAGCTCGAACGCGGCGTCGTTGATGATGCCCGAGTCCGGCGTCTCGACCGTGTAGTCGATGAAGCTCTCGTCGAGCGGCCACGCGTTGAGCTGCCCCTCGGGCCCGTCTTCTTCGTTGTCGATCGGCCCGGAGTAGAAGCGGTACGCCTCGCTCGGCCCGTAGGGCAGGCGCGCGGCGATCCACGCCTTCTTCGCCGCCTCGAGCGTCTCCTCCGACGGCGCCGCGACGAACGCATCGATCGCGGTCTTCATCGCCTTCGCGCTCTCGAGGCAATCCGTGTAGTTCGCATGCACGTTGCCGGCGTAGTTGGCGACGACGGGCGCCGCGTCCTTCAGCGGATCGCCGACGACCCCACCCGGCGGGGGCGTCGTGCTGGTGTCGTCATCACCGCACGCTCCCAGACACACCACCACCGCCCCGAGAACCAAGAGAGATCGTCCAAAGCTTCGCATCATCGTCCTCGCCTTCTAGCATTTTTGAAAATGGTTTTCAATTTCACTAACCATGCACCCGCGCGCAGGTTTCGGCGGCCGTCGCGGCCCCGCGAGCGCCAAAGCGCTGCCATCACCGCCAATCCCTTGTCCGCCGTGATGCTCGCGCATGGAGGCGGGCGCAACGACGCGCTCACGCGTGCGCGTGGAAGACGATGCGGCATTCATAGGTGCGTGGTGCGATCACGCATGCGCGCGGGCGGTGACGAGGCCGTGGACGAACGTGGACTCGACCCATGCGACTTCGGCGGCGGAGGGGAGCTTCACGTCGTGCTCGGCGGCGAGCGCGAGGGCGAGCGAGCTCCAGGTCTCGCGGCGGGCCTTCCATGTCTGGAGCGGGAAGGCCTCCCACGCCCCCATCGTCAGCCGCGACGGGGTGAGGATCGAGATGCGCGTCTCTGGATGCCAGAGCTGGACATGCCAGAGGCCACGCGGGACGAAGTACTCGAACATGCGGCCGGTCGCGACGCGGACCTGCCACTCGCCGAGGGCATAGGCCTCCTCTCGATCGCGCGGATCATGAGGAGGAGGCGGCCACGCAGACACGGCGGCCGAAGCAGACGAGCACGGGACCACGGACGACAGCGCCGACGAGGACGCAGGGAACGACACGGACATCGCTTGACAACACCTCCTCCTTGTTCTTTATTGAAAACGACTTTCAATATCAACCAGAGACTTCAACCCCACGAATCGACCCAAGCCGGGCCGGAGACACCAAGACTCAACCGCACCACCACCCCAATGGGGTCGAGCGACGACAGGCCAACGCGACGACCAAGCCGACGCGACGACCAAGGCCGAAGCAACGAGGCTCGAAGCAACGACCCGCAAGAAAGGCCGGGGCGCGTGAGTGCGAATTTGCAGCAGAAGGAGGTCGTCATGGCGAGGACTGCACGAGGGATACGAGCGCGGACGAATGGGCGCGGGGATGGGCGGGTGTCGGCGCGGGCGTCGGTGGCGCTCGGGGTCGTTGGGCTCGTTGCGTTTCCGCTGACCGGGGCCGCGCTCGTCGCGCGCCTCGTGGAACCCCTCGTCTTCGTGGCGCTGTCCATGCTTGCGCTCGTGCTGTTCGGCGGGGCGACGCTCGCGCTCCATGGCCAGGACCACGACCGCGGACCTGACGACTTCTTGACCCGTCATTGAACCTCCATATCTTCTGAGGGCGTGGGTACCCCGCCACTTCAGGAGCTCGCTCACGACCATCGCGAGCTTTCGGGTCTCCTCGTCGCCGTGCATGAGGCCCTCACGCGCGTCGAACGAGGGGCGTCGCGCCTCGACGACGAGCTGCACGAGCTCACCGACGGCATCGAGGCCTTCCGCGAAGCCCTCCTCGACCACTTCGCGCGCGAACAAGAAGGCGTCCTCCCCTGGATCGCGAGCCGCTCCGCCGCCTCGAGCGCGCGCGTCGACGAGCTCATCGCCCAGCACGACCGCATCGCCGAGACCCTCACCGCCGTCGTGAAAGACCTCGGCAGCTTCGAGCTCGCGACCTGGAGCGCCGCCCTCGCCCGCTTCGAAACCCTCTACGCCGAGCACACCCAGTCCGAAACGGCCTTCTTCGCCGAGGTCGCTGCCTCCCTCGCCGACGATCCCGCCGCGACCTCACAGCTCCGCGAGCTCCTCGCCGAGCGATGAGGACGGAAGCGACGGAAGCGACAGAAGCAACGAGCAACCGAAGCGAGCGAAGAGTCAGCCGTGGTCCGCGAGCGCCGCGACGCCCGCGGCGGTGATGCGGTACACGAGCGCCGTCGCCCCCATCGCCCGCTCGTCCTCCTCGCCGTCCGGCGCTTCGCCGTACTCGCCCAGCGCCTCCACCAGACCGAGCTCGCAGAGGCGCGTCATCGGCTCGAGATCGTCGCCGGTCAGCTCGCCGCCCGCGAGGCCGCCGTGGTCCTCGTCGGAGAGCCGCACCTCGCGCAGGAGCGCGACCTCCGCCGACGAGAGCGCGCTCAAATCGGCGGGAGCTTCGCGCGGAGCTCGCCCGCCTCGCGCTGCGCTTCGGCGTGGTCCGGGTTCGACGAGAGGAGCTCCTCGAAGTCGTGCATCGCGTCGTGGAGGCGGTTCTTCCGCACGAGGAGCTTCGCGCGATAGAACAACGCGCGCTCGTTCGAGTCCTCGATGAGGACCTTCGACATCACGCGGATCGCGTCGTCGATCGCCTGCGCCGCCCCGCTCTGCGCGCGGATCCACGCGAGGAGCGTGCGGTAGTTCGCCTCCGCCGGATCGCCCGCGACCGCCTTCGCCGCGCTCGCCTCCGCGGCGGCGAGGTCGCCGCGCGCGAGGGCGTCCTCCGCGGTCTGGAAGTGCGTCATCGCCTCGAGCGCCGCCTCCGCGTCGGCGAGCCCCGCCTCGCCGATGTCGACCGCGCGCTGGGTCATCTCGTCCGGCTCTTCCCCGATCGCGATGCGACCGGTCGCGGCCTGCTCCGCGTCCTCCTCGACCCGGATCGAGGGCACGAGATCGGGCGGCGCCGGCGCGACCCCCTTCATCGTCTGCGGCGCCTTCACCGTCCCCGCGCGCGGGTTCGCGCCCGTCGCGCGCTTCTGGCTGCTCGTCGGGTTCGGCGTCGGCGCCGGCTGCGGGGCCGAGCCAGGCTTCGGCGTCGGCACCGGAGGCGCAACCTGCTGGTTGCCCACGCTCCCGCGCGAGGGTTTGGGCGGCGGGAGGTTTCCGGGGTTGGTCTTGCGGAGCGCGGGCGGCGGCATCGGCGGCGGAACGCCCGGCCGCTTGCCCGCCATCAGCTCCTTGATCGCCTGCGGCGAGGTCTTGGCGATCATCGTCTTCGCGTCGTCGCTCGCTGGCGCGGCCGAGAGCCGCTCGGACGGCGGCATCGTCTCACCCTCGTGCGGGTTCGGACCGACCTGACGCACCGCCGGCATCTTGCGCTGCGACGGCGGCGGAGGCGGCGGCGCGCCGGGCGCCTGGTTCGGGCCCACCCCCGTCATCGTCTTCTTCTGGACCTGACGGATCTGCGGGGCGTTGCGCGCGGACGGAGCCCCGCCG